>NZ_JBWLKM010000107.1:0-24758 GCF_059026085.1 Streptomyces sp. a15 | reverse complement strand
ACGCGGCCCCGACCCCCCACCCAACGCAAGGCGCTACGCGCACCCCCACCCCACCCGCACAGGCCGCCGCAGGCATCCGCAGGCATCCGCACAGAGCAGCCGCACAGAGCAGCCGCAGCCGCCCTACGCCCCCGTCAGCTCCACCTGAACCTCAACCTCCACCGGCGCGTCCAGCGGCAGCACCGCCACCCCCACCGCGCTCCGCGCATGCACGCCCTTGTCGCCCAGCACCTCACCCAGCAGCTCACTCGCGCCGTTGATGACGCCGGGCTGACCGGTGAAGTCGGACGCGGACGCCACGAAACCGACCACCTTCACCACGCGCGCCACCCGGTCGAGGTCGCCCGCGACGGACTTCACGGCGGCCAGGGCGTTCAACGCGCAGATGCGCGCCAGCTCCTTGGCCTCCTCGGCCGTGACCTCCGCACCCACCTTGCCGGTGACCGGAAGCTTGCCCTCCACCATCGGCAGCTGGCCGGAGGTGTAGACGTACACACCGGACTGCACAGCCGGCTGGTACGCGGCGAGCGGCGGAACGACTTCCGGGAGCGTCAGCCCCAGCTCCGCCAGCCGCGCCTCGACCGAGCTCACGCCTTGGCCCGCTTCAGGTAGGCCACGAGCTGCTCGGGGTTGTTCGGCCCGGGCACGACCTGGACGAGCTCCCAGCCGTCCTCGCCCCAGGTGTCCAGAATCTGCTTCGTGGCGTGGACGAGCAGAGGCACGGTTGCGTATTCCCACTTGGTCATGCGGCCGACTTTAGCCGCTGCGGCACACCGGCCGGACGGCCGACCTCGCCGAGGTTATCCACAGCCTCCCGCTTAGTCCGCGCACGGACTGGTTACGCTCGAATACGTGAGCAGGCTCCAGGTCGTCAGCGGCAAGGGCGGGACCGGAAAGACAACGGTCGCCGCCGCCCTCGCGCTGGCCCTCGCGACCGAGGGGAAGCGGACGCTTCTCGTCGAGGTCGAGGGCCGGCAGGGCATCGCGCAGCTCTTCGAAACGGAGACGCTGCCTTATGAGGAGCGAAAGATCGCCGTCGCTCCAGGGGGCGGGGAGGTGTACGCCCTCGCCATCGACCCCGAACTGGCCCTTCTGGACTACCTCCAGATGTTCTACAAACTGGGCAGCGCCGGCCGGGCCCTGAAAAAGCTCGGCGCGATCGACTTCGCCACCACGGTCGCGCCCGGCCTCAGGGACGTACTCCTGACCGGAAAGGCGTGCGAGGCGGTGCGGCGGAAGGACAAGAGCGGGCGGTTCGCATACGACTACGTCATCATGGACGCGCCGCCCACCGGCCGCATCACCCGCTTCCTGAACGTCAACGACGAGGTGGCGGGCCTCGCGAAGATCGGCCCGATACACAATCAGGCGCAGGCCGTGATGCGGGTGCTGAAGTCTCCGGAGACGTCGGTCCACCTCGTGACGCTCCTTGAGGAGATGCCCGTCCAGGAGACCGCGGACGGAATCGCCGAGCTGCGGTCGGCGCGGCTGCCGGTGGGGCGGATCATCGTCAACATGGTGCGGCCCGAGGTGTTGGACGCGGCCGAACTGGAACTCGTACGAACCGTGCCGCGTACGGCCGTGGCGCAGTCGCTGTCCGCGGCAGGGCTCGGCGGGGCGCGGCGCGGCGGGCATGCCGAGCGGCTGGTGGACCCGCTGCTGGCGCAGGCCGGGGAGTACGGCGAGCGGTACGCGTTGGAGCACGAACAGCGCGCCGCCCTGGGCGAACTGGATCTGCCGCTGCACGAACTGCCGCTGCTCGCCGAGGGAATGGACCTTGCGGGCCTGTACGAACTCGCCGCAGAGCTGCGGGAACAGGGGATGTCATGAGTTGGGGGATGTCATGAGCAAGGATCCGGCCCTCGCCAAGGAGGGCACCCGTCACGGCCTGTCCCCCGCGCGCGTACTCGAACTCGACCCCCTGCTCGACGATCCGAAGACCCGCATCGTCGTGTGCTGCGGCTCGGGAGGCGTCGGCAAGACGACCACCGCGGCGGCCCTCGGGCTGCGTGCCGCCGAGCGCGGCCGGAAGGTCGTGGTGCTCACCATCGACCCGGCCCGCCGGCTCGCCCAGTCGATGGGCATCGACTCGCTCGACAACACCCCGCGCCGCGTGAAGGGCGTCGAGGGTGACGGCGAACTGCACGCGATGATGCTGGACATGAAGCGCACGTTCGACGAGATCGTCGAGGCGCACGCGGACGGGGACCGGGCCTCGGCGATCCTGAACAACCCCTTCTACCAGTCGCTTTCGGCGGGCTTCGCGGGCACGCAGGAGTACATGGCGATGGAGAAGCTGGGACAGCTCCGCGCCAGGGACGAGTGGGACCTGATCGTCGTCGACACGCCGCCGTCCCGCTCCGCGCTCGACTTCCTGGACGCGCCGAAGCGGCTCGGGTCGTTCCTCGACGGCAAGCTGATCCGGGTCCTGCTGGCGCCGGCGAAGGTCGGCGGCCGCGCGGGGATGAAGTTCCTGAACGTCGGTATGTCGATGATGACCGGTGCCCTGGGCAAGCTGCTCGGCGGCCAGCTCCTGAAGGACGTACAGACGTTCGTGGCGGCGATGGACTCGATGTTCGGCGGCTTCCGCACGCGCGCCGACGCGACGTACAAGCTGCTCCAGGCGCCCGGGACGGCGTTCCTGGTGGTCGCGGCCCCGGAGCGGGACGCGCTGCGGGAGGCCGCGTACTTCGTGGAGCGGCTGGCGGCCGAGGACATGCCGCTCGCCGGTCTGGTGCTCAACCGGGTCCACGGCAGCGGCGCCGACCGGCTGTCGGCCGAGCGGGCGCTCGCCGCCGCGGAAAATCTTGAAGAGCCCCGCATTGTGGATCAGGGGGACGGGAAAGCTGGTCTTCGTAACTCTCCCGACATGTACGGCAGTTCAGAGTCTCCCGCCGCGGAATCTCCCGCTTCCGAACCTCCCGCCTCCGCACCACCGGCTCCTGACGAAGGCTCCCCCGCCGCCACACAGGACACGGAACGCAGGCAGGATCCCAGGCAGGTCAGTGAGCAGGAGATGTCCGTAGAACAACTCACCGCAGGCCTGCTGAGGCTGCACGCCGAGCGCATGCGGCTGCTCTCCCGCGAGCAGCGCACGCGTGACCGCTTCACCGCGCTCCACCCCGAGGTGGCCGTGGCCGAAGTGGCCGCGCTGCCCGGTGATGTGCACGACCTCGCGGGGCTGCGGGACATCGGAAACCGGCTCGCGGCGGCTCACCCGGAGCTGCCCGAGCCCGATGCCGGCGTCTGAGACACCACAGTCCAAGACACCACAGACACCACAGTCCACGACACGACTGTGAGAGACACCACTGTCCGGGACACCACTGTCCAAGACGCCAATGGCCGCTGAGGGGCGTGCCCTCAGCTCACCGCCGCGTAGTTCTCGTACACCTCGTCGTCGTCGAGGGGCAGGATGCCGACCCCCCGCTCGTATTCCGTACGCGCGGTCTCAAGGAGCCGGCGCCATGAAGTGACAGTCGGCCGCCTCCGCAGCAGTGCGCGGCGCTCCCGCTCCGTCATCCCTCCCCACACGCCGAACTCGACGCGGTTGTCGAGCGCGTCGGCGAGGCACTCCGTGCGCACCGGACATCCGGTGCACACCGCCTTGGCCCTGTTCTGCGCTGCTCCTTGAACGAACAGTTCATCTGGATCGGTAGTGCGGCAGGCCGCCTGCGCACTCCAGTCGGTTACCCAGCCCATACCGGCGCCGTCCTCTCCCGAATCGAGGCTCCCCCACGGCGGCAGCGGCATATTCACCGCCGCCAGTTGAGGACGTTACGGAAGGTGGGCACAGCGCAACACCCCCTTCGGGCCCAATCTTGAATGGCCCGAACGGACTATGGGTAAGCGGCAGATCACCCGGGGGAGTGAGCCCGCGACATACGTGACTGTTCCGGCAAACCGGGACAGTTGCATTGCGTCACAACGGGCATCAGATGACACACGAGGCGGATTCGGACACGCCCCCGTGAAAAAAATCGGGGAACTTCCGGAACGATTCGGGGTCGCCGGACGTATTGATACGTAGCCCTACAGCTGTGACAGTTGAGAGCAGCTTAGGCCAAGGCCTGTACGCGTGTCCGGCGAATGAGAACGTAGGCTGCTCCCATGCCAAAAAAGCGCTCGGGCGGTGGTCTGACCTCCACACAGCAGGCCGCCAAGTTCCTCGGTGTCAGTGTGCTCGCGGGAGCCGTGATGGCCGGCATCGCGCTGCCCGCGGCCGGTGCACTGGGTCTCGCGGCCAAGGGGTCGGTGGAGAGCTTCGACGAGCTCCCGGCCAATCTGAAGACGCCGCCGCTGAGCCAGCGCACCACCATCCTCGATGCGGACGGCGGCCAGCTCGCCACCGTCTACTCGCGTGACCGCACGGTGGTCGGCCTCAAGAACGTCTCGCCGTACATGCAGAAGGCGATCGTCGCGATCGAGGACTCGCGCTTCTACCAGCACGGCGCGATCGACCTGAAGGGCGTCCTGCGCGCCCTCAACAAGAACGCGCAGAGCGGCGGGGTCTCGGAGGGTGCGTCCACGCTCACCCAGCAGTACGTGAAGAACGTCTTCGTGGAGGAGGCCGGCGACGACCCGACCAAGGTCGCGCAGGCCACCCAGCAGACCCTCGGCCGCAAGATCAAGGAGCTGAAGTTCGCGATCCAGGTCGAAGAGGAACTCGGCAAGAAGAAGATCCTCGAGAACTACCTGAACATCACGTTCTTCGGCCAGCAGGCCTACGGCGTCGAGGCCGCGGCCCAGCGGTACTTCTCGAAGTCCGCCAAGAACCTCAACCTCCAGGAGTCGGCCCTCCTCGCCGGCATCGTCCAGTCGCCCAGCCGGTACGACCCGGTCAACGACGAGACGGAGGCCACCAAGCGCCGCAACACCGTGCTGCAGCGCATGGCCGAGGTCGGCGACGTCTCCCAGGCGGAGGCCGCCAAGGCGATGAAGCAGCCGCTGGGCCTGAAGGTCAGCAAGCCCAACAACGGCTGCATCACGGCCGTCCAGGGCGCCAGCTTCTTCTGCAAGTACGTGGAGCGGGTCTTCCTCAGCGACCCGGTCTTCGGCAAGTCCCGCGAGGAGCGGGCGAAGACCTGGAACCAGGGCGGCCTGACGATCCGTACGACCCTCGACCCGCAGGCGCAGAACTCGGTCGAGGAGTCGCTCAAGGACCACGTCAACAAGAGCGACAAGGTCGCCGCGGCGACCACCCTGGTCGAGCCCGGCACCGGCAAGATCGTCGGGATGGGCCAGTCGAAGCCGTACGGCTACGGCAAGAACGAGACCGAGTACAACTACTCGGTCGACGCGGCCTACGGCGGCTCCAACTTCGGCTTCCCGACCGGTTCGACGTTCAAGCCGTTCGTGGCGGCGGCCGCCCTGGAGGAGGGCCGCCCGGCGACGCAGGAGTACTCGTCGCCGTACGAGATGGACTACCCGAGCCCGGTCCAGACGTGCGACAGCAGTCCGTGGACCAACAGGCGCGGCGAGAAGCTGGAGAACGAGACCGAGTCGGAGGTCGGCCCGTACCGGCTGAAGGAGGCCATGGCGAAGTCGGTCAACACCTACTTCGTGCAGATGATCTCCGACATCGGCCTGTGCCCCGTGGTCAACGTGACCGACAAGCTGCACGTCCGGCAGGGCAACGGCGACAAGATCCCCGAGACGCCCGCGATCGCCCTCGGCTCGATCGGCCTCTCCCCGCTGACAATGGCGAGCGCGTACGCCGCCTTCGCCTCCCGCGGCATGTACTGCACCCCGGTCGCCATCGAGTCGATCACGCAGAAGGTCGGCGACGAGCGGAAGTCGCTGGAGGTGCCGAAGTCCACGTGCTCGCGGGCGATGAGCGAGAAGACCGCGGACACGGTCAACACGCTCCTGCGCGGCGTGGTCGACTCCGGTACGGGCCAGCAGGCCGGCCTCACCGACCGCGAGAGCGCCGGTAAGACGGGTACGACGGACGAGCGGAAGAACGCCTGGTTCGTCGGCTACACGCCGAACATGTCGGGCGCCGTCTGGGTCGGCAGCGCCACCCAGAAAGTCGAGATGAAGAACATCACGATCGGCGGCGTGTACCACCCGCTCGTCTACGGCGGCCAGGTCCCGGGACCGATCTGGAAGGACGCCATGGCCGGCGCCCTCGAGGGCAAGTCCACGGAGTCCTTCAACCTCGTCAACATCCCGAACCCCGACGAGGACCGTGGCGACGGCGACGGAAACGGGAATGGCAACGGGAACGGGAACGGGAACGGCAACAACGACGGGGACAACGGCGACGAAGGAGCCACCGACGGCGGCACGGGCGGCGACACCTTCCCGTCGCCCACCTTCTCCATCCCGGAGGGCTTCTTCCAGGGCAACGGGAACGGGAACGGCGGCCGCGACTGACGCGGTGAGCTGAGATGGGCGCGGCCCCTTTCTCCCGTACGGATTCATCTCGTACGGGGAGGAAGGGGCCGTTCTTGCTCGTGATGCTGGTGACGCTGGTGATGTGGGCCGGAGTCGGTCAGCCCGCCAGGAGCTTCTTGACCGCGGCGGCGACGCGGCCGCCCTCGGCCTGACCGGCCACCTTCGGGTTGACGATCTTCATGACGGCGCCCATGGCCCGCGGCCCCTCGGCGCCGGCCGCCTTCGCCTCCTGGACGGCCTGGGCGACGATGTCGTTCAGCTCCTCGTCGCTGAGCTGCTGGGGCAGGTACGCGGCGAGCACCTCGCCCTCCGCCTTCTCCCGCTCGGCCGACTCGGCACGACCACCCTGCGCGAACGCCTCCGCGGCCTCCCGGCGCTTCTTCGCCTCGCGGGTGATCACCTTCTGTACTTCGTCGTCGGAGAGCTCGCGCTTGGTCTTGCCCGCGACCTCCTCCTTGGTGATCGCGGCGAGCGTCAGCCGGAGCGTCGAGGAGCGGAGCTCGTCGCGCCCCTTGATCGCGGCGTTGAGGTCTTCCTGCAGCTTCGACTTGAGCGTGGTCATGAGTTTGATTGTCGCAGGTACCGCGCCCCCGCTGCCCGTTCATTTAAGGGGCAGCGGGGCAAGGAGCACTCGCGAGGTCTGACACGATGGGCGTATGCGCTCGCGATACGGAGTACCCCTGGGAATCATGGCGGCCGGCACCGCCGGTCTGGTGTACGCGGCGGGCTTCGAGGCCCGCTCCTTCCGCCTGCGACGGGTGACCGTCCCCGTCCTCCCCTCCGGGATGCGCCCGCTGCGCGTGCTCCAGGTCTCCGACATCCACATGGTCGGCGGCCAGCGCAAGAAGCAGCGCTGGCTGCGCTCGCTGGCCGGGCTGCGCCCCGACTTCGTGATCAACACCGGGGACAACCTCTCCGACCCGGAGGGCGTGCCCGAGGTGCTGGACGCGCTCGGCCCGCTGATGGAGTTCCCGGGCGCGTACGTCTTCGGCTCCAACGACTACTACGGCCCCACACTCCGCAACCCCGCCCGGTACCTGTTCGAGAAGGCCCAGGGCCGCCACGGCCTGAACGGCAACGCGCCTGTCGTCAACGCGGTCCACAACCCGTGGGAGGACCTGCGGGACGGCTTCGACGGCGCGGGCTGGCTGAACCTCACGAACACCAGGGGCACGCTGAAGATCGAGGGCGTGTCAGTGGAGCTGACGGGCCTGGACGACCCGCACATCAAGCGGGACCGCTACGCGCAGGTCACCGGCGGCCCGTCGGGCGGCGCCGACTTCTCGATGGGCGTGGTGCACGCGCCGTACCTCCGCGTACTGGACTCCTTCACGGCCGACAACTACCCCCTGGTCCTGGCCGGCCACACCCACGGGGGCCAGCTCTGCCTTCCCTTCTACGGCGCCTTCGTCACCAACTGCGACCTGGACACGGACCGCGTGAAGGGCCTGTCCACGCACACGGCGGAGGGGCGTACGGCGTACCTCCACGTCTCGGCGGGCTGCGGCACGAGCCGCTACACGCCGGTACGGTTCGCGTGCCCGCCGGAGGTTACGTTGCTGACGCTGGTGGGGCGGGAGTAGCTCCGCCGGTGCTGGGGGCGAGGTCGGTGAGCCGTGGTTGACGAGCGTCGGTGGGCCGGGGTGACGAGGTCGGTGGGCCGGGGTTGACCATGTCGGCGGGTCGGGGTCAATGACTTCGGCGGGCCGGAGTTAACCCACCCGGCCCGCCCGCATCGCCCCTTTTGTCGCCCCTGCTTAGCGTGAGGGCATGACCGCCCCGATACCCAGGGACATGCCGGACCTGCCCGCCATCCCAGGCATGCCAGCGCTGCTGCCCTCCCCCGTCCCCGCCACGGCGGTGGTGGCCCCCGTACGCCGCCCCCTGACCGCCGCCTACCGGCTGCTGGTCGCCCTGGCGGCGACCGCGGCCGTGACGATCGACCTGCTCCTCGGCAGCCCGGTCCGGATCCTGAGCTACTTCTCGATCCAGAGCACCATCCTGCTGGCGCCGGTCATGGTGTTCTCGGCCCGCCGGGCGTGGGCGGCCCGCCGCCCCCTGCCGTCCGCCCTGACAGGCGCGGTCCTGCTCTACGTCACGATCACGGGCCTGGTGTACCACCTGCTGCTGGCCAACGAGTCGAGCCCGTTCTCCATGACGGCCGAGGCAGTCACCCCCACGGGCTGGCACGCGATCACCAACCAGGTCCTACACACGGTGATCCCCGCCGCGGCCCTCCTGGACTGGCTCTTCCTGACACCCCGCGGCCGCCTCCACCTGCGCCAGGCCGCCCCATGGCTCCTCTACCCCCTGGCCTACCTGACCTTCTCGCTGACCCGCGGCGAACTGCTCCCCCCAGGCACCCCGGACCGCTACCTCTACCCGTTCCTGGACGTCGGCCTCCACGGCTACAAGAGCATCCTGGCCAACGCCCTCCTCCTCGGCCTCTCCTTCTACGCCCTCGCCGTCCTCCTCATCGCCCTCGACCACGCCCGCCCGAACCCCGTCCGCCACCGCACGAAAACCGGATTTCGTCTCCAGCCACCGGTGGGCTAAAGTAAACGACGTCGCCGCGACTAGCAGCGACGATCGGGGTGTAGCGCAGCTTGGCAGCGCGCTTCGTTCGGGACGAAGAGGTCGTGGGTTCAAATCCCGCCACCCCGACGCTGGTCAAAGGCTAGGTACGAACTTTCGTACCTAGCCTTTGTCATGCTCGGGGGCCAAACAGGGGGCCAAACGAATTTGATCAGGCCACCGCGTTGCCCTCTTCCTGGCCCTCCGCGTCCTCCCCTTCCTGATCTTCGGCGAAGATGTCATCCATCGCTTCGGCACCCTGCGTGATCACGGGCCGGAGCTGCTTGCGGTAGACCGCCTCTGTCGTCGCCTGACCGCTGTGACCGACCAAGAGCGCGATCCGCTCCAGAGGGATGCCGTGGTCGGAGAGCAGGGATACGAAGCTGTGCCGGAGCTCCCGTGGCGTCCACTCAGGCTTCAGCCCGGCCTTCTTCACGATGGCCTTGAAGTCTCGCCGGACGTTGGCCGCGTCAAGCGGCTCGCCGCTCCGAGTCGTGAAGACACGGCCGGTCGGGCTCCACTCCATCCCTCTCGATGCCCGCTCCTGCTTCTGCCATCGCATGTGCTCTTCGAGGACGTCGACCACCTGCTTCGGCAGAGCGATGGTCCGGCGGCTCTTCCTGGTCTTGGTCTCACCGTGCTTGCGCACCGAACGCCACACCGCCACGTGCGGCGGGGTGCCGTCCTTCGTCTCCAGGAAGACGTGGTCCCAGGTGAGAGGTCGCGCCTCTTCCGTGCGAACACCGCCGAGGAGCGAGAGCACGAGGTAGGCGTACAGCCGTGACGGGCGCGCGGCAATAAGCACGGCTTTCGCCTGCTCCAAGTTCAGCGCCTTGCTCGGTCGGCCGGGGCGCCCCTCCGGTGCGGTGACGAGTAGGGCGACGTTCCGCGCGGCCTTGTCCCTGCGCTGAGCGTGCGCGATGGAGCGGCGCAGGATGGCGAGCAGGTTACGCAGGCTTCGCGTCGCGAGGAATTCGGCCCTGTCGTCCAACCAGTCGTCGACGTCGTCCGCGCTGAGTTCCTTCAGCTTGGCCTTGCCGATGAACGGGATCAGGTGCTTGTTCGCCATCGAGCGGTTCTTGCCAATGGTGCCCTTCTCGTCGCGCCCCTTCAGCCCGCGCTCCAACCAGTCGTTCACCGCGTCGGCCACGGTGTAGTTGGCCGGCGCTTTGACGCCGGTCTGCATCTCCTTCTTCAAGTCGCGGATCTTCTGGCGTACTTCGGTCTTCGTCTTGCCGTACACCTTCGGCCGACGGCGCTTGCCGTTCGGGGCGTACCCCAGGGAGACGGCTCCCACAAAGCTTTTCTTGACGGGGTCCCAATAGATCGTGTCTGCGCCGTGGCCAGCCCTTTGGGCGCGCTTCGGGGTCTCGCTCATTTTCTGTTGTGCCTCCATAGGACAGGGCCGCGCCCTGGTGGGCGCGGCCCTGTGGAACTGGGGTGATGGGGGGGGTCAGGCGGTGGCCTCTGCCTCGCGCTTGAGGAGTTCGACGTACTGAGCGATGTACTCCGGCGGCACGAGTCGGCGACGGCCAATGCGGACGGTCTGAAGTCGTCCGAGGCGTATCTCCTCGTAGACCATCGAGCGTCCGATCCTGAGAGCCTTGGCCGCCTCTTCCGGGCGGTAGAGGAGCTGTTCGGCGGGTTCAGCAACCGTGCTCATGTGGCGGTGCCTCCTCGGCAGGGTTCCGGGGGCGGTGGCCCCCTTCCTGTCAGGTCCGCTACTTCCGCTACCTCCGCTACCGCCCTGGTCAGGGGCGTGATCCAGGTAGCGGATAGGGGTGGCGGTAGCGGATGGAGCCGCTACCGGCCCCGGGTTCGTGGTCGCGGGGCGGGTAGCGGATGGGGTTTTGCGGTAGCGGATGCGGAACGCACATCCGCTACCGATTTCAGGGCTCTGACCTGCCCGGTAGCGGAGGTAGCGGAAGTAGCGCACTTTCCGCGGGGGGTGGGCAGTAGCGCTGCCACGCGTCGTGCAGATCGCTCGCGTAGTAGCCCTTCATGACGCTCCCGCCGGCCTTGATGTTGCGGGCCGCAATGGGGGTGTTGTCCGCGGTCATGTACTCCCGCAGCATCCGCGACAGCCCACGTGCATCGAGCGGCTTGCCGCTCATGTCCGCCCACGGCGCCTCTTCGAGGCTGTGCAGCCTGTCGAGGATGGCGACGGTGGGCAGGCGGTCGATGCCGTTGAACACGTAGTCGCGCAGATCGGTGAGCAAGCGAATGCCGAGGCTGCCCTTGTCGCTGGTCTTGGCCGCGTTCACCAGCTCGATGCACGCGGCGCGGGCGCGCTCGGGCCACGCCCCGCCCGCCGCGTCCGCGATGGCGAGCAGGGGTTCCCACACGTCCGCGGGCCGGTCGCTGATGCCCTCCGGGAGCTCCGGGAACACCCCGTCGACCAGTTGGCGCACGGACTGTGCCCAGGCAGCAAGCCGGTCGCGCAGCTCGTGCCCTTCCTTCTCGTGGATGCGCTGCCGGAACGGCTCCACCCGCTCATTGGGCGCGCGTCGGCGCATGCGGACGATGATCGAACGGGTCAGGATCGTGTCCGGTAGCGAGCCGAGACCGGCGACCGCGACTCCGCAGAATGACGGGAACTCCTGTACCTGCTGGTTGGAGCCGTCGCCCACGCAGCGCCACATGACACCCGAACGGCGATGGCCGGCGTTCAGGAAGCCGCGGAGCTGTTCGTTCTCTCCGGCCTTGGGTCCGAAGACCGTGTCAATCTCGTCGAACAGGATCGTGGGCCGTCCCTCCATCCCGGACACCGCGCGGAAGAGCGCAGAGGCGGAGGCGTTGACCGCGACCATCGGTTGCGGCACGAGGGTTTCCACGATCTCCAGGGCACGGGACTTGCCCGACCCCGGCTCCGGCGAGAGGAACGCGAGCCGCGGTGTGGAGTCGAAGCAGTCGAGCAGGTGCGCGTGTGCGTCCCACAGCGTCACGGCGACGTACGCGGCATCGAGGGGGAAGATGTTGAAGCGTCGGTGGAAGGCTTCCACCTCATCGAGCAGTTCGGATCCGTCCATGGCAGGTGCCGGCGGATTGGTGCTCATGCCGCCTGCCTCCCTTCCTGGTTGGTGCGGAGCGGGCATGCGTCGCGGTGGGCGCTGTGGTCGTCGATCAGGGCGAGCACCTTCGTGTGACCGACGGTGCTGCGGTCCCTGCCGCACAGGCACTTCGAGGTGGCGGTAGGCACGGCGCCGCGCGGTGCACAGATGCACAGCCACGCAATCGGGTACCGGCCGTCGCTCCTGTGCGGGTCAGGACGAAGGGCAGTTCGGACGCCCTTGCGGGCGGCGCCTTTCGGCTCGCCAACGGCCGGACCGGGCGCGGCTTGTGCGGCGGCGCGCGGACCGGTCGGGGTAGCGGGAAGGCTCTTCAGTGCGGGGCGGGGCGGGGTGCTCATGCCGCCCTCCGCTGACTGTTGCGGGCAATCGACCAGTTCAGACCGCTGCGAATGGTCGCCTCACAGGACCGCGGAGCAAGACCGGCCTGCTCCCCCGCCCACTGAAGAGCCTCCTCAACCTGCTCCCTGGGGAGGTCGCCCCACGCGATGAACCGCCCCAGGGCTCGCGCCGCCCGGAGCAAGGTGGCGTTGCGCTCGCCCTCAGGGGCCTGCCGTACGGACGCGGTTTCCGCGTTCAGACCCGCTGCGGCGTAGCTGGACGCCCGGACGGACGACGGTGCAGCCATCAGTGCCCGCGAAGTCTGACGGCCCGTCAGGCGGACGCACAGCCAATCCGGCAGGGGTGCGGGCGGCATGTCGTTGACGACCGCGTAGGCGCCTGTGGGCGTGAGGCTGCCGGGGGCGACCACGTAGCCACCCCAAGCGCGGGTGTCGATGCGCTTACCCAGCCGTCCCGCCGTGTTGCCGAGCCGGATGCCGGGCGGGGCGGTGAAGTACAGGTGGACTCCGCCGCTCGCGGTCCGCACCGTGCGTGTGGTGGGGACGGCGTGCCCGGCGCGCTCGCAGAGCGCTGTGAAGGTCGTCACGCCGTTAGGCGTGTCCGTACTGCTCTTCCGCTTGGGCATGTCGAGGTCGACGACGACCAGCCCGGACGGGCCGGTAGCGATGCCGACGTTGAACGGCAGGTCGCCCCACGCGCGGCGGATGCGGTCCGGGTCGATGGTGGCGCGCTCTTCCCACTTGCGGTGACCGCCCGCGCAGTCCCCGATGCCGGGACAGACGTCTTCACCGTGCAGGGCGGGACGCTTGTCGCCGGGACGGAGCGGGAGCACCGCCCATCCCCGCTCGGCAGCGTCCAGTGCGGCGTACAGGAGGTGACGGTTCATGCCGTCACCCCTGACGTGTTCGAAGGGGTGGCATGGGCCGGACGGCCCTCGCCGAATGACGCTCGTTGGGTCATGCTGGATGTCTCCTGCTCTCTCGGAGGGACTGGAGAACCGGGGCGGGCGCAGGCTTGTGGTGAGACGGCGCCCGCCCCGGGCGTAGCTAGTGGTTCTTGGCCCAGTGGGCGTATTCCTGGCGGACGTAGCCGCGCGGGTCGGCGGCCGTGGCCGGGTGCTCCGGCCAGTACGGAGCGCCGTGGTAGTCGCCCTCACCGTCCCGGTCGTGCGCAATGAGCCGACGGGCCGCTTCCGAGGCCACCTCGGCCGCGTCGCCGGGCGTTCCGTCCTCTTCCTCGCACAGCGCGATGCGGTCCAGCAGAGCGGCCTTGCGGAGCCAGTACTCCCGGCCGAGGCCCTTACCGAACGGCTTGTCGGCGGCCGTCTGAGCAGTCCATCCGATCTCGCGGACGATGCTCGGGGCGAGCGCGTACGCCTCTTCCGCCGTGGGCCACGGCCCGGGCTCGGGCCGGTGGTCAGCGGTGACGTACAGGCGGGTGCGCTCGCCATCGCGGGTGGGGTAGGTGCGTACGGGGCCGGTGGCGAACGCGTCGCTGATTGTGGTGGTGAGGCGGTTGGTATCGGCCGGGTCGCAGATGATGCGGATCTCAAACATGGCTTCCTTTCGTCAGGCTGCGTCGAGGAAGGGCTGTTGCCAGGGCGGGAGGCTGGCCAGTACGCGGGTACGCCAGCGCATGGCGTAGTCAATGCAGTTGGCACAGTTCTTGTGAGTGTGGCCGGGTAGCGGAGGTCTGCGGCGGGCGTGATAGCTCCACGCGGCGGAATCGGCCGATGCGAGCAGGTGGCCGACCCGTTCCAGGCCGAGAATCTTGAAGCCAAAGCCGTGCAGCTTCAGCCCGCGTGTGGCCATCGCGGTCACTATCGCCGCTCCCTCGCGGGTGGACTGCAGGCGGCAGACTGAGCCGAGCCCGACCGTGGGTTCGCGGCTCAGGTCGACCCCGGCTTGCTCGTACAGTTCCGCGCACCATTCGTAGTCCGCGACCGTCCGCCCCTGAAGGACGGGGGCTATGCGCAACTCGGGTGCGAGGGAGCGCAGTTCGAGGAAGTTGGCGACGGTGCGGCGTATGTGCTCCGGCACGCTGAGGTGGGTGCCGACGAAGACGTTCGGTCCGGCCGTGCCGCCGTGGATGATGAGGTCTTCGCACATCCAATCCTGCGGGGCAGCCCAGTCATAAGGTCCGACGCACTCCCAGATGCGGCGCAGATCATCGATGTACTGACGCGGGGTGCGCGTCCATCGGCCGTGGCGCTGGAGCTCCGAGAATCCGCCGGAGTCCACCGCGTACGGGCCGCGCGCCGGGTCCAGCTTGACCGCGTTCACGAAGTGCTCGGACTTCAAGAACAGCGGCACGCTGGTCAAGCGGACCCAGTGGCGTTTGTGGGTGGTCAGGTAGAAGCGCAAGCCGTGCCCCCTCAGCCGCCGAAGTGGTTGCGCTTGAACACGGCCTTGCGGATGTTGAAGGTGTTGCCGCCGCGGTGGCCGCTCGCGCTGAGGACCTGTACGGCGACCCAGCCGCCGAAGATGACGGCGGCGAGGGTGATGAGTTGCGTGATGAGTGCTGTCAGCGCGGTGATGAACGCGGTGAGCAGGAACAGGCCGCCACAGATGGCGCCGAACCCGATGCCCCCGAGGGCGATGTTCACCGCCGCGCGGGAGACGGGCGGCTTGGCCGCGGCGGGTTCGGGCTTGGCGGGTTCGATGGCGTAGCCGGTGACGACGCGGCCGTCCGGCAGGACGACGCTCGTCACCGCCGGGATCGCGCCCGGCTGCACCGGTACGACCGGCGCCGACGGCACCGGGGCGAGCGGAGTGGGCCGGTGGACTTCCACGGTCGCCTCGCGACGGCCGGGTACAAGGGACTTGGCAGGTTCGTTCATGGTTGGGTCTCCTGTTCAGCCGAGGTCGCTGAGGGCGTTGGCGCATGCCTGGACGAGGTTGTGGATGGGCTCGTAGGCGCCGGTGCCGGCGGCGAAGAACCCGAACAGGACGGTGGCGGCGCCGCCACCGGCGGACTTGGTCTTGACGGCGAGGGCGGAGGCGGCGCCGAAGAGCAGCACGGCGGAGATGTTGAGGATCACGGCAGGGAACTCGCTTTCGGGCGAGGTGGATGGGTGGATACGCTCTGCTCGCCCCGGGTGCTGGCAAGTTCGGGGCGTTGACCGGCGACCGCGCCCACCTGGCCGCTGCGTGTTGCGGGGTCCGTCTGATGACGGGCGGTCGCCGGTCGCCTGCTCAAGAAGCGCCTGCGCGGTAGATGCGGGCCCAGCGGTTGTAGAGCCAGCGGCCGATGCGTATGCGCTTGCCGGTGGCCTTGCAGCGGCGGCAGTCCTTGCCGCGCTTCTGGCGGCCCTTGCGGTCGGTCTTCATCTGGAAGCCCCAGCCGTTGCACTTGCGGCAGTTGCCGAACGGCGAGGCAGCACACACAGCGACGTAACACAGAGTTACGCCAAGGATCAGGGTGATAGCGAGCAGGGCAGGGGTCATGACGGGCCCTTCCAGGCGGGTTTCGGAGGTTTCCGCAGGTGGGCTGCTATCCGCTAGCGGCCTGATCAGAGCGGGTTTGGGGCGCTAGCGGGGCCGCTAACGTTAGCGGGGTGTGCCGCTAGCGCTAGCGGCCCCGGACGCTCAGCCCGCGTCCCGCTTTCCGTCACGCTCCGCAATCGCGGCGACGATGTGGGAGCGGTCGATGCCGCGCCGGTTGACGACCTTGCCCTTGATGCGGCGGCCCACCTGGATGGTGGCCACGCCGTGCGGCTTCAGGGCCGCGGCCAAGCCCTCGGGGTCCCAGCCGTCGTAGACCTCCTCGCGCAGTTCGGCGAGCCGGGCGACGACGGTCTCGGACCACACCTTGGGCTCATCGGCCGGCACGACGGCGAGGATGTCGCGCAGCAGGTCATACGCGCTGGTGACCGGCTCGGGTGCCTCCCCGAGCGCGTGCCCGGACAGGGTGCCTGCTTCCTCACGCAGGCGGCGGGCACGGGCACCGACGGCCTCGGCGCCGCGGCCGTCGATGTAGATGGAGCGCACGATCCGGGCATCCGAGCCTTCACCGACGAAATAGTGAATGCCCTTGTCGCCCCAGGCGAACATGGTCGCCCGCACGCCCCGCTTGTAGGCGGAGGTACCGAGCACCATGTCGTTCTCCAACTGGCCCATGACCTTCAGGCACCAGCGAGCCGACGCGTTCGCGCTGATTCCGGTAGGCAGCGCCTTGGCGTCCGGGCGCTGCGTGGCGAGCAGCAGCACGATGCCGGTGGCCGGACCGCGCTTGACCAGGTCGGTGGCGATCTCCTCGAACTCCTTGGCGTGCTCGGGGTGCTCGAACAGCACCTGGCACTCATCCACCCCGATCACGATCGGGTGCAGCCCCAGGGAGCGCTTGTCGGCAAGTGCGCTGGTCACCTTCGACTCCGGGCAGACATCCCGCGGAAGCGAGCGGATCACCTTGGTACGGCGCCGCAGTTCCTCGCGCAGCGCCCGGAAGTCGTTCAGGCAGTAGGTGACGGACTCGTCGTCGTCGCCCGCCGCATGGCGGTGGGAGACGGCGTCGCCGACCGGGTCCAGGTCGCCGGTGCCCTTCATGTCGTAGGTGTGCAGCTCCGCCCGCGGGTCCAGCGCGGCGATGAGCAGCAGCAGACGGAGCAGGAAGGTCTTGCCCATGCGCGGGATGGCGCCGATGACGCCCGCGATGTACATGAGCGTCGCTTCGACCCAGCGTCCGCGCTGGTCGGTGCCGTAGGCGACCGGCTTGAACAGGTCCACCGAACCCGCCTTGAACAGCGGCCACTTGGGCTGTTTGGCGCGGGACATGTCCTGATCGCCGACCCACAGCACGAGGTGCCCGGTGTGCTCGTCCGGCACCGCTTCGGGCCACACGCAACCGAGGGGGCGGCGCAGGCCGGAGGCGAGCCGGTCGCGGCGCTCGATGACGTCGGTGACGGTGACGCCGTAGGGGAGGTTGCCCTCCGCCCGCCAGCCGGGACCGTCGCGGGTGATCGGGGCGGTGAACTCGAACCCGTCCCGCCCCTTGGCCTGCGCCTGGTTGATGGCCGGGATACCCAGCGCACCGAGCGCCCGCAGCACAATGTCCGAGGTGAGCTTGACCGCCTTCGGCAGTTCCACCGCGCGGTGGATGACCGGAGCATCCGCGCGGTTGCCGGCATACCCGAGCGCCATCACGACCGTACCCACCGACACCGCCTGAAGCCAGTCGGGGGCCAGCACGTACATAGCGAGCGCGGCGCCCAGTCCGACGAACATCGCCAGCACCGTCACCAGGGTGCGCAGTCGGACCCGTCCGTCGCGCTGCCGCGACAACTTCAGGTACTCCGCAGCGTCCTCGCGGCGGACCGCGGCGAGTCGGACCGGCTCACCCTCGCCGTCGGCCACCCACCGCAGGGTGCCGCCCACGAACCGGGCCGCACCGGTCGGCGCCTGCAAGGCGAGCCGGGCGGCGTACACCGGGGCACGCAGCGCGTGATAGCCGACCGAGTGCGCGTAGTGGCGGGCAACCCACGCGGTGGCGGTCCGCAGCTCCGCCACCGACCGCAGCCACACGGGAACGACCGCCCGGCGCTGCGCACCGAGCAGCCGACCGAGGTAGCCCGGACCGGTCGCGGTCGGGGTCGGCTGGTCGACCATCACACGCGCGGTCGGGTCGGCCGACTCGCTACCCGACCGACTCACGCCGGAGTCGGCCGACGGGTCCAAGTCGGGTCGGGCCGTCGGGTCGGCCGACTCGATACGGGCCGACCGTGCCTTGTCGAGGTCGACTACCTCGCCCCCGGAGTCGGGGCGGGAGTCGGTGGCCATTTCGGCTTCGAGTCGGTTGAAGAGTTCGTTGTCGTCGTCGGGGTGCTTCACTGAAGGTTCCTTCCAATGGGAGGCAGGGCGGGGTCCGGCCGTCGCTGTAGGAGGTGGGCGGACGGACCCCGCGCGGGTGGTGCTACCGGGGGGCGGCATGGGGGAATCTGAGTTCAGGACGCGGCCGTGCAATTGGTGCGGCCGGCCGGTGCAGCAGCCAGAAAGCCGCTGGCGCAGGCGGCGTTTTTGCAGCAAGGCACACCGCCGCAGGAGCCGAATCCTGGAGGCTGTCTGGGACTTCCTGGACATCTTCTGAATCACGCAGCGCGCTGTTCCTCGGGGTAGGCGCAGGGCACGCACATGCCGAGCGAGGTGGGGATGACGTATCCCGCGTCGGTGCGACAGGACGGGCAGGTGCGGCGGGCACGCATCGCTTTTGGCGAGCGCGGCCCGCTTGCCGGGCGTCATGGGCCGCACGGGCTTGGCGCGGTCAACGCGGTAGAGGTAGGCGACCAGCGGGCCGCGCCGGTAGCGCGGGCGCAGCACCTGAGCCGCGACCGGCTGACCACCCGGACGTAAGCCGCGGGCGCGTAATTGGCGGCGAGTGGCGAGCCCATCAGGGGCGTAGCGCCACGGGTAGGTGGGGATGCCGTGGCGTGCGCCGGTCGGGTCGTAGCACTTGCCGAATGCCGCAGGCATCAGGCGGCCTCAGCCTCGGACTCGTCGCCCTCCGCGTCGTCCACGGCGTGCAGCTGGCGGGCGTCGGCGCGCTCGCCCTTCAGGGTGTCGCGCAGCGTGCGGGCGTTGGCCTGCGAGACGTGCACCGCCGTGCGGATGCGGTCCGCGGTCAGCTCCGCATCGTTCCATTCCGCGGTGGCCGTGCGCGCTTCCGTCAGCAGCTCCTCGAAGGTGCGCTGTGCCTTCGCCTTCGCCTTTGCCTTGGGGGCGGTCTGTCGGCGGGGGCGCGGCTTGGGGTCGGCCGCGGGCGCCGGCGGCTTTGCCGGGGCCGGGGCGGGGGTGGTCTCTTCGATGGCGGGGGTGAGGTCGCCCATGCGCAGCATCACGCGCTCGCGCCGCGGGGTCTTCGTACGCCACCTGCGGCCGTACTGTTCGCGCAGGTCCGCGCGAGCCAACTGCCATTCCTTCTCCCGCGCCAGCGCCTCGGAGTAGGAGGTGACCTCCCACAGCGTCATGCGGCGCCACAGCGCGAAGGTGGACGGGAAGGCGAGCAGCCAGCGGGAGAACCGGATCTTCTCCATGCGGCGACCAGTGGCCGCGCCGATGCGCACGGCGTAGATGTGCGCGCCGATCTCGGAAAAGACCACCCACAGCAGCGGCATGGTGCCGTGCGCGACCTTGGCCGACAGGGAGTGGCCGGCCGCGATGTTCAGCCCGCATGTGATGAGCGTGAGCACCCAGGGCACGAACCGCACCCACGCGAGCGCCATGTCCATCCGGATCAACAGCAGGTTGGCGACGGTGAACACCGGAATGGCCACGTCGATCCCGACCGGCAGCATCCACGGCGAGTGGAAGCCCCAGCGGGCCGCGGCGGCCGACACGGCGTCGAAGGAAGAGATCAGACCCAGCGCGCCGACGCCAGCCGCGGCGAGCGCTCCAATTCCGGCGAGCCCCATCTCCGGCTTCGTCAGCGGCGGCACCCCGGACGCAGGCGCCTCGGGAGCGGGCTTGGTGGTCATGCCGCCACCCCCTTGCGTGCTGCGCGGCGGCGCCGGGCGGGGCGGGTCAGGGGGATGACGTCGAACAGGTCCGGGTTCTCCTCGATGACCTGAGCGGCGATGCGGATCAGGTCGTCGGGAAGGTCGGGGTTGTCGGCGAGGATGTCACGTGCCGCGTCCTCGCGGGCCGCGCGTTCCTCGTCCGTCTCGCCCTCGACCCCGAGCCACAGCTCAACCGGGGTGCCGAGCGCCAGCTCCGCGAAGTCGGCGGCAGAGATGGCCTGTTGGCGGCCGATGTACGTACGCATGACAGCTCCTGAAGTGGGAGGGACGCGGAGCCGGAGAGCCGCAGGCGTTTGGTGAGACGGCGACTGCTCCGGAAGAACCCGAGCCGCAGTGCGGCAGGGGAAAGTGCCCCGACCGGGAGTCGAACCCTGTCTACGACCATCGGGGCGGTAGTGCCTGTCTCCTTCATCGCGACCGCGCTCCCGTATCAGGTAGAGCTGTCCGGCCTCGAAGTAGGCGTATGGAGACGTGACCTTTCGGTCTAAGCCCTCCGGTTAATGCCAAGGCGCCGGGTCGCCTCCCCCCGTCCGATGCGGGGCTCCTGGTCGTGCGGTCTTGCAGGTCAAGCACTTACGGAGACAGCCCGGCGAGGCCCTTCCAGGTCCTCCGTGCTGACATGTAACAGCATGTACTAGCACGTGCCACGACGCAAGAGTGCCGCGAAGATTCGTGCTAGGTCGTACTAGGGGTGGGTACGCTCGATGGCGTGATGAGCGCTGAAATCTCGAAAGACGACCCGAGACCGGAGTCCGAGCAGGCGGCCGACATCCTTCGGCAAGAAATCCTGCGTGGCGACATTAAGCCGGGGGCCCATGTGGGGTCCGTGCGAGACTTGGCTACGCGCTTCAAGATCTCGGGAATGACAGTGCAACGCGCCCTCACGATCCTCCGCGAGGACGGGCTCATCCTGACCACGTCGCGCGGCAGCTACGCCCGTGACCCCGAGCAGGCCACCGAAGCCGGCGCGGGCGTCGACCTTCCCGAAGTCCTGCGTCAGCTCGAACATCTCACCTCCCAAGTCTCGGAACTCCGCGGCAGGCTCGAAGCGCTCGAAAACCGCTCCGTGCCGGGTGGTGCGTGATCTACAACCAGCATGCGCAGAACGGGAGTTGAGAGGTAAGTGACAGCCTGGGGACGGCAAGCCGTGGGAGGGGACATGTTCGGTGACACCCGCCTGTCACCTTCCCTGTCCCCCCGTCTCGCGCGCGAGACTCGGAGCAGGCACTCGGAGGAGGGCGCATGACCGACAACAGGCCCGCATGGGCGCGGCGCATCGCGGCTGAGCGGATGGCGCGCGACTGGTCGCAGCGTGACGCAGTCAGGGCCCTGCGGGCGCACGCTCCCACGGAGCTGCCCGCAGAAGAGAGCATGATTCGGCAGTGGAAGCGCTGGGAGTCCGGCCAGGCACCGAACGACTTTTACCAACCGATCATCGCGGCCACGTTTGGCACCGTGACACACGCGCTCTTCCCGGCGCCCTCACGGCGGGACGGAGACAAGGAGATCTTGGCAGCGTCCGGCATGGAGACACTGGAGATCGTGAGCCGTCTCAACCGGTCCGACGTCGACAACGCCACGCTTGACGCTCTGCGGATCACGACGGACCGACTCGCCTCGGAGTACCCGTTCATGCCGAGCGAGCAACTTCTCATCGAGGGGCGGCAGTGGCTTCGCCGTGTCGTCGAGCTTCACACGAAAAGCCTCACGCTCGCGCAACACCGCGAGGTTCTCGCGCTGTCCGGCTGGCTCGCACTACTGGTCGGATGCGTCGAGTACGACACGGGCGACCGCCACGCGGCCGAGTCGACGCGACAGGCTGCGCTCTCGCTCGCGACCGAGGCTGGCCATGCGGAGGTTGCCGGGTGGGCGCACGAGATGCGGGCATGGTTCGCCCTCACGACCGGCGACTACCGCGGCGTCATCGCGGCGGCGCGGGCCGGAGCCGAGACGGCGGCTGACCACGGCGTGGCCGTACAGCTCGCTGCCCAGGAAGCCAAGGCATGGGCGCGGCTCGGAGACCGCCGGCAAGTCGAGGTCACCTTGGACAAGGGGCGGCGAATGCTCGAAGGAATGCCGCACCCCGAGAACCTGGACAACCACTTCGTGGTGGACCCCGCCAAGTTCGACTTCTACGCGATGGACTGCTACCGCCTGGTCGGAGAGGACAAGCTCGCGCGGACGCTCGCCGAAGAGGTGCTGAGGGTAGGAACGGACTTCGACGGCACCGACCGCTCGCCGATGCGCAACGCTGAAGCTCGCGTCACGCTGGGCGTCACGGCGGCCCGTGAGGGCGATTTGGAGCAGGCACTCATCATGGGGGAGCGGGCCCTCGAAGGGGACCGACAGTCGGTGCCGTCGCTCATCATGACCAGCCGCGAACTTGCTGCCGAAATGAGGCGCCGGTACAGCTCCGAACCGGCGGCACAGAACTACCTCTCTCGACTTCACTCGCTCGCCGCACAAAGGCCAGGCTTCATGCCTCGCTAGTTTCTGGAGCGTTCCGCTATCGAAGAAACCAAGGGGCCCGCTCTGTGAGCGGGCCCCTTGGTTTATAAGGCTTTAAGGCGTGCAACACGCTGACGTCGCTCACCTAGACTAATGACGTTGGCCTCTTTTCTCGGAGCCGAGCTAGCGGCACTTTCGGGGGCAAGCGACCTCATTAGGACAGGGTGAATACCCAAGTCCTCGGATGCTTGAAGAACAGCGGGTGGCTCGCCGTAGCGGCGAGCCAACATCGCTCTCATCAAAGATGGCTGCTCAGGATGGACAACAACAGGCTCGTTGGTGCGCCACCCCCGGGCACCAATCTGCTTGTATAGGCTTTCTCTGCGCTCACTGTCAACATATCCAAGGTCGTACGCCCGCTGAATTAGCGCCTGGATGGAAATACCCCAACGCTTCTTCAGCGCAGCGAAATCCCGAAGCATTAGAGGGCCGGAGAATGCCTCATCAGCGCGCGCACGAGGAAGCAAGAGGGCCCCGGCGAACCGATGAGCCTCCACCTCCGCCTCCTTAGGAGAAAGCTGAGCTCTCCTTGCCGGATGCAACACCAGGTGACCAAGCTCATGAGCGACCGTGAATCTCTGTCGATCGCCACTGCCAGCCGAGAAGTAGCTGATTAGCGAAGGTTCTGCCTGACCCCGCCAACAAGAGACCCCAGAGTGCCCTACAACGATATCTTCCCCGTGCCCCTGAGCGTCGACAAGCACAAGAGGTACGATCGGAATTCCAGCTCGCTCACAGGAACGGATAACGTGGCCAAGAACACCATCTTGCGCAATGCCCAACGCATCTCGTGTCGCAGAGGCAAGTTCCTCAATTGTGTCAGGGGAAATCTCCCCTTCTGGCCTCGGCAGAGTTGTCCTGCGGACCCGCGTCTCCGTAAGGAGACGCGCCGCAACCCGATAAGCTTCTCGAACAGTTGCCTCAACACGACCTACCTCACGAACTGATGCACTTGCCTTCTTGCGGAATAGAAGGGTGTCAGTCGGCAGGTCAGTTGGGTCGACATCGAAGAATGAGCGTGGTGTTCCAGTTGCCTCAGCGATCCGCCCCAATAGGTCCTCCGTGACACCCTTGGTGCCCTTCTGGATCTGCGAGATCATCGGCTGGGACACGCCTGCGGCCTGAGCCAGCTCCCCCTGGGTCAACCCCATGAGGAGCCGGAGCGTCCTGATCCGCTCCGCAGGATCATGCACCACTTCCTTCACCCTCTTCGCGCTCATCTTCGTCGAACTCGAAGGGCAGCACAATGCCCTTGTCATCCGGCACGAACTCCCAGTCCGTGAACGCTTCAGTCTCACGTGGCAGCTCGAAATCGAGGTCGAACTTCGGCGGCCGACCGGGCTTCCATTCCCCGATCGGACGCACGATGCGCACAGAGATCTCCCCGCCCTCTTCGCGGGGCGACAGCCAAACGGCCAGGAGGTTGCTCGCTTCAACGCCGAACAGGTCAACCGCTCGATTGTAGTAGTAGCTGATGCGAGCCTTGTTGCGCCCCGGGGCAGGGATCAGGTCGTAGGGCGTTGCATGCAGGATGCGCAGAGTGAGCATCCCGTTGCGCAGGTGGAGCCGCCCGCTGGAGCCATTGATCGGCTCCCACCCACCGAGATGCTTCCGATCACCATGGAGACGCTCCACGTACCGACGCGCATGATCCCGAGCGAGGTCGGTCCGCCCCTTCGAGTAGCCGTCTCCCACCATGCCGTGCTTGTCGAAGTGCGCGTGCGCGGCGGTGTAGCCATCGTCAAGCGCAGCGTAGAGAGGTTCAGAGAGGCCCTCAGTTGCGGCCGTGATGAATGACGCGTCTTCAGGTGTAAGCATAGCGGTTATTTTATAACTGCGGATCACACACCTGCAACGACCTTGAGCGGTGTGGCCTGGGGAAGTTGGCGGAGAGGCGCAGGCCCCACTCTCAGCGAGGCAAGGCCACACAGCGTCTGATCGCAGGAGTTCCTTGTCCGCACGGGCACCCGATCGCACTACCGGCGCGCCGCACGACATCCCGATCGATACTGGAAGTACGTGCCGGCATGCAGAGGCGCAACAGGGAGGGTCTATGCCCACCAGCCTGCACGAGTTCGAGGACGACACCGGGTTCGAGAGGCTCACCGCTCTGCGCAACCAACCCGGTACCTCCCGCACAGGCAGGCCCCGCGGCCCCGTCTAGTACACGATCGCCCACACCAGTTCCGGAGCTCCTTGGACTGCCGCCTTCACGATGGAGGTGGCACCCGATTAGCTCGCGGCCCCCGGTCGATCGAAGCCGAAGACCGATTACGGTACAGCCCCTAGTGTCTTGTGATCCTGTTCGTGGAACCTGAGGCTCCTGTGATCGTTGAGTCTGGTATGGATCTCTCCTCTGA
>NZ_JBWLKM010000106.1:0-24963 GCF_059026085.1 Streptomyces sp. a15 | reverse complement strand
CGGAGTACTTACGGGGAGCAGCCATGATCGGCATCCTTCCGGGTCTTCGATGTCTCCATCAAACCCGGGGCGATTCAACTCGACCCTGACCGGCTCTCCTTCCTCCGCGCCCTGCGCATCACTCGCCGCCAAATCACCGACCAGGCGGCCTTTCCCCCTGACCGCCGGGACATCGCCCGCCACGGCGCCACCGCTGAACTCCTCCAGCGCCTCAATCCCGAACGCCGCCACCGCACTTATCCCAGAGTCGTCAAGCGAGTCCGCCACAACTCCTACCGGGTCAAACGCCCGTACGACACTGGAACCCGACACGACCGTCCACGTTTCCTGGCTGCCGCGAGGCGCCATGGAGCGCGGTTCGAATAGCAACTGGCAGGGTGTCAGCCCATAGGGATAAATCCTTTCTTCGGGTGAACTTACCTCCTTTCACGGGGATATCCGCTAGACATCCCCCTATCCTCTTCTCGACTGGAGCAGACCGGACACGGTGTGCCTGCCCTCTTTGGGCTTGATGATCGTCGGGGGTTTGCGTGAGGTTGGGCAAGGTCAGCTGGTGGGGCTCGTTGCACGCCGTTCGTATCGGCTGGCCATCGGCAGCCTGTGGGCGGGGCAACACTCTCGGGCTGGGATTTGTGCTTGCGGCCGCAGTAAGCGCGGGCGCGACAGCGGCGCTGTTCATCCCGGCCGTTGCGGGAGTGCCGGCTGCGTATGGTCTGGCCGTCCTGTCTCTCCTTGGGCGTGCCCGGGCGGCCGCCGGACGGGTGCGTCTTCGCCTCGTACTCTTTGCGGGTTCTGCGGCAGCGGGTGGCCTTCACCATCTCGTGGTCGGTCAGCTTTCTTCCTCTCGAGGGGAGCCCGTTGGTGGCGTCCACTTCGTCCTCCAGCTGCTGGCGGTCACCGGAATCGTCTTGTCTCTGGTGGTGGCGGTCGCCGGACTGGTGCTCGCAGTTGCGGACCGCGGCACGACGCTGATCTGGCTGCGGCGAGTCCTGGACGGATGGGTGATCGCCGGTTCGCTGCTCACCGTGGGCTGGGTGCTGCTGCTGCATCGCGCCGACCGAAGCGGCGATGCGTTCGGTTCTTTGCAGGATCTGGCACGCGTGGTGACGGACATCCTGGTCTTCGGACTTCTGGTGGCACTGCGCTACTCCCTGAAGCGTCCTGAGCGCACAGCGACAACGGTGGGTGCCCTGGCGCTCGTCGCTTTGTCTGCAGGCGACATACTGCGCATCCTCATGCCGGCCCCCGGCACCTGGTACGGCATTCCTTGCGCGGCGGCCTGTTCGATCACTGGTCTGTTCCTCATCGCCGTGGCCCCATGGCTGACCGGAGGCACCAGCGTCGTGGACGTCGACCAGCGCCTCATGCCCGTCGTCGCGGTCGTGGCCGCTTTCGTGCCCGTGGCCGTCTGCGCCCTTGCCCTGGCAGCCCACACCATGGTCGGCGGCCACACCGACATGGCCCTCATGGTCCTGGCAGGCTCGCTGCTGGTCGCGCTTGGTATCCGGCAAGGCATCATCCACGCCGACCACCTTCACATCACCCGCGAAGCCACCACCCGGGAGGCTCTTTACCGCACCCTGGTCGACGGCACTCGCGACGTGATCACGATCGTCAGCCTGGACGGCCGCGTTCGCTACGTCAGTCCTGCCGCCTACCACGTCTTCGGCTACCGGCCCGAAGACCTGATCGGAGCCTGCCTGCCCCTGTACTGCCACCCCGACGACCTGACGCCGCTGATGCAGGCAGTCGAGGCGCTGCGGCAGGAAGCCGCATCAGGCATCCGCGGTCCCGGCCGCCGCGTGTCTTGCCGGGTCCGCCACGCCGACGGACGTTGGCGCCACGTCGAATCGACGGTCAGCCACCACACCGAGGGAATGATCTTCAGCAGTCGCGATGTGACCGAACGGCTCGCCCTGCAGGAACAACTCGAGCACCTGGCCTTCCACGACGCGCTCACCGGACTGCCCAACCGGGCCCTCTTCGCCGACCGAGTCGCGCACGCCCTGCGGAAACGGACCACTCGCACAGCCCCGCCCGCAGTGCTCTTCGTGGATCTGGACAGCTTCAAGGCCGTCAACGACTCGGCCGGACACGCGGTCGGCGATGCTCTCCTGGTCCACACCGCTCGTCGGCTCCAGGCATCCGTACGGGCCGAAGACACCGTAGCCCGCCTCGGCGGTGACGAGTTCGCCGCCCTTCTGGAGGGAGAGGCCGGGACACACCCCTCGCGTGCCAGAGACGTCGCCGAGCGAATCCTGTCCGCCCTGACACAGCCCTACCAGATCGCCGGCAAGGAGGCGCTCGTCTCGGCCTCCATCGGCATGACAGTAGCGCGCCCCGGCGTCACACCGGACGAACTCCTCCACCAAGCCGACAAAGCCATGTACGAGGCCAAAAGAGCAGGCAAAGGCCGCATCCGCATGCACATCCCCCCACCCCGCCAAACCCGCCACAGTCCGTCACCCGAGGCCCAGCGTGCAGCCATTCCTCTCCAGGCGTCAGACGAACCGGCTGCGCAAGACCCGCCGCCAGTCCATCAAGGCGACCGCAGCACACCCATCGCGTGGACACCGGTGCTTCCACACGGCGAACACCATGACGCGCTGTAGGCTCGCGTGGCCCGGAAACGGACTGCGCCCGACCGGAAAGCGAGGGGCCGAGTTTTCGGTCAGTGTTCGATATTAGCCGCCGGGGTGCGGACACCTCTGGGACTTGTCCGCCCGATCATGTGCGAAGCCGTCGCGCCGCAGCCCGCACTCGCTCGTCGCCCATATCGACGCATACCAGAAGACAACGCCTGCCAGACCTGGGAGGCGCCGCTGCCCAGCACCAGGAGCGTGCAGAGACGCAAGACCCGACTTCCGCCGGAAACTCAACAGCAGGAAGATGCCCTTGGACGATCTGCTGGACCTGTCCCGTCGGCAAGGCGCCGCGATCGCAGGGGCCCTCGCAGCCATTGGGACTGTGCAAAGTGAGATCAACCGTCGTGCCGCCTGACCAGCGTCACGCCGGTCTCGCGCCCACCAACTCCACAGCGGACGCTGCACCTCCCATACGGCTCCGATTGCCGCCTTGCGGCGGTCGCGCGGGAGTTACACCGAGGGGACAGAGCCTCATCAACGGTGGGAACACGAATCCGCGTACTACGCGCTCCGCCACACGGTCATGAACGGGCACAACCTCCGCTCGGGTGACCCGGCAGGCGTCGAGCAGGAGATGTGGTCACTGCTCACGCTCTACCAGGCCCTGCGCACCGTGATGGTCGGTGCCGCCGAGTCCCTCCCCGGCACCGACCCGGACCGCTGCTGTTTCAGCCTTACGCTCCACACCGCCCGCGACCAGGTGATCCAGGCCACCGGCATCATCCCCACGGACACCGATCGGGACACGCTCCTCGGGACGATCGGCCGTCGGATCCTGACCGGCCTGCTCCGCCCCGCCGGCAACGGGTCAGCACCCGCAAGGTCAAGTCACCGATGTCCCGCTACAGCGAGCGCCACGCCGACGGCCGCCCCGACACCAGCCGCACCGTCACCCGCCTCGACGTCACCGTCCTCGAACCCGTGAATCACTCACCCGCACTTCCCTC
This sequence comes from Streptomyces sp. a15, assembly GCF_059026085.1. Classification (NCBI taxonomy): domain Bacteria; kingdom Bacillati; phylum Actinomycetota; class Actinomycetes; order Kitasatosporales; family Streptomycetaceae; genus Streptomyces; species Streptomyces sp. A15. The sequence goes on along the minus strand of NZ_JBWLKM010000106.1, from coordinate 21,371 downwards.
GGCGTCCCGGGACGACCGGCACGCCACCCCCGCCGCGCGGCGCCGACACCGCATCCCGGCCCTGCTCCAGGAAGACCCCACGCGTCTCTGGCAGCCCCGCGACATCGCCGCCCACTTCGGCGACATCACCCTGGAGACCATGTACAGACAACTGAATCGATGGGCCGCCAGTCGACTCATCCACAAACTCGGCCCCGGCCTCTACGCCGCAACACCATAGTCCCCAACCCCACTTGCGTGACCTGCGAAAACGCTAACTACCCGGCCTTGGGGTAAGGCCCAACCGCAACTGCAGTACTAATGACGCATCGCCCACAGCCGGACCAGCCCGCTCACCGCCCTGTCGATCTCCAGGGCACACTCGTACAGCTCCTCACGGGGCCTGCCCCAGGGGTCCGGGATGTCGTCCTCGGCCGGCGGGACTGGGGCCGCGGCACCGCGGCGGGTGGCAGCCGCTGCCACCACGGCCTCGAATCCGCCCCCACCACCCCCTGCGGCTCCCCCGTCCGCGAGCCGCACGAACTCCTTCAGAGTGAAGCAGCGCCGCAGCGCCGCCGGCGCGAGGCGCACGGCCGCCTCGCGGTGCTCGCGCGCGAGCCCGAGGACCAGCGGGGCGCCCGCCATGAGCTGTGCGGTGAGCGGGCGGGAGGCGAATCCGGAGCCATCAGCGCCCAGTTCCTCCAGGACCGCCCGAGTGGTGTCCTCCATACGGAAACGGTGCCACGCCTCCGTGCCGGCGCTCTCCGGCCGCAGGGCCGAGCCTGGCGGCAGCTTCGCCGCCAACAGGCGCTCTGCGAGCACCGAGCGGTACACGTTGCCCGTGCAGACGAACAGGATCCGAGTCATCTCCCGTCCGTGGGAAGAGTCACCGCGGAGGCGGCCGTCCCCTCCGGCGTGGCCGACGTACGCGGAGCGGGCAGCTCGCCGTACTGCCCGTAGGCGCCGTAGCGGCCATAACGGCCGCCCTTGGGAACCGGAGCCATGCTGAACACGGTGCCGAGCACGCGCGCCCCCACGCGCTCCAGCGATTCCGTGGCGGTGCGCACCTGGTCCCGGTTGGTCTTCCCGGCCCGTACGACAAGCAGCGCACCCTGGGTGAGAGAGGCGAGTCCCATGGTGTCGGCGACCGGCAGCAGCGGCGCAGTGTCGATGATCACAACGTCGTACACGTCCGCGAGCTCGCGCAGCACTTCTTTCATACGCGCCGAGGCGAGCAGTTCCGCGGGGTTCGGCGGCACAGCGCCGCTGGCGAGCACCGAGAGCCCGCCGGCGACCTGCTGCATCACATCCTCGACACGGGCTTGTCCGATGAGCACCGTGGTCAGGCCCCCGTCCTGGACGAGGCCGAAAGCGGGCGCCACGCACGGGCGGCGCAGGTCGCCGTCCACAAGGCAGGTGGAGACGCCTGCCTCGGCGAGGGAGCGGGCGAGGTTCATCGCGATGTTCGTCTTGCCCTCACCAGGCACCGAGCTCGTCACCACGATGATCCGCGGCGGATCGTCGACCTGCGAGAACTGCAGGTTGGTACGCAGTTTGCGGAACGCCTCGGCGCGCTTGGAGTGCCCGTCGGCACTGACCAGCGGCTGCCTTGGGGCGGTCCTGTCGTACGGGATGGTGCCGAGGCCGGGCAGAGCGGTGAATGCGCCCAGTGCCTCGCTCGTCTTGAACGTGGTGTCGAGCGTCTCGCGGAGGGCGACCAGCCCGGCAGCGAGCAGCAGGCCGCCGACCACACCCGCGGCCAGGTTCAGCAACGGGCGGGGCGATGTGGGAGAGGTCGGGGCGACGGCTTCCTCGGTGACGCCCAGGGAGACCGGGGAGACCGGTGGGACAGGCGCGGCATGCTCGGCCTTGTCACCCGTTTCGGGCAGTGTCGAGGGGGCCGGCTCCTTGGGGGTCTCCAACTGCTCGACGACCCAACTGAACCTACTCGCAACGGTATTGGCGATACGTGCCGCGCGCCGGGGCTCGGTGTCCCGGACGGTGATGTCGATGAGCACGGTCTTGAGCGGAACGACGGCGGTGATCCGGGACGCCAGCTCTTCCGGGGTGATGCGCAGCCGCAGCCGTTTCACCACGGGAGCGGTGACCTGACGGGTCCTCACGATCTCGGCGTACGACTGCACACGCGCCTGCGAGAACGTCTGTCCCTGGTTCAGATCGATGGTGTTCTCACCGGTGCGGGTAGCGACGAAGAGCTGCGTCCTCGCCTCGTAGACGGGGGTGCTCACGCTTGTCACGGCGAGCGCCGCCCCGACCGCGAGAACCAGACAGACCACGACCGTCGGCCAGCGTCTGGCAAGAGCCTTCAGGAATCCTTGGAGATCCAAGCTGCACCCCTCACGGGACTGAGGGAACCACCTGAATTGGGGCTTCTGTTCCCTATGGACGCAGTCGACCATAGGGACTCGGACTCTTCGAGCGAGGGAGCCACCCCCCGTGTCGCCCCCTCGAAAGACCCGCGACGCACACCGTGCGAGCCGGGACTCCCCCAATCCGGTGACTTCTTGCGCCATCAAACCAATAAATGTCGTTATGTTCTATTTGCGCCATGTATCCAGGTATTGGTGCCCACCCGAATCGCGGCCGCCGCACGACCAGGCCCGGACCCAAGTCGAGGAGATGGAAGAAGATGACAGCATCGCGCAGATGGCGGGCCGCTTTGGCATCGGCGGCATCGACTGCCATTCTCATCGCGGTACCGCTGATCGGGGCGCAGGCCGCCTCGGCACAGCCGTACCCGCCGTCGACCCCGCCCCTGTCCGTCAGCACCACCACGGTGACAGCCGGGGAGGAGCTGAGCTTCAGTACCATCCCCGGCGTGTTCGAGCCCGGGGCGGACGTCACGGCGCTGCTGGAATCACGCCCGGTCGTGCTCGGCCACTTCCGGGCCCGGGCCGACGGCTCGGTTGCGGGGACCGTGACCATCCCGGCGGACACCACTTCCGGCTGGCACGTCTTCCGGCTCACCTCCAAGCACCCCCACCAGAGTGTCGGCGTCAGCATCTACGTGCAGGGCAGCATGACGCCCACCCCGACCCCAAAGCCGCCCCACCACCCGGGCAAGCCCGGGCACCCTGACGAGCCAGGGTACGGTGGGCACCACGGAGATGGCGGCGGCCGCAACGATGCCCACGAACTCCCCGCAGCCGTCGAGCCGTCGAATTCGCCGAGATCGGACCAGAACGGCAAGGGGCTCGCGGCGACGGGCAGTGAACAGGCGCTGCTGATCGGCGGCACGGCGACCGCCCTGCTCATGGCGGGCGGTGGCACGGTGCTGGCCGTACGCCGTCGTCGCAGTTCCTGAAAGATCAGTAGGTGCACACGGCGGAACCACGGCGTCCTGGCCCGGGCCAGGACGCCGCCCGCTTGCCTAGAACCAGTCGTTCCGGCAACCCTGCGGCGGGCCGTCGCCGCACACTGAGACACGCCGTGCCGGCCATCGCGGCGCTCCTGGTCACCGGCTCCGTCTGGATCGCAGCCACCGGGCTGCTCACCCGATCGGAGCCGCTTACGGACCAGCGGGACGTCGAAGCGGTGGCCGACGATCCGGCCGGCCGAAGCCAGACGCACGTGCGACAGGTCGGCCCCCACCGGGTCGAACGCCTGCGAGTGAAGGTCCTCGAAGCCCTTGCCCACGACCCGAAATCGTTCACTCAGGGCCTGGAGATGGCCGGCGGCACGCTCTACGAGGGCACCGGGCTGTCCGGTCAGTCCTCCGTGCGGTCCGGGTCCCCTGGCAAGCCACCCAGGGTGCACACCAGCCTTCCCGCTCCTCTCTTCGGTGAGGGGATCACCCTGCTGGGTCGGACCCTGTGGCAGCTGACCTGGCGGGACCGGATCGCCATCGAGCGGGACGCGACGACACTGAGGGAGCTGCGCCGCGTCCCGTACCCCGACGAAGGCTGGGGCATCTGCTTCGACCGCGGCAGGCAGCAGCTGGTGACGAGCGACGGCTCGGCACGACTGACCTTCCGCGATCCGCGCACCCTCGCGAAGAACGGTGAGGTCACCGTGACCGAAGACGGCCGGCCGGTGACGGGAGTGAACGAGCTGGAGTGCGCCGACCACGCCGTCTACGCCAACGTGCTGCCCACCGAACGCATCGTGCGCATCGACCCCATCACCGGCGCGGTGACGGCGAGCATCGACGCCTCGGGCCTCCTGCACGCCGACCAACTCGTCCCCGGCTCCACCCTGAACGGCATCGCGGCCGTCCCCGGAACGGGCCAATTTCTTCTAACGGGCAAGTTCTGGCCCAAGATGTTCCGCGTCGCCCTTGTTCCGGCACAGCCGCCGAGCCGCACCACCCGCTGAACCGGACAGTGGGCGGTGGCGCCTTCCGGCACGAGGTACTCACTCCTCGTTGCCCCCCGCATAAGCGGGTCTTGATCACACCGCCCCCGCGCGGGCCACATCCCTGTACAGCCGTTCGAGTTCCGCGACCTTCAGGGAGCCGCGCTCGGTCTGGCTGATCAGCTTCCGATTGGACAGGCGATCAGCTTCATCCAGTGGCCCCGCGCTTGAGAGAGCGTCGGCCAAGGTCCTGACCAGCGGATCGGGAAGCAGGTCCGCCAGCAGGCCGTCCTCCACCAGTTCTCGGTAGGGCGCGATGTCGGAGAGCAGCAGCCGGCATCCGGCAGCCGCGGCTTCAAGCACCGATGAGCTTCGCTGGTCGGCCTGGGGAACCGAAATCGCCGCATCGCTTGCGCGCATCAGGCTGAACATCTCGGCCTGACCGAGTGGCTGATCGATGACGGCGACCCGGCCGGCCAGATCATGTGCCCGGGCACGCAATAGCGCGAGATATTCCTGCTGCGCGCGTCTGGCGGCGGCATGAGCCGGCTGGTGACCCGCCACCAACACGAGGAACAGGTCAGGCCGGACCCGTGCGACACGGGTGAATGCCGCGAGAATCTCGTGGGTCCGGTACACCTCCGACGTGCTGCGGACCGACAGCGCGACCGTGGCTCCGGCCGGAATGCCGTACTTCGCGCGCGTCAGCCGGGGATCGGCGTCGTTTCCGGCATCCAGCAGCGCGTCCGGTACCCCCCAGGAAAGGACCGTGATCCGTGAAGAGAGGACCCGGTATCGGCTCGCGACCAGCTCAGCCACCTCCCGGGAGGTCGGCACCACGCGTGCGGCCCGCCGGAGCGCCAGCCGAGCGACCAGCGCCCGGCCGGAACGCCAGTCCGCCGCACGCAGTTCGGATCCCCACGGAGTGATCACCACCGGCACTGCCGGGTGGACCGGCAGCAGAAGGGAGAGCGCCCCGTGCACCCCGAGCGAATGGACGTGGATGACATCCGGCCGCGCCCGGCGTACCTCACGGCGCAGCCAGTGCCCCGCGCGCAGCACGCGCAACGGCCGGCACGCTCCGCCGGGGGCGGACACGGCTCGCCAGCCGTCGGAACCCAGGCCCGGCTCATGCCAGCTGCAGACCGTCACCTCATGCCCCAGCATGGCCAGATCGTCCGCCCATCGCCGGGTGTGCGCCGACGTGGCCGACGCGAGCAGGACGACGCGCAGCGGCGCGGCCGGCGCATCGCACATGCCCAGCCGTCGGGCCTGGTCATGACCGGGCACGGCGCTCCTTGAGTACGAACCGGCCCTTGCCCGCCGCAGCCCGCAGCCGGCCGGCCGGACTGCGCGTGTAGCGGTCCCACGCGATGGCCACCGCCGGCCATCGCGGGTCGGCGAGCACTTCTCCGGCCGCGGTCAGCAGCGCGACGTGCAGGCAGTGGTACGCGAAGCTGGCGGGCGCGGTGTGCCGGAGGTCGTACCTGGTCCAGTACCCCAGGTCGAACGCGGCCAGCGAGTCGCGGAGCCGGTCCGCCACACGCTCGTGGGCAGTCCCGCTCTGATGCCGGCTCAGCTCGCAGAGTCCGAAGAGGGCGAAGACCGCTCCGTTGAGAATGTGACTGACCGGGTCCGACGGGCATTCCTCGGGAAAAGGGCGCCCCAGGTGATCGCAGTGCGAGCAACCGTCCGCGTCCAGCGGCCGGAGCATCAGTTCCACCGCACCCTCGCTCGCATCGAGAAGGGACCGCTGGCCGGTCGTGGCGTATCCGCGCAGCATCACAGACACCGCCAGGCCCTGGGCCATGGCCGAGTACCAGCCCGGGCGCACCCGGTACCGGGGCAGCGGTACCGGATATCGCCAGCCCCATTGCTGTCCTGGCTGGCGCGCAGCCATCCGGCCTGGGTCAGCAGAGCCTGGATACCCGTCGGCCGTTCGTCCGGGGCGGCCGGGTGCCGGCTGCCGGCTGCCGGCGAGCGCGCCGGTGTGCTGTGCGAGCACATACAGGGTGACCGAGACCGGGTTTCGGTAGCTCGCGCCGGTCGCAGCACAGGTCACCACCAGGCGCTCGTGGTCGAGCACGTTCCCGGCGGTCATCGGCCGCAGGTCGAGCGGGTACCTGCCCGGCTGGTCGGTCGGCATGTCACCCGGCAGCGTCGTCGCGGCGGCCGAGAGACTCGGCCGCCGCAGCTCGCGCACCGCCTCCCCCGCCATGCCGAGCAGCGTCGTTCCGGTCCGTGTACCGTCCTTCACGCTGGATTCTCCCGGCGGAGCTGCCTGCGACGCCCTCGCGCGGCCAGTGCCTGGTGGTACAGATCGTTCACCTGACTGACTGTCTCGGCGATGTCGAACTGCCGGAGGGCGAGTTCACGTCCGCGGCCGGCCATGCGCAGACGCGCTGCGGGATCGGCGACCAGCGCGGTCACGGCCTGTGCCAGTGCCGCCGGATCGGCGGGCGGAACGAGCAGGCCGGTGCGGCCGTGCTGGACGGTGTCCGGCAGGCCACCGACCTCGGTTGCCACTACACCCTTACGCATGAGCAGCGCCTCCACCACGGTGTAGCAGGCGGATTCCTCCATCGACGGGTTCACCAGTACGTCCAGCCCGGCCATGACCGAGCTGATGTCGGACCGGAAGCCGGTGAACCGGATCCGGTCGGCGACACCGAGCCGGGCGGCGCGGCGTTCCAGCTCGCGCCGGTACGCCCCGTCACCGACCAGTTCGTCGCCGACCACGAAGAATTTGGCATCGGGGATGTGTCGCAGGATCAGCGGAACGGCGTCGATGAAGACTTCGTGCCCCTTGACACCGACCTGACGAAACGCCCGCGACTTGCTCGGATACATGTACGCGACCATGCCGATGGTCGGCGTGTCGGCGGCGAGCCCGAACTCACGGCGGAACGGCTCCGGCGAGGTTGCCGGATCGAACCGGTGCACGTCGCAGCCGTAGTAGCTGACCGCCACCGACCGCGCCCCCATGGCCTGGTAACGACGGGCGATCGCCCGGCAGGATCCGAGCACCAGATCGTCCCGGCGCAGCGAAAGGCGCTCCAGGATCCAGAAAGGCGCCATCCGTAGATGCACCACTCCCGGAACCTGCGACACGACCAGCGCCGGCCGGTAGGCGGCCGACGCCACTCGGGCCACGAGCTTGGCGATGATCAGATGCGAATGGATGACATCCGGCCGGTATGCCCTGACGAACTTCATCAGCCGCCACTGCCCCGCCGTCAACGCTGGCAGCTGCCTGATCCGACGGGGCAGTCCGAACGGGATGATTTCCACCCGGACGCCGGGGATCCCGCGCAGCCGGTCGGCGAGCGGGCCCTCTCGGGGCAGTAGCGCGCACACCTCGTTGCCCAGCTCGGCAAGGCCCCGCACCTGGTCGTGGAACCAGCTTCCGCCGACGGCGGCCGAGGTGATCTGCAGGATGCGCAGCGGCCGCCGCCTCCCGGTCGCGGACGTGCTCATCGGACCACCGGTGCCTGCGCGCAGGCCGGAGTCGGCTTCGCGGCCAGGATGATCAGCATCAAACCGGCCAGCAGAGGGGGGAGCAGCAGGACCTCGCCGAACAGGGAGCAGACCCCTGCACCGACCATGGCCAGCAGCGCCGCCTCGCCCGCAGGGTCACCGGACCGGGCCGCGTGCAATGCCCGGCGGGCGCCGAACAGGACAAGCGAGCCGATGCCGACGATGCCCACCAGGCCGGTCTGCGAGAGCACTGTCAGGTAGATGTTGTGCGCGAAATTCAGGGACGGGACCTGTAGGAGCATGACCTCGTAATCACCTGTGGCTTGGTAATAAGCGGGCAACTGGCTGGCGAAGTTCAGATATCCGACACCGAAAGCCGGGTGGGCCTCGAATATCCGCAGGGCGCTGCTCCAGAGGTCAAGCCGTACGGCAGAGTCGGCGTCCAGAGTGCCGCCGCCGAGCATCGTTCCGAACCGGGCCGCGATCGCGGCGGGCAGCAACGGCACCAGGCAGGCCGCACCGAAGCCCAGGGCCAGGACGCCGCGCATTGACCTGCGGAGGGCGTAGAGCGCGACGACCGCGATTCCCGCCAGATAGGCCGCACGGCTCAGCGAGTACGCAACTCCCAGGGCGAGCACGACGACTCCGGCGCCGGTTGCCAGTCGAGGCAGGCGCCCTCGGACGGCCGGATAGCGCCCGAGCAGGACTGCGGCCGCCATGACGAACAGGGCACCTACGGCGTTGTGGTTGGCCATGGCCTCTTGGGTCATAGCCACAGCGGCGGTGACGACAGGGGCGAGATCCGTCCTCGTCGCGAAGACGGAGTCGACGTGGAGGATCTCGATCACGGCGAGAACCACGCTGCCGCAGCAGAACAACAGGAGCGCCCGGTCGAGAGCCCGTCCAGGTTCGGCGACCAGTGGCAGCAGGAGCAGCGGCGCGCACATAAGCAGCAGGTACTGCCATGTGCCGGCATCCTGCGGATCGGTGTCGCCAAGCACGGCGCCGGCGACCACCATGTAACCGACCGTGCCGACGGTGGTCAGGACGCCGATCAGCTTCGGCCGCGCGATCCCCCGGCCGGCGACAACACGGCCCAGCAGGCAGATGAGCATCAGAGCACCCAGCACTCTTGGGGTGATCAGCGAAGCGCCGACGCCGGACTGCGAGAACGGAATCGCGGCCGCGAGCACATACAGACCCGCGTCCCGGATCATCAGACAGGCCAGCGCGATGGCCACGAGCCCGGCGGCGGGGTGGTACGCCGTCGCGAGACAAGCGGCACCCGCCGCGGTCAGGAGCCCCGCCGCGACCATGTCTGCCCTACCGGCCAGGCCGGACCTCGCCGGCCTCGGGTACGCGCCCCGCCAGCGGTCGGCGACCGTCTGGACCGACCATCGCTCAGCCGACGGGCGCGCAGGGGCAGCTGATCTCTCCTCGATGACCGGCTCGGCCGTAAGCTCCCGGCGGGCGCGGACACCCAGCCAGGCGCCCCAGCCAACCAGCGCCGCGACCACCAGGTATCCGGCCGAGTCGGCCACGCCGGCACCGACCGCCCCATAGTGGGGGATCAAGGCTACGAGCAGCGCGATGTTGACGATCGCGCCGATCGCGGTGGCCACGATCACCGGCCGGAGCAGGCCGACGGCCGCCAGATACGGCTGGATCGAGCGGGCCGCGCTGAACAGCACGAGTCCGGGGAGCATCGCCCAGATCACCGGCACGGCATCGGAGTACGGCTGCCCGTAGACCGCTGGGATCAGGACCGGTGCGACTGCCGCCGCGGCGGCTGCAGCAAGAGCGGCGGCAGCCAACACGGTCCGTGCGATTCTGGCCGTCGCCCGCGCGTCCACGGCACCCGACGTAACCGCGGGGAACATCACCAGCCCGACCGCCGTCGGCAGCAGGAGCAGCCCCTCGGCCAGGGGCAGCGCCACCGCGTACGCGGCGACGGCCGTCGCCCCGGCGAGCATGTGGATCAACGGCACGTCCAGGCGCAGCATGCCGTATTGGATGAGATCCGGGAAGTAGGCCCTGATGGCGAAGCTGCCAAACGTGCGGGCGGACAGGGGTTCGCCGTCGGCGTGGACGCGGGTGGTGGCCGCGATCAGCAGGATCCCGCCGCAGAGCAGCTGCCCGGCCAGCGCCGACAGGAAACAGCTGGTGGGAGTCAGCGATCCCACGGCGAGAAGGCCGCAGACTCCGGCGAGGTAGCAGGCTGCGGGGACGGTGCTCACGAGGTTGTAGATCGCGACCCGGCCACGTCCGATCTCGGCCATACCGAGCAGTGTGGTCAGCAAGGTCACCGGGCACATGGTGGCCACGGCCACCGCAAGCGGGAACGGCACGCCGAGCAGCACGGCCGGCCAGAGGTGACCGAGCAGCAGCCACAGCCCCGGCAGCAGCGAACCGGCGACCAGGGAGAACGCCACGCTCCACCGGACGATCTGCCGGAACGCGGTGTGCGAGGTTCCGGCGAAGCGGGCATTGGCGTTGTCCACGCCCAGGACCGTGACGACGCTCAGCACGGCGGGGACCGACATCATGACCGCGAAACTGGCCCTGCCGGGCACCCCTAGGGCCCGCGCGGCGATGACGCCCGCCGCGAAGGTCATCGCCGTGGCCAGCAGCCGCGTGGCCAGCGTTCCTCCGATCGCCGCGGGACTCACCCCCGGCAGCCGGACGCGGAGACCTTTCATGATCGACTGCACGAGGGAACGGCCTCCGGAGTCGCGAAACGGATCGGTATTGCAGGGGCGGCGGATGTTCTCGCGGCCTCGGCACGCACAATGTAGCGGCACGAGTCGCTAAAAGTAGCAAGTCGACCACGCAGAGTAGTAGCGTTTCTCCACGTCGAGCCGGTCATCGCCGGCATGCACATGCGTCGGGAGGGCTTTCCGGCATGGACGGCCCGGTAAGACAGGGGAACGCCGTTGTGAAGGTGCTCAGCGTGGTCGGCGCACGTCCGCAGATCATCCAGCTGGCGCCGACCGCGTGGCAGCTCGCCCGCCGCGGCGACGAGCACCGGATCGTGCACACCGGCCGGCACTATGACCACCCGCTGTCGCAATCCTTCCTCGACGAGCTCGGCGTCCCGCCTCCGGACGTGAACCTGGAAGTCGGCTCGGCCAGTCAGCAGACTTCGAGGATGCTCGCAGCGCTCGATCCGGTACTCGCGCGGGAGCGCCCGGACTGGGTACTGACCTACGGCGACACCAACTCCACCCTCGCCGGAACGCTCGCGGCGGCGGCACGAGAACTGCCCATCGCGCACCTGGAGGCGGGCCTACGGTCCTTCGACCGGACGATGCCCGAGGAACGCAACCGGATCGTGGCCGATCATCTGGCCGACCTGCTGCTCGCCCCGACCACGGTGGTGATGGCCAATCTGGCCGCCGAGGGCCTGACCGCTCGATGCTGGTCGGCGATCTGATGGTGGATAAGCTACGGATGATCAGGGACCAGTGGGCGGCGCCGGGTGGAGAGCGGCTTTCACCGTTCCTCACCGGGCATCCGGGGCGGTACCTGATCGCCACCGTGCACCGGCAGGCAACCACCGACGATCCGGACCGGCTGGCCGCGGTGGTGACCGCGCTCGCCGCATGCCCCAAGCCCGTTCGGCTGCTGGTACACCTACGGCTTGCCGCCAGAGCCCGGCAGTTCGGCATCGACCTGTCGGGTGGCTCACTGCGCGCCACCGACCCGCTGCCCTGCCGGAGCATGATCGCCTCGCTGGCCGGAGCCGACGGGCTGATCACCGACTCCGGCGGCCTGCAGAAGGCCTTTGTGCTCAGGGGTGCAGCACACTGCGCGCCGAGACGGAGTGGCCCGAGACACTGCAAGGCGGCTGGAACATCCTGGTGCCCGATCCTCGAGAGCTGCCGACGGCAGTGGCCAGGCCTCGGCCGGCCGGCGAGCCGCCAACACCCTTCGGTGACGGTGAAGCCGCCGTCAGGATCATCGACGTACTGGGGTCACGGGCCCACGACGAGCGCATTGCTCAGCACGCCGTCAGATGCGACAGGACGGCTTCGAAGGAGGTGAGGACATGAGGATCTGGATCTTCAACCACTACGCGGCGCCACCGGACTGCGCCGCCGGCACCCGGCATTACGAACTGGGCCGAGTGCTGGCGGCGAAGGGGCACGACGTCACCATCTTCGCCAGCAGCTTCAGCCATTTCAGCGGGCGCGAGGAACGGCTCGCGCCCGGCGAGAAGGTGGCCACCCGGACGATCGACGGCGTCCGCTTCGTCTGGGTCCGCACGCCGCCCTACACCGGCAGCGGATACCGTCGCGTGCTGAACATGGCGCATTACGCCGCCCGGGTGCTCTCGGCGCAGCGCGACCTCAACCGGCCGGATGTGATCGTCGGCTCGTCCGTGCACCTGGCCGCGGTGCTCGCCGCCTGGCTGGCGGCCCGCGGCCGCCGTACCCGCTTCGTCTTCGAGGTGCGCGATCTGTGGCCGCAAACACTGATCGACATGGGTGCGCTGCGCGCGGACGGCCTGCCCGCCCGACTGCTCCGGCTGGTCGAGTCCTTCTGCTGTCGGCGTGCGTCCGCCGTGATCTGCCTCCTGCCCGGTGCCGCCGACTACCTGGAGGCTCGCGGTGTCCCGGCCGGCAAGATCCATTATGTGCCGAACGGGATCGCCGACTTCCCCCGGCCGTTGGATCCCGATCAGCCGGCCGACCCGATCGTCGCGGCCCCCGGGAACCAGGCCGCCGACCTGATCGACCGGATCAGGCGCTTGCGCAAGGACGGTTGTCTCACCGCCGGCTACATCGGCTCGCACGGACCGGCCAATGGGGTGGCGACCATTGTCGCGGCCGCGGCGGAGTTGCGAGCCGCCGGCCATCCGCGGATCGCCGTGGTGCTGGTCGGCGACGGCCAGGAGAAGGCCGCGTGCCAGCGGCTCGCTCACCGGCATGGCCTGGACAACGTGCTGTTCTGGCCGCCGGTGCCGAAGCAGGCCGTGCCGGCCGTGCTGGCCGAGCTGGATGTGACGCTGTTCTGCCTGCGCGATGTCGCGGTCTTCAAGTACGGCCTGAGCAGCAACAAGCTGTTCGACTACTTGGCGTCCGGCAAGCCGGTGCTGTTCGCGAGCAACGCGCCCGGCGGCCCGGTGCGCGAGTCCGGCGGCGGCGTGTGCGTGCCCGCCGAGTCACCGGCGGACATGGCGGGCGCGCTGGCCGGGCTGGCCGCGATGAGCGAGGCCGCACGGGAGCGGATGGGCGAGCGCGGCCGCCGCTGGGTCTACCAGCATCACGGCATGACCGCGCTGGCGGGCGCGTTCCTCGCCGCGGTATCGGAACCGGCGCGGCGCGGGGGTCCGGTGACGGAGGCGCGGCTGTGACGCTGCACATCGTGGGCGCGGGCGGCTTCGGCAGGGAGACGCTGGATGCGGTGCGGGCGACAGCCCCAGCAGCCGAGGTGGTTTTCGTGGACGAGCACCCGGCAGCCACCACGGTCGACGGCTGCCCGGTGCTGCTGCCCGGGCAGTTGGCTGCGTCCGGCGGGCAGCGGGATGAGTTCGTGGTCGCGATCGCCGACGCCGACGCGCGCCGCAGGCTGGCCGGGGAGTTCGAAGACCGCGGCCTGCGAGCGGCGACAGTGATCGACCCGCGTGCGGTTGTCTCCCCCGGCGCCAGGATCGGGCGTGGCTGCGTTGTGCTGGGTCAGGCGTTCATCTCCACCGGCACCGTCACCGGCGCACACGTCCAGGTCAACTACCAGGCCAGCATCGGTCACGACACGGTGCTCGAGGATTTCGTGACGATCCTGCCGGGGGCCAACATCGCCGGCAACGTGACCATCGGCGCCGGGTCCACGGTGGGCAGTAACGCCGCCGTGCTGCAGGGCCGGCGGATCGGGCCGTCCGTCATGGTCGGCGCCGCGGCTCTGGTGACCCGCGATGTCGCCGTCGGTCAGCTGGTCGTCGGCGTCCCCGCCAGGGCCCGGGAGCCCTGACCGTCCGGTTCGATCACGGGATCCCCAGCACCCAGCGTCCGCGCAGATCCCCTGCAGGAGTCCACGTCCAGCGCGAGCGACTGGTGCAGGTCCGGCAGCACGGGCAGGCCGGGCACCGCCGTGCCGCCGGTCAGGTCCCGATCGCGGGCCGTGACCAGACGCACACCGGGCAGCGCGGCCAGGACCTGGGCGCGGTTCTGGCCCATCGCGCCCAAGTCGTATACGCCCGCTCGTGATGCGCGGTCACCGGGCACCGACCGGCATCGGCTGATCCGTGGCATTCGGCAACGCGGTTGCCCGGCCGACGGCGGTGGTCACCGCGTCGGCGATCTCGGTCACCTCGGCCTCGGCCAGCCGGTGGTGCACCGGCAGCGAGAGCATCGCCTGGGCGACGGCCTCGGTCACCGGCAGTGCCGCGGCGTCCCCGGTGCCGCCGTCCCGCCGGGCGAAGATCGGCTGCCGGTGTACCGACGGGAAGTAGATCCGTGCTTCGATGCCCTGGTCCAACAGGTCGGCGAGCACTTGGTCGCGGACGCCGGGAAGCAGGCAGGTGTAGAGCATCCAGCTTCCCTGGGCATCGGGTAGCTGATGCGGCGTCGTCAGGCCGGGCAGCCCGGCCAGCCGCCGGGTCAGTGATTCCGCGATCAGCTGTTTGCGCCCCAGGATGCCGTCCAGCTTGCGCAGCTGCACCCGGCCGATCGCGGCCTGCATCTCGGTCAGCCGCCAGTTGTACCCGAGGCTCTCATGCTGGTACAGCCCGGTCTGACCATGGTTGCGGAGCAGTTTCAGCCGCTCCGCGACGCCCGGGTCGTTGGTCAGCACCATGCCGCCCTCACCGGTGGTGATGTTCTTGGTAGGGGTGAAGCTGAACATGGCCGACCGGCCGAAGGTGCCGACCGGTCTGCCGCGGTACTCGGCGCCGGCCGCCTGCGCGGCGTCCTCCAGCAACGGCACGCCGGCCGCGCCGCATACCCGCGCCAGCCTGTCGAGGTCACCGGGCTGCCCGGCGTAGTGGACGGTCATGACCGCCCGCGTGGCCGGGGTGATCCGGGCCGCGACCGATACCGGGTCGAGGTTGAACGTCCGTGGGTCGATGTCGGCGAACACCGGGGTGGCCCCGACGTGGCACACCGATGTCGCGGTGGCGACGAAGGTCATCGACGGGACGATCACCTCGTCGCCGGGGCCGAGGCCCTCGGCGAGCAACATCGCATGCAGCGCGGCCGTGCCGGTGCAGAACGTCACACCGAACCGCGCCTGATGCCGGTCGGCGAACTCCTGCGCGAAGGCCTCGTTCTCCGCGCCGTTGGTGAGAACACCGCTGCGCAGGACCCTGCGTACCGCCTCACCCTCCTCCTCACCGAGGTCGGGACTGGCAAGCCGGATCCGGACGTTGCTGTCAGCCACCTGAGAGCATCCCTTCTGGTTTGCGGGCGATCGGATCGTTGTCGTGGCTGGCGGTGGCTCCGCCCCCGGCCAGGACCGTCCAGACGGTGAGGAACAAGATGGCCAGGTCGAGCCGGAAGCTCGGGCGGAGGACGTAACGCAGATCCCACTCGATGCGCTCCGGCCAGCTCAGCCGCTGTCGCCCATGCACCTGCGCCAGGCCGGTCAGGCCTGGGGTGGCCAGCAGCCGCAACTGCTGACGATCGGTGTACCGGCTTACCTGGTAGGGCAAGGTCGGCCTGGGCCCGACCAGGCTCATCTGTCCGCGCAGCACATTGACCAGCTGTGGCAACTCGTCAAGGGACGTGCGGCGCAGTACCCGGCCGACCGCGGTCACCCGGGCAGTATCGGCGTCACCCGGTTTCTCCGCGCCGGCCGGAACACTCCGCATCGTGCGCAGTTTCAGCAGGACGAACGGGCGGCCGTCGCGGCCGACCCGCTGCTGCCGGAACAGTACGGGTCTGCCATGCGCGAGCAGGTGCGCCAGCGCGGCGATCGCGCAGAGCAGAGCGGCCGGCACGATGATCAGGCTGACCACGACCAGGTCCAGCGGTCGCTTGCCGCGGTACGACCTGCGGTGAGGCACCCGGTCGCCGACCCGGGCGCCGCCGGGCGCTGCAGCGGGCGCCTCCGGGATCACCGGGTCTGCCGGGTACCGGCCTGGCAGAGGCGGGGCGGTCATCTGCTGGCCTCCGCTTTCCCGGGCTGGCCGGGCTGGCCGGGCTGGCCGGGCAGCGCGGGCTGGCCGGCCGACTGCTCGGGGCCGGGTGCGACGGCGAGACGCGCCAGGGCGGCGCGTACCTCATCGGCATCGGTGAGGTGACCGATCCCGATGACCTCACCGGCATCGAGTACGGGCACCGGCACCTGCCTGACCAGCGGATGCCTCGGCCGGTGGTCAGGCTCCCCCTTGCCCAGCAGGTCCTCGGTCAGCTTTTCGCCGGGCCGCAGCCCGGTGAAGACGATCTCGACGTGCCGCGATGCCGAGGCGGCCATGCGACGGGCGAGGTCGACGATGCGGACCTGGTCTCCCATGTCAAGGACGAGGACCTCACCGCTCTCCCCGACGGTCACGGCCTGCAGCACCAGTTGGACGGCTTCGGTGGCTGTCATGAAGTAGCGAGCGACCTGAGGGTGAGTCACGGTGACCGGGCCGTCCGCAGCGATCTGCGCGGACAGCGAGCCGAGCAGCGAACCCCGGCTGCCCAGGACGTTGCCGAATCTGACGGACACCCAGGTCCCTGGGAATTCACCGGCCATGTGGGCGGTGAGCCGCTCGGTGATCCGTTTGGAGGTGCCGAGGACACTGACCGGGTCGGCCGCCTTGTCGGTGGAGACGTTCACGAACGACCGCACGCCACAGGCCGCAGCCGCTTGCAGCACGTTCAGCGTGCCGGCCACGTTCGTCTTCAGCGCCTCGGCCGGATACCGCTCGAGCAGCGGCAGGTGTTTCACCGCCGCCGTGTGGAACACGATCTCGGGGCGGGACTGCGCGAAGACCTCGCGGATGCGGGAGGCATCTGTGATGTCGGCGAGTACGACCTCGTCGGAATCGAGCAGCGCACGGCCGTGCAGCGCGAGCTGGATCGCGTGCAGAGCTGATTCGTCCCGGTCGAGCATCACCAGCGACGCGGGACCCAGCCGGTGCAACTGGCGGCACAGCTCCGAACCGATCGAGCCGCCGGCGCCGGTGACAAGGATGCGGCGTCCGGCGAATTGACCGGCAGCCGATTCAAGGTCCAGCCGGATCGGATCGCGGCCCAGCAGCTGAGTGATCCGCGGGTCGCGGACGTCGTCGATCCGCGCCGGTCCGGCGACCAGTTCCTCAACGCGCGGAATCACCTTCGTGATCAGCCCGATCGACTCGGCCAGCGTGATCAGCTCGCGGATCACTTGATCGCCCCGGCACCCGCCGGCGATCGCGATCACCATGACCGTCGCCCCGGTCTCGGCAGCGACCTCCGCGAGCCGGTCCCGCCCGCCGCGCACACGGATACCGCAGATCCGCAGTCGGCGCTTGCCTGGGTCGTCATCCAGCAGGGCAACCGGTTGGTACCGCGCGCCAGGCTGACCGATCAGCCGCTGCACCAGTTGCGTTCCGGCGCTGCCCGCACCGAACACGATCACCTTGACGGCGGTCGGCGCGGGCCGTCTCGGCCTGCGCCGGATGGCCGCGACTGCGGCCCTCACGGTGATCATGGCAAGCACGCCGACCAGGGCGGCGAGGCCGGCCACGCCTGGCTTGTCGCCCACCAGGGGAAGCCCCGCCTGGCAGATGCCCTCCAGAAGGAGCCCGGTCAGCCCGGCGGAGACCAGCACCGCGCTCAACTCCGCGCCGGTCTCGGCCTGATAGCGCCCGGAGTAGAGCCCGCACACGGCCCCGGCCAGTACCGCTGCTGTCGATGTGACAGCACAGATGATCACCAGATCGCCTGGTCCGACGAGCGGATCGGAAGCGCCGCTGGTGGTCAGGCCGGCAATCAACAGGCCGCAAGTCCATGCGATCGCGTCTATGGCGGCTTGCACCGCCGGTCGGCGGTACCGGGCGGCAACGCCAGACCAACCACCCGGCACAACGCGGCTTTCCTGTGCGGTGTGGAACACCGCAGGATGAACCGCTGTCAGCTTGTCGTTGCCCGCGCATTCCCCACGCAAGGTGAACCCCGATCAGCAGGTTGTCATGTGCCAAAGACCTATTCCGACACTTTGCCGACGGCATGTCCACGGACGCCGCCGCATCCTTTTGGGTGGATCAGAATATTTCTTGTGTTCTGGCAGACTTGACTTGCTGTGGGTACGATTTCGCTGCTCGGCTGGATGAGTCCCGCTGCACCCTTCTTGAGCGGGCGTGCGCCCCTTGAGGTTCACTCAAGCGGCCCGACTACTTCACGCACGGCTGGATACGCACCTTGGTGGTCTGCGGCCATGCCAACGGCTGCAAGGGCACCACGGGGGCGCGGTCCGAAGCCGGTTCCAGCAGACGAATGTCCACTTCTCGCGTCTGACCGGGCAGGAGTTCCACCTGCGTCCCGAGTACGGGGTGACCGCGCTCCTCGGTCGACGACAACAGAAGTCGCCGCCCGTCCAGGGTCCCACCGGTGAACCGCGCACCGGAACTGGCGTACAGCGAAAGCCAGATGCTTGTGGACCCCCGGAGGTGTGAGCGCCGGGGATCGTCGGAACGGAGAGGTACGAGGGCAGGCAGGCCCGCAGCGGGAGCGGTGTTTGTCAGCCTGATTCGCACCATGCTGGAACGGGTACCGCCCTCGCAAGGACCAAGCTCGTAGGTCAGCGACCGCCGCAGATAGTAGTCCATTTTGTTGCCTGCGGAATTGTTGACCACGAGATAGGCGAACGGCCCTGTTCTCTCGGGGACGTCGCCGGCCAGCCCGGCTTCTTCGAGTGCCGACTCGGTGGAGGCATCTCTGCTCCACACACGCAGTCGGCCGTCGTCGGCGTTCTGCCGCAGTGTGTGGAGGAGGGCCACCGAATCATGGTGGTGACCCAGCAAGGCAGCAGCGACTGACTGTGCGAGCTGTACCAGGAAACGCTTTCGTTCGATGTTGCTGTACGACGCGTAAAGGGTGCTCTCGGTGAGCTCTACGGTGTTATCCGCCGTCAGCTGCTTTCCGTCCGGAAGTCGGACCGGCCCCGTGGCTCTGAGGACACGGGCGAGTCCCACAGGATCGGTCGCGATGGCCCCATCGAGACGCTGCCCCGTATGCCGCTGCCACAAGCCCACCCAGATCTGCGCCGCATAGGGAAAATGAGCGGACAGATTGGAATTGGCCAGCCCCTGCGTGCTCTCAGCAGCTCCGTACCGGCGGTCGAACGCCGGTCCGAAGTTCGCCACGGGGGTGGAGGTGCGCGGCAGCGTGTCATCCGATGCAAAGTCGTGCAAAGTGATGCGACCACGGTCGGCGGTCAAGATACCAAAGGTGCCTACGAGGCCACCGGTGCCCCGGGCCTCGGCATTGTTCTGGAAGGCCAGAAAGTAGGAGCGTGGCCCCGAGGCACCCAGAAGAGGCATCAGCAGCCGCGTCGTCGCCTCCGCCTCGGAGACCGAGTCGGAAAGGCGTGCCACTCTGTCGGACAGCCGCTGCCGTGCCATGTCGAGGCGACCGACCACTGTCGAGCCGGGCAGGCCATTCAAACTCGTCTCGATTCCGGTCAGCTGACGGTCCACATTCCCCAGCAGGTCCGTGGCAGCCGAAAGCCGACGGAGGTCGACGCGACCGTGGGACACGATCCGGCCGGACGCGAGCATCTGATGCAGTCGCACAGCCTCCGGCAGCACCCCGGTGGCCATCTCGTCGGCGGCGACACTCAGCCCCCGGGCAGAACGGAGCGGTGGACCCATCAGTGGGAGGCCCTCGGCCACGCTCCACACCGGCGTGCTGGCCGCGCTCCGGGCGGCAGCTGTGTGTCTCCGGATGTCGCCCAACCCCTCGGCTGAGGGCCGGCGATGACGGGCCATCTCCGTTTGCAGTCGGTCAGTGGCCACCTGAGCCGCAGCAAGATTGCTCTGGACCGCGCGGACCTCCCACACCAGGAAACCGGCCGACGCCGCGGACAACAGACCGACGACTCCGGCAACCCAGAAGAAGGCTCGGTGGCGGCGCCGTAACATCAGAGCCGCGAATGCCCGCGCACTCTCCACAGCGCCCTTCCGGCTGCACGTTGGGTCCTTCTCTGCCTTCATTGCCTACCCATGAATCGAAGGGCCCACCGGAACCAAGCGTTTGGATTGGATCAGTAATGACAGTCACCAGGACGCGTTGCAAACCTCACCGCGCCAGGTGGCGGGAAACTCGGTCCGAACGGCCTAATACTGCATCCGCAATTGGTGTGACGGGTGGTCGGGCTGCTCGTTGAACTGGGCACGGGTTGGGGACGTCACGGTTGATGAGGTGCACCGCTGGGCGGCCGGCCTGGACGCTCTGCATGCTCGTGTCGATGGGGATTTCCGTCGGTCGGAGCCGCGTCGGCGTCGAGCAGGCTGGTCAGCTGTGCCCGGACGGCATGCAGCGGTTGCTGAACCAGGCCGACTGGGCTGCGGATGCGGTCCGGGCTGGAGTTCGTGGCTTCGTGCCATCAAGAGGGGCACCCGCTCGGTCGGCGTACAGCGGCAGTACACCGGCACCTCCGGGGCTTGTCCATAAATAACTGTCAGAGTTGACCTGTTGGGGTGTCCTCCACGGACGTCAGACGAGTTTGCAGTTGCTGGAGCGTGCGCGCAGGTGAGCCAGGTATCGGTGTGACGGCAACGCGATGCAGGTCGAGAATTCGGTGGCCGTCCTGGAACTGGTTGGACAGGTTGGTGCGTGTGACGCTCAGCATCTGGGCCATCAGGGTGCTGGTTACGGCCTTGGCGGCGCAGGAGTGCGGCAAGCAGTCGGTGGAAGTGGTCCAGGCTGCTGGTCTGCGGATGGAGGTAGCCCCGGGGGCGGTGGAAGCGACGCCGGAAGGCTGCCTCGGCCAGGGCGTCCCAGTACGGTTCCGAGACCGCCACGAGGTGTGCGAACTCCGAGCGAGCCATGCCGGTCAGCGTGGGATCGGTGAGCATCAAGGTCATGGCGGGATCGATCGGCCGACGAGTCGCCGGTTCTTCGGAAGGGCTTGGGGGATGCGGGGCCAGGGTGTAGTTCCAGTTGCCATGGAACGCATCGGGTGTGATCGGCAGGGCACGGAACTCGGCGGTCGTGACGGTGGTGCCGAGGGCGTAGTCGCCAGTGTCCAGCTCGGCGCCGATCCTCAGCCCGGTCGCGGTAGTCGTTGCGGCGATCGTCTCGAGCACGACTTGGTAGCTGGTCAGCGGCCGACCGCGCCAATTGGCGGTGATATGGCAGAACATCCGGTGGTGAAGTCGGCCCGGGGCGCGGTCTCGTCTTTCGATCGAGCCGTTTCCCCGGAGCCGCTTCCCGCATCCGGCGTGCGGCTCTCACCGCACCGGGCGCTCCACAAGTCCCGTTCAACCATGGACAGTTGTCTTCATCCGGTGGTCGGCCAGGGTGAAGGGATGACCGTTCCCCGGTATCGGTAGCGCGTGGTGCGCACTTTGCCGGGATCGAACAATGTCCGTTCCTCTCCTGATGGCCACCAACCTCCTGTCAAGCCCCGGGTTTCGTGGAGACTGAGTTAGCTGGCTTTCTGGAGTGACGTGGGGGGTTCGACCGCGAGGTAGT
>NZ_JBWLKM010000105.1:0-25793 GCF_059026085.1 Streptomyces sp. a15 | reverse complement strand
GCCCGGCGCTTGCGGGGTGCCGCGCCTCTTTGGGTCGGGAGCCGCCCCAGCGGCACGACTGCCCGCAGCTACGGCGGTCCGCGGCTGCGGTGGTTGCGGCGGTCCGCTGCCGGACACCTATGCGGCCCGCTGCGTGTGGTGCCCGTGGCGGCGGTGGCCGTCCCCGCACGCCCTCTTGATCAGCCCAGTAGGGTCGTCACGTGAGTAGTGAAGACATCAGGCTGACCGCGGGTGACGCGGAAGTGATCGTGCAGCCGGGGAACGGTGGCCGGGTGGGAGGGCTCCGCGTCGGTGGGGTCGAACTCCTGCGGCAGGGTGAGCGGTTCGGCTGCTTCCCGATGGTTCCCTGGTGCGGCCGGATCAGGGACGGCCGGTTCCGGGACGGGGCGGCCGTCCATCAGATGCCGCTGAACAACCCGCCGCACGCCATCCACGGCACCGTGCGCGACGGCGTCTGGCGCACGGCCCGCGTCACCGGGGACGAGGCGGTCATCACGTACGACCTGGTCGAGCCGTGGCCCTACCGGGGCCGCGTCACCCAGGTCGTCGCCCTGGCCGAGGACGCCCTGACGCTGACCATGTCCGTGGAGACGTACGACTCGTCCTTCCCGGCCCAGATCGGCTGGCACCCCTGGTTCAACCGGAACCTGGGACAGGAGGACGCGCAGCTGGACTTCAGCCCCGCCTGGCAGGAGGAGCGCGGCGAGGACCATCTGCCGACCGGCAACCGGCTCGACCCGAAGCCCGGCCCCTGGGACGACTGCTTCGGCATGCCCGGCGGTGTCGACGTCACGCTCACCTGGCCGGGGCAGCTGGAGCTGAAGGTGGCCAGTCGCGAGGAGTGGGTCGTCGTGTACGACGAGCAGGAGGCGGCCGTGTGCGTGGAGCCGCAGACCGGGCCGCCCAACGGGCTGAACACGCTGCCGCGCCTGGTCACGCCGTTGGAGCCGCTCGAAGCCGCCACCACCTGGACCTGGCGCCGCCTCTAAGCTGACAGGCATGACAGACGTACGCGGCGAGCTGCTGCAGCAGATCAAGGACAAGGCCGTGGTGCACGGCAAGGTGACCCTGTCGTCGGGTCTTGAGGCCGACTACTACGTCGACCTGCGGCGCATCACCCTCGACGGGGAGGCCGCTCCGCTGGTAGGGCAGGTGCTGCTCGACCTGACCGCCGACCTGGAGTTCGACGCGGTGGGCGGGCTGACCATGGGCGCCGACCCCGTGGCCGCGTCGATGCTGCACGCGGCGGCCGCTCGCGGGAGGAAGCTCGACGCCTTCGTCGTACGGAAGGCCGCCAAGGCGCACGGGCTGCAGCGGCGGGTCGAGGGCCCGGAGATCGCGGGCCGCCGGGTGCTGGTCGTCGAGGACACCTCCACCACCGGCGGTTCCCCGCTGGCCGCCGTGGAGGCGGTGCGCGAGGCCGGTGCCGAGGTCGTCGCCGTGGCGACGATCGTCGACCGGGCGACCGGGGCCGCGGAGAAGATCGAGCAGGGCGCGGGTGTCCCGTACCTCTTCGCGTACTCGAAGGACGAGCTGGGTCTGGACTGACCGCAGGATGGACCATCCGCCCAAGTCTGGAAAGATGGGGCCGACGATGACGTCACCCTCAAGGTCTAGGTCAGGGCCGTAGTAGCAGAACGCCAACCCGCATACCAAGGAGCGGACAGATGCCCATCGCAACCCCCGAGGTCTACAACGAGATGCTCGACCGGGCGAAGGCAGGCAAGTTCGCCTACCCGGCCATCAACGTGACCTCCTCCCAGACCCTGCACGCGGCCCTGCGCGGCTTCGCGGAGGCGGAGAGCGACGGCATCATCCAGATCTCGACGGGTGGCGCCGAGTTCCTGGGCGGTCAGCACAGCAAGGACATGGTGACCGGTGCGGTCGCCCTGGCCGAGTTCGCGCACATCGTCGCCAAGAAGTACGACATCACGGTCGCCCTGCACACGGACCACTGCCCGAAGGACAAGCTCGACGGGTACGTACGCCCGCTGCTGGCCGTGTCCGAGGAGCGGGTCAAGGCCGGGCAGAACCCGCTGTTCCAGTCCCACATGTGGGACGGCTCCGCCGAGACCCTCGCCGACAACCTGTCCATCGCCCAGGAGCTCCTGGAGCGCGCCCGCGCCGCCAGGATCATCCTCGAGGTGGAGATCACCCCGACCGGCGGTGAGGAGGACGGCGTCTCGCACGAGATCAACGACTCCCTGTACACGACGGTCGACGACGCCGTTCGTACCGTCGAGGCCCTCGGTCTCGGCGAGAAGGGCCGCTACCTGCTGGCCGCGTCCTTCGGCAACGTGCACGGCGTGTACAAGCCGGGCAACGTGGTTCTGCGTCCCGACCTGCTCAAGGAGCTGAACGAGGGCATCGCCGCCAAGTACGGCAAGCCGGCCGGCTCGCAGCCGTTCGACTTCGTCTTCCACGGCGGCTCCGGCTCCACCGCGGAGGAGATCGCGACCGCGCTGGAGAACGGCGTCGTCAAGATGAACATCGACACCGACACGCAGTACCACTTCACGCGCCCGGTCGTCGACCACATGTTCCGCAACTACGACGGCGTCCTGAAGGTCGACGGCGAGGTCGGCTCCAAGAAGACCTACGACCCGCGCACCTGGGGCAAGCTCGCCGAGGCCGGCATGGCCGCGCGCGTCGTCGAGGCCTGCGGACACCTGCGCTCCAGCGGCACGAAGATCAAGTAGCGCGTACCCGATCACGATTACGGCGACCCCGGTGCCACGGCACCGGGGTCGCTGTATACCTGGGTCATGCCCGATGTCCGGCTGGCCTCGCCGCAAGGCAAGTGGATCCTGCTGACCACCGTCCTCGGATCCAGCATGGCCCTGCTGGACTCGACCGTCGTCAACGTCGCCCTGCCCCGCATCGGCCGCGACCTCGACGCGGACCTCGCCGCCCTCCAGTGGACGATCAACGCGTACATGCTGACGCTGGCCGGGCTGATCCTGCTGGGCGGTGCGCTCGGGGACCGGTTCGGGCGCCGGAAGGTCTTCGTGATCGGCGTGCTCTGGTTCGCCGCCGCCTCCCTGCTGTGCGGGATCGCCCCGAACGCTGAGTTCCTCATCGCCGCCAGGGCGCTGCAAGGGGTCGGGGGCGCGCTCCTCACGCCGGGTTCGCTCGCCATCATCCAGGCGTCCTTCCATCCGGATGACCGGGGCAGGGCCGTCGGCCTGTGGTCCGGGTTCGGCGGGGTCGGGGCGGCGGTCGGGCCGTTCGTGGGCGGCTGGCTGGTGGACGGGCCCGGCTGGCGGTGGGTGTTCCTGCTCAACGTGCCGCTCGCGCTGCTGTGCGCGCCGATCGCCGTACGGCATGTTCCCGAGTCGGGTGGGGGCATCTCCCGCTCGAGCGCAGCCGAGAGTGGGGGAGGTCGTACGCACACCCGCTTCGACGTGCTGGGTGCGGTGCTCGGCGCGTCGGCGCTCGCGCTGGTGACGTATGCGCTGATCGAGGCCCGGTCGGGTTCCCTCGTCGTCGTGCTCACCGCCGTGCTCGGTGTGGCCGCCGCCGTGGTCTTCGTACGCGTCGAGCGGCGCCGGGCCGATCCGATGATGCCGACGGACATCTTCGCGTCCCGCCAGTTCACCGCGGTCAACCTGGTCACGCTGTGCGTGTACGCGGCCTTCGGCGGCTTCTTCTTCCTGGCCGTGCTCCAGCTCCAGGTGGTCGTCGGCTACTCCGCCCTCGGCGCCGGTACGGCACTGCTGCCCACGACCGCCCTGATGCTGCTGTTCTCCGCCCGCTCGGGCGCCCTGGCCGACCGCATCGGGCCTCGCATCCCGCTCACCGTCGGGCCGCTGCTGTGTGCCGGCGGGATGCTGCTGATGCTGCGGGTCGGTCCGGAGGCGTCGTACCTCGTCGACGTGCTGCCCGCGCTGCTGGTCCTCGGGCTGGGGATGGTCACCCTGGTCGCACCGCTGACGGCGACGGTCCTCGGGTCCGTGGACACCGCGCGGGCCGGGCTGGCCAGCGGCATCAACAACGCGGCGGCCCGGGCGGCCGGCCTGATCGCGGTGGCGGCGCTGCCGCTGATCGCCGGGATGGGGGAGGAGGCGTACCGGTCGCCGGGGGCCTTCGACGACGCGTTCGGGCGGGCGATGACGGTGTGCGCCGGAGTGCTGGTCGTGGGGGCCGCGGTCGCCTTCGCGACGGTGCGGACGCCGCCGGCGGACTGCCGCAGGCCGGAGTGCCGGACACACGGGTCCGTGACGGCGCCGCCGCTGGAAGGGGAGCGGGCGCGGAAGCGGCTGGCATAGCCGCACGACTGTCCTCTCCGCACGACTGCCCTCACCGCGCGTCGCTCCGTCCCGCGCCGGATGGAGGAGACTTGGCCCATGTCCATTCACGAAAACCTCCTCGGGGGACCGCCCCCGACCCACCTCCCCGACGACCCGGAGCCCCGCGAGCTGCTCGCGAACGGCACCGCGCCCGCGGACGTCGCCGCGAAGTACCCGACCTCCTCGCTGGCCTGGGCCCAGCTGGCCGACGAGGCCTTCGAGCGGGGCAGCGTCGTGGAGTCGTACGCCTATGCCCGCACCGGCTACCACCGCGGCCTGGACAGCCTGCGCCGCAACGGCTGGAAGGGCCACGGCCCGGTCCCCTGGGAGCACGAGCCGAACCGCGGCTTCCTGCGCGCCCTGCACGGCCTCGCCCGCGCCGCACAGGCCATCGGCGAGCAGGAGGAGTACGAGCGCTGCTCGCAGTTCCTGAAGGACTCCTCCCCGGCGGCCGCCCAGACCCTGGGCTGAGACGTTCCTCGGTACGGCCCGCCTGCGCGATCAGGCGGGCCTTGCCTTTTCGGCGGACCATCGAAGAAGATGCCCGGCGGGGACCGGGGCCCCCGTGTCGGTAACGGCAGGGGCGGACCGCTACCCGGAGTACACATCAGGAGACAGCGATGTCCCAAGAGGCTCACGAAACCCAGGAGCCCGAGACTCCGCATCTCGACTTCAACGGCACGACCCCGTACGAGGACTACGTACAGGCGGACGTGCTCACCCACCTCCAGCACACCCTCTCCGACGACCCCGGAGAGATGGTCTTCCTGGTCACGACCCAGGTGATGGAGCTGTGGTTCACGGTCATCGTCCACGAGTGGGAGACCGCCGCGCGGGCCCTTCGCCAGGACCGGGTGCCGGTGGCGATCGCCGCGCTGAAGCGTTCCGTACGGGAGCTGGAGGCGCTGAACGCCTCCTGGAAGCCGCTCGGCCAGCTCACCCCGGCCCAGTTCAACGCGTACCGCTCGGCGCTCGGCGAGGGCTCCGGCTTCCAGTCGGCGATGTACCGCCGCATGGAGTTCCTGCTCGGCGAGAAGTCCGCGTCCATGCTGGTCCCGCACCGGGGCGCGCCCCGCGTCCACGGGGAGCTGGAGAAGGCGCTGCACGAGCCGAGCCTGTACGACGAGGTGCTGCGGCTGCTCGCCCGGCGCGGGCACGCGATCCCGGCTTCCGTCCTGGACCGTGACGTGTCGCTCCGCTACGAGCCGTCGCCCGAGGTGGAGGAGGTGTGGACCGCCCTCTACTCCGGCGACGAGAGCGACGACCTGGCCCGCCTCGGCGAGGCGCTGACCGATGTCGCCGAGCTGGTGTGGCGCTGGCGCAACGACCACCTGGTCGCCACCCGGCGCGCGATGGGCGCCAAGACCGGCACGGGCGGCTCCGCCGGGGTGGCCTGGCTGGAGAAGCGCGCGCAGAAGAACGTGTTTCCCGAGCTGTGGACGGCGCGGTCCCATGTCTGAACTCTCCTTCAAGGCTTCCGAGTTGGACGCCGGTGACGAACTGGCCGGACTGCGCTCGCAGTTCGTGCTCGACGACGTGGTCTACCTGGACGGGAACTCGCTCGGCGCGCTGCCGGCGGCCGTCCCCGGGCGGGTCGAGGACGTCGTACGGCGGCAGTGGGGCGAGCTGCGCATACGGTCCTGGGACGAGAGCGGCTGGTGGACCGCGCCCGAGCGGATCGGCGACCGGATCGCCCCGCTGGTGGGGGCGGCGGCCGGGCAGATCGTGGTCGGGGACTCGACAAGTGTCAACGTGTTCAAGGCACTTGTGGGAGCGGTGCGGCTGGCTCGGCTCAGCGACTCCGCTCGCGACGAGATCGTCGTCGACGCGACGACCTTCCCCACGGACGGGTACATGGCCGAGTCGGCGGCCCGGATGACCGGCTGCACCCTGCGCCCGGTGACGCCGGCCGAGGTGCCCGGGGCGCTGGGCGACCGTACCGCCGCCGTCCTGCTGAACCACGTCGACTACCGCACCGGCCGGCTGCACGACCTGCCCGGTCTCACGGCCGCCGTGCACGCGGCGGGCGCGGTCGCCGTCTGGGACCTGTGCCACAGCGCGGGCGCCCTGCCGGTCGGGCTCGACGAGCACGGCGTCGACCTGGCCGTCGGCTGCACCTACAAGTACCTGAACGGCGGCCCGGGTTCACCGGCGTACCTCTACGTCCGCCGCGAGCTCCAGGACCGCTTCGACTCCCCGCTGCCCGGCTGGAACTCCCACGCCGAACCCTTCGGCATGCGCCCCGACTACGAACCGGCGCCGGGCGCCCTGCGCGGCCGCGTGGGCACGCCCGACATCCTCTCCATGCTCGCCCTGGAGGCGGCCCTGGAGGTCTGGGACGGCGTCCCGATCGACACCGTCCGCGCCAAGTCCCTCGCCCTGACGGACTTCTTCCTGGAGTGCGTCGCGCAGTACGTGCCGCCGGGCCGGGTGGAGTCGCTGACGCCGGTGGCCCATGAGGAGCGGGGCAGCCAGGTGGCGCTGCGGTGCGCGGACGCGGGCGAGGTAATGAAGCGGCTGATCGGACGGGGCGTGGTCGGCGACTTCCGCCACCCCGACGTCCTGCGCTTCGGGTTCACACCGTTGTACGTCGGGTTCGCGGACGTGGAGCGGGCGGCTCGGGTGCTGGGGGATGTGACGGCGGGGTAGGGGCTTCGCGAAGGGCACGTCGGGCAACTGAGGGGGGCGCGGCTTCGGCTATGAGGGGGGCTGGGAGGTCTCGGCGGAGGGTGGCAGGGAGTCCGTTACGAAGGTTCCCAGCCCGACTTCGCCTCGCGTCCAGCCCTCTTCCCGCACATGCCGCATGGCCTTCGCTGCCGTCGCGTTCACTACGCCGAACTCCTGGGCGATCTCCAAAGTGGACGGCACGCGGTTGCCTGGCGGATACGTGCCGTCCTTGATACGCCGGATGATCTCCGCTGCGATCTGACGCCAGAGCGGACGCGTGCGATCAAGGTCCATGAACCTCAGCGTGGATGACCATGGCCTTCCATGCATCCGTGGTTATCCACGGTTATCTACGGGTATTGTGGTCACCGACACACAATGGCCCCGGCGGGAAGCGGCTACTTCCTCACCGGGGCCTGAGCCGACTGAGTAGGAGTCGACCTATGCGCAGCCTAGTGGCCGCGATTCTGAGCTTCTTCCTGCCTCCTCGCGGAGTGCACCGCGCCGTCACACCCCCATCGCCCGCCACCTCCTGCACGCCCGTGCCCGAGTACCGGCCCGCGCCTCCACCCCTGGACGTCATCACCGCCGATGGCTGGCCCCTGGTCCGGCCGTATCTCGCCGTATGGGAACGCGAGCGTGACGAGCTCGACCGCAGGCGCCTTCAGCGGGAGCGGCGCCGCGCGGCGGTCCTCGCGAGCCTGGGTCAGGACTACGTCTCGTGGGAGGTCGCCGTATGAGTGCGTCGCGCCTCCGCCGCATCGGCGTCGACCCGGCCACCGGCAAGGAGGCGTTCGCGGTCACGCGGCCCGGCGGTCTCCTTGAGGAACTGGCCGACGCGCGCGCCGTGAAGGCCGCCGCGGTCCTGCTGACGGTCGTGGGTGCCGTACTGGAAGCGGGCAAGGCGTCGGACACCGAACTCGCCGCGTTCGTACCGTCGTTGCACGCCGCGCTCGAAGAATGCGTTGGCATCATGACGGCGGACGGAGAGTGCTGACGTAGAGGTATCCCGTCTTGGGGCGGGAGTGGAGCCATGGGTGCCCAGGGACCATCCTGGGCACCCCACCAACCGGCCGTCCGGGGCGCCGAGCGCTCGTCCGAACCGCTGTCTGCCACTCGGTGTCTCATGCGGATGAACGCATCGGCTCGCCGGGCCTGACGTGCCCGAGGGCCACCTGGTCGACGGGTCTCGACGAGGAAGGACACCTGCCTGGTGACCGGCCGCGCGCGGGTGTCCTACCGCCGGGCGGAAGAGATCTTCGAGGAGAGCACCCGGCTGCTGGGCAACCCCTCGCCAGCCGCGACGACTTCGACGACCTGGAAGGCTGGATGCTCTACCGGCTCCGCCACAGTGCCCTGACGCACGACGCGGAAGACGGCGTCTCAACGCCGATGCTGCCGGCACGCTCCCGCCACGTCTCCGTACGCTGCTGGGACGGTCCGCCCGCCCCGGCGTCGACGCTGTAGCCCGGCACTTCGCCGCACGCGATCCGGCAGCCCGCCGACGAGGCTGAGTCGGAGCACTCACGGCTTGCCCCCGGACGACACCGCACTCCGAGCGGCATCGTCCCAGGTCAGCTATATCCGTTGTTTTCGCGGCCATTACTACGACGCACCCTGCCGTCACGGTGCGCTGGCGCGGGTTGCTGGTGGCCGACGTGGAGGGCCTTGATGATCTCGCCGTTGACCAGGATGACCAGGCAACCACACCCGCCGACGCAGTACTCGACCTCACCTTCGGTGGTGTGGTGGCGTGACTGCAGTACCCACCACTGCGTCTGCACTGTGGTCGGCTCCTTGCATACGGGGCAGAGGTCATCTTCTGAAGCCGGGAGCGCGGAGTGAGAAGCCATGTCGTCAGCGTGAAGTCACGCTCTAAAGCATTTCAACCATTACGTTGGTCGCTGGCTCCGCTCGTATGACCATGCGGGTGTGTGGGCACGCCCGTAGGCGCTGCCTGACGCAGCGACCATGTTCCGGCGAGGACGACCAGCGCTATGGCGCCCAACTGGCCAACCGTGAGCTGCTCATGCAGGAGAAGGAAGCCGATTGCCGCTCCTACGGCGGGACTCAGTGCGAGCAGCACTCCAAAGGCGCGCGTGTCGATGCGCCGCAGGAGTGTCATGTCAAGGACGTACGGGACCAGGGAAGACAGCACGGCCACCACCAGTCCAGTTCCAAGGGCTGCAGGGTGGGCGGCATCCCTCCCGCTGGTTACGGCAGCGATCGGTGTCACCATGCAAGCGCCGCAGGCCAGTGCGACGGCCAGACCCGTCCAGTCCGAGAACAGTCGGCCGACCTGCTTGTTCAGCAGCACATACCCGGCCCTGCACAGCGCGGCTACGCCGCCCAGTAGCACCCCGGCAGCGGGCAGTGAAGCCCCCGGGGTCGCTAGTGCTCTGACCGGGAAGGTTCACCGGGTCGCGAGTAGGGCCGAGTGGATGGGGCCTCAATCTGGGCGAGGCATGTATCGGCCACCGCGAAAAACCGTTGGACACGTGCTGGACGCTCCACGACGATTCGCGCTGTGCCAGACAAAGCCGAGCGCCGGACCCCAGTCCCCACTAGCCCGAAGGTCGTACGATTTGTTGAGTTATCGAGCACGGCCATGACCGCCTTGCTGAACGACGATCTGGCTCAAGCCAGCGCCGAAGCAGGTGTCGCTCTCACTGACTACTTCGTCACCGACACGGCAAAGTGGGTGTGGCGGTACCGGGTCAATCAGCTCACCTCGGACCCGAGTTGCACGGGGTGGCTCACGCAGACTGTGGTAGCGGAGCCGGAAGGTGCCGTCGTGGGGTATGCCGGGTTCCACGGGCCGCCGGATGAGGCAGGCATGGTGGAGCTCGGTTACTCCGTGGCCCCCGTCTACCGTCGTCAGGGCTACGCCAGGGCGATGCTGGCCGAGTTGGTACATCGGTCTGTTGCCGAAGCCGGAGTCAGGACCGTGCGGGTGACGATCAGTCCTGACAACGCCGCATCCCTGGCCACGATCTCCGGGTTCGGCTTCGTGGAGGTCGGAGAGCAATGGGACGAGGAAGACGGCCTCGAAACCATATTTGAAGTTCCTGTCTGATCAAGCCGCTGCCGGAAGCGGTCGGCCTCCCCAGCGAATGCCTTTCTCGCTGCGGACGCGGGCACGTTCGCGGCGTTCGGCGGCCAGGACATCTCGGTGGCGGGCGTTGGCGTTGCGCCAGCGGAGGTAGGCGTGCAGGGCCCGGGTCTGGACGGTGTGGTTCGGATGGTGGGAGTTGGCCAGGGTGAACTGCCGCAGCGGTCCGAAGTGGGCTTCGATGGGGTTGGCCCAGGAGGCGTTGGTCGGGGTGAAGCACAGCTCGACCCGGTTCTTCCGGGCCCAGGCGCGGATCTTGGTGCCCTTGTGCGCGGAGAGGTTGTCCAGGATCACGTAGATCGGGGCGCCGTCCGGGCGCGCGGCACGGATCGACTTCAGCGCGGTCAGGGAGTTCACGGCTCCCTTGTGGCGACGGTTGACGCCCCACAGGGTGTCGTCGCCGACCGAGTAGCAGCCCGTGGAAGTAAGTCACCCCGTGGCTGCGGTGGTAGGTCGCAGGGACGCGGTTGGGGCGGCCCCGCCCGGCCCAGCAAGACCCACCGGTGGGGCGGATGCCCAGCGGGCCGAACTCGTCGAACGCGAAGGTGCGGT
Source organism: Streptomyces sp. a15 (assembly GCF_059026085.1). NCBI lineage: Bacteria > Bacillati > Actinomycetota > Actinomycetes > Kitasatosporales > Streptomycetaceae > Streptomyces > Streptomyces sp. A15. The sequence continues at coordinate 15,173 of NZ_JBWLKM010000105.1, read as the reverse complement.
TGGGGAAGTGCTCCAGGACGTGCTCGATGCGGTCCAACTTGGCGTCGCGCTCGGGGTCGGTGGACTCCTTCCAGGTCTTGGTCCGCTGAAAGGTGACGCCGCGCCGGGCGAGTAGGCAGCGCAGGGCCTCGCGGTGCCCCGGACTCCCAGCTCTGTCCCCAGGGGCGAGGCGGTCAGCCGGGGTTTCGTCCCACGGGGATGAGAAAGAGCTCGGGCCACTGGTCGTTCTGGTGGGATCGGGGCGTGATTAGGACGAGGTCTGGTCGGCTTTCCGGGCACGCGGGGGCGGCAGGCGGAACAGGCCCCTCAGCCTGCGCAGAGCCTCGCTGTCGCCGGACGCCGACGCGGCACCGCTCTCGATCGTCTCGGCGAGTGTGAGGCCTTGGCCGGTCAGGCGGAGGAACACCTCCTGGCTGACCGTGATGGTCGCGTCCGGGTGCTGGGCCGGTCCGTGCAGCGCCTCGATCGTCCCGTCGTCGATCCGCGCGTGGAAGACCTCGTCGTCGATGCGGAACTCGTACACCGCGCGGAGGCTGGCGGCGGCCTCGGCGTCGAAGCAGGCCCGCAGGCCGAGCACGGCCCAGCCCGGATGGAACGTCTCGGTCGCACGCCGTTCGCCCATCGCCCACTTCAGGCCCCACCGGGCCAGCTCCAGGATCGCCGGGCCGAGTTCCTCGCCGGCCTCGGTGAGGGCGTATGCGGGGGTCCGGGCGGGCGGCGGGAGCGTGATCTTGTGGGCCAGGCCCTCGCGTTCCAGATGTTTCAGGCGGGCGGCCAGCAGTCCGGTGCCGAGGCCGCGCAGGCTGGCCTGCAGATCGCCGAACCGCTTGGGCCCCGTCAGCAGCTCGCGGACCAGCAGCAGCGTCCAGCGCTCGCCGACGAGGTCGAGGGTGTGCGCGGTCGCGCAGTACTGGTTGTAGGTTCGCTGTTCCACTTCACCACTCTAGACTTCGCGCTTCTCGTTCTTGAACGAACGTGCTTCCAGGAGCATTCGGGCGAGCGGCTCCGGATCGGTCAGCATCACGTCGTGCGGGCCGTCCAGCGCGAGCGTCCGGTACCCGACGGCCTCGCCGAACCGGTCGAACGGGTAGGTCTGCGGCCTGCAGCAGATGGCAGTTCCGGGAATCCGGCTGACGGCCCCGCTCAAGCGCGTGGGCTCGGTGAACGTGCGCAGTGGCTGGGGGAGCATGCGCGCGGCCAGCCAGGCCGCGGTGCTGGTGTCGTCGTCGGTGTCGACGATGCCGAACGCCGCCGGGGGCGGGGCCGGGATCCGCCATCCGTCCCCGAACGTCTCGGCCGCAGTACGGACCGCCTTGACGAAGGCGTCGGGGGCCAGGCTGAACAGGCTGGCGCCGTCACACCCCGCCCATCCGTCCACCAGGACGATGTGGCCGACGGCATCGGGCCGTGCGTCGGCAGCCTCCCGTACGACGAGGCCCGCGTAACTGTGCCCGACCAGCACGAGCTCGCTGTCCTGCGGAACGGTGTCGAGAGCGGCGACGACCGCCTCGGCGTGGTCGTGGAGCCCGTAGTTCCCGACGGTGCTGAGGTCCGGGGTGAGCGTGCGTGCCCCGGCGGCGTGCAGCAGCGGGACGACCCGGTCCCAGGCCCATGGGCCGTGCCAGGCGCCGTGGACGAGAACGAACGTGATCACCGGCGATCCTCCTTGTGAAGCAGGGGCAGAACACGGTCGGCGAACTCCTCCAGGCCGGCGTCGTGGTCATCGGTCGCCAGGCGGATCACCACGTGGCGGGCGCCGGCCGCGGCGTAGCCGGTCAACCAGTCGGCGGCCTGGCGGGCGGTACCGGCGAACATGGACTGGATCGACGCGACGAACTCGAGTGGCGCGTCGTAGTAGCGCTCAATGCTCGTTCGCAGACGCCGGCGCGCATTCTCCGGGTCCTCGTCCAGACAGAGCGTCGCGTACAAGGCGGGGGTGACCGAACGGGTGGACGCCTGCTCGATGGCCTCGCGTTCCTCCGCGTACGTCGTCGCCTCGGGCGGATACGGGAGCCAGCCATCGGCGAGGCGAGCCACGCGCCGCAGCGCCGGTCCACCGCTTCCCGCCAGCCAGATCGGCGGCCCTCCCGGACGGGACGGCGGGGGCGCGAGCCGCACGTTCTCGAAGGCGAAGTGCTCGCCCTTGTACGACACCGCCTCCCCCGACCAGAGCCGCCGCATGGCGTCGATCGACTCCTCCATGCGGCCAATGCGGCAGGCGAATCGGATGCCGACCGCCGCGAAGTGGGCCTCGGTGTTCGGGTTCGGGAATCCGCCGCCCATGCCCGCGATCAGCCGTCCCCTCGACAGCCGGTCGAGGGTGGCGAGCTGGTGCGCCAGCAGGATCGGATGGCGCAGCGCCGGCAGCAGCACCGCCGTGCCGAGCGCGACCCGTTCGGTGGCCTGGGCCACGGCGGCCAACAGCAGCAGCGGATCCGCGCGCGGTCTGGTCACGGGGCTGTCGCCTGCCCAGACCGAGTCCAGCCCCAGCTCCTCTGCCCGCCGTGCTTGGACGACGAGCCGCCCCGGTTCGTGCTCACCCAGAACGGACTGGTCGCGCGTCGGGAGCAGGTAGCCGATCTCCAGCCTCGCCATCTTCCCTCCCGGTCGTCGTGAGATTCCCGATCCTAACCCGTTGGCTTCCCATTTTTGAAGTGAAAAGTTTCTATTCTGGTAGAAGCGAAGGGAGTTCAGGATGACCAAGGCGCTGTACACGGCGGAAGCGCACGTCGTCGGAGGCAGGAACGGCCGCGGACACACCTCAGACGGACGACTGGATCTGGAGCTACGGCAGCCCAAGGAGCTGGGCGGGGACGGTGAGGGGGCAAACCCCGAGCAGCTCTTCGCGATCGGGTACGCCGCTTGTCTCGGTGCGACACTCGCCCTGGTCGGGCAGCGCGGCAAGCTCAAGGCGGACGACGCGGAGATCGACTCGTCGGTCTCGCTGATCCCGATCGACGGCGGCCGCTTCAAGCTCGACGTCGAACTGCAGATCTCGCTGCCCTCGGTCACCGGCGAGCAGGCGGCCGAGCTGGTCAGGACGGCCCACCAGGTCTGCCCGTACTCCAATGCCACGCGCGACAACATCAACGTGGCACTGGTGGTCAACGGCATACGGCTGTGACACCGGCCCCGCTCCTCGCCCGACGAGGGGAGCGGGGCCTCACCACCGGTCGGCAGTGCCCGGTCGCTCCGAAGACCGCCATCCGCTACGCGGACTCGGCACGGCCGCCGGTTGGTGCAGCCGCACCGGCCCGAAGGAGCAACCCCCGGCAGCTACCGCAACGCGCCCGGCGGCCCGGTCTGCGACCTCTAGTGCTCTGACCGGATAGGTTCGCCGGAAGCTCGCGGTGTTCGGCATGGACGGGCCTCGCCAACCCTCCGTAGGCTGGTGATCGCCTACGAAGGGGGCGGGGTGAACGGCAATCCGCTGTACCACTGGATAGCTCTGGCAGTGTCCACGGCGCTCATGCTGCCGGTGCCGGTGGCGATACTGGCGGGGTGGACACCGCCGTGGATGCGCAAGCGACAGGCCGGGATGCGGCTTCGCGCCTACGGCATTCTGTGCATCTACGCCCTCATGCTCGTCAACGGCATCCCCCGGATCGCCGACGCCTCATTCGAGACGGTTGTGGTCTGCATGAACGTCGGCTTCGGCTTCACCGCCGCCGCTGCGGTCCTGTTCCTGCTCTCGGCACGCAAGGATTCAGGCGCCCGGACAGCTGGCCCAGTCGAACCTCGGGAAGGCTGAGAGACAGCTTGCCGCGCCTGCCGCGTCACGGGTTTGGTCAGGCTGCTGGTGCGAGGGGGCGTCCGCCCCAGCGGATGCCTTTCTCGCTGCGGATGCGGGCGCGTTCTCGGCGCTGAGCGGCGAGCACGTCGGGGTGGCGTGCGTTGGCGTTGCGCCAGCGCAGGTAGGCGTGCAGGGCTCGGGTCTGCACGACGTGGTTGGGGTTGTTGGAGTTGGCGATGGTGAACTGCCGCAGCGGTCCGAAGTGCGCCTCGATCGGGTTCGCCCACGATGCGTAGGTCGGGGTGAAACACAACTCGACCTTGTTCTTCTTCGCCCAGCGGCGGATGTCGACGCCCTTGTGGGCGGAGAGGTTGTCCATGATCACGTAGATCGGTGCGCCGTCGGGCCGGGCGGCGCGGATCGACTTCAGCGCGGCCAGCGTGTTCGTGGCACCTTTCCTGCGGTGGTTGACGCCCCACAGGCGGTCGTCGCCGACCGAGTAGCAGCCCGTGGAAGTAGCGCACCCCGTGGGTGCGGTGGTAGGTGGCCGGCACGCGGTCGGGACGTTTCCGTTCGGCCCAGCCCGAGCCTGCGGTGGGCCGGATCCCGAGCGGGCCGAACTCGTCGAACGCGAAGACCCGGTCCGGGAAGCGGTCCAGGACCTCCTCAATCCGGTCCAGCTTCGCATCGCGGTCGGGGTCGGGGGATTCCTTCCATGTCTTGGTGCGCTGGAAGGTGACGCCGCGACGGGCGAGCAGGCCGCGTAACGCTTCGCGGCCGATACGGATCACGCGGCCGGGTACTTTCCGCAGGTAGGCGACGAGTTTGCGCAAAGACCAGCGGGTGAAGGGCTGGCCGAGTTTGGTGGGGCGGGTGGTGGCCGTCTGGATGACGAAGTCCTCATCGTCACGACTGAGCAGGCGGGGACGGCCTCCCGCCCACCGAGGGTCCAGGCATGCCAGGCCGATCTCGTTGAACCGGTGGATCACATCCCGGACGGTGTCTTCGTCGGCCTGCACCAGCTGGGCGATCACCGGCACACGGTTCCCTCCGGCCGAGGCCAGCAGCATCATCGCGCGCCGGTAGCGCACCGTGCTGGTACTGCCCCGGCGCACGATCTGCTGCAGCTTCTGCCCCTCCTGGTCGGTCAGTCTGCGCACACGGACCGGCTCAGCCATCGCGCCTCCAGCGGTCGGATCGGACGTCACCGCACATCCAACCGCCCCGACCACCAACCCGGCGAACCTACGCGGTCAGAGCACTAGCAGCAGTACGCCGACAAGCGCCGTCAGCACTGCCGCGAGGTGCTTCAGCCGACGGGACAGCATGATCGACAGTGCGAGCGGCCCCAGCAGCTCCAACGTGGCCGCTATGCCGATCGGTAGGTAGCTGATCGCCTGGAAGTACGCCAGGTTCATGGCCGCCAGGACCAGACCGAGTGAAAGCGCCGCCCGCCACTGCCGGGCGGTGATTCCCCGCAGCCGCGGCCGGACCAGCATCCAGAGAATCACGGCTGAGAAGGCCAGCCGCATACCAGCCAGTGCCGTGGGGCTGACGATCGCGTAGGCGTCCTTGGCCACAGCCGCACCTACCTGGAGACTGATGACCTGTCCCAGTATCAGACCCGATGCCATCGTGGCGTGCTGATGGGGTGGGACGGGAACCTGCGCCGTCATACTCGCCCGTTCCCTTCCTCAATCCCGCTGTCAAGGTGGCCAGGGCGCGATCATGTGATCACCCACGTCTGCCGCCGTCCGATGGGCTTCTCTGTGCCGTTATACGGTGCTGTAATAGCCTTATGTATTTCAACCATTACGGCGGGGAAGCAGGTCGGCTGGCCGCGGACCTGGCCAATCTGAGTGTTCCGCCGCAGCCAGATGACCTCGAGCCGCTTCTCGCCAAGCGCGGGATAGCGCGCCGTGAACTCACTACCCGGCAGGCAGCGGACATCTGGACGTGGAGTCGGCGCCTGGCTGCCTGCTTCGGCCCGCAGAGCGTCGATGAGCGGTGCCAGGCGGTCAACACGCTGCTCACCGACGCCTCCAGCAGGCCCCACATCTCGCTGCACGACGGACAACCCCACCTGCACTACGACGCCCCCAACGCGAATGCCGCCGCCCACATTCGAGCCGTCACCGCGTCGGGACTCGCCTACGTCATCTGCTTCGCAGGGCCTGGTCGGTTGGGACGTTGCGCACGCCGCAGCTGCAATCTGGCATTCGTCGACACCTCCCGTAACGGTCGGCGCACCTACTGCTCGGTGCGTTGCGCCAACAACGACGCCGTTGCACGTCATCGCGAACGGCGCCGTTGAGAACAGCACGGACGGGCCCTGTCCCCGCTGTTGTACGCGGGAATGCTCCTGTCCCGATCTCACCGATCAGATCAAGACCGTGGCAGTACCCGCGGGGGCCCTCAGAGGGACGGTTCGAACCTCGGCGTCGCGGCATTATGCCTGGCCGGCCGACGCATGACGTCAGTGCCCGACCTCACCCTTCTCCGGCGTACACACCGGCCTCCGCCGCCACGACCGCCGCGTCCGCCGCGCGTTTGGCGTCGGCGTGGCCGGGGGCGACGCCGGTGGTGAGGAAGCCGTAGTAGAGGGGCGCCGAGACCGCCCGTACGACCGTCGCCGGGTCCGTGCCGGCCGGCAGCTCGCCCCGGGCCACGCCCTCCGCCACGCAGGGCGCCCACTCCGCCACCCGTACCTCGTAGAACCGCCGCAGCGCCTGGGCCGTCCGCTCGTCGCACGCCGCCGCCGCGATGACCGCGCGGAACAGCGCGCCCTGCCGCGGATCGGCGAGGGTCCGCCGGACCAGCGCGGCGTTGGCGCGCAGGTCGCCCCGTACGGAACCCGTGCGCGTACGCGGCAGCGACTGCTCGGCCATGTCGGCGAGCAGGTCGGCGACCAGGCCGGTCACCGAGCCCCACCGCCGGTACACGGTCGTCTTGCCGACCTCCGCGCGCCGGGCGACGTCCGCGAGGTCCAGCCGGTCGAAGCCCTGCTCGGCCAGTACGTCCCCCGCCGCCCGCAGTACGGCCGTACGGACGCGGGCGGTGCGGCCGCCGGGGCGTACGGTGCCGGGTTCGGCGGACATGTCGGCCTCCTTGATCCCTGTGGTTCCCTGTACGGGGGGCAGGCGGGATTGATGAGTGGCCCCCGGCGCAAGCGTAACGAAACAGCAGAACCGTTTAACCCTCACCGAGCGTCACATCCCCGTGTCCGCGCACGTCATCGGCCTGATAGCGTCCCGCCAACGGGCGAATTCTCTCCGCGGGGTTGCATCCCGGCCCGCCAAGTCCGTTTCATCGCTGAGAGGTTGGAGCATGCCGGACGACGCCGCAGCACTCGATGCCGCAGCTGCCCATGCCGCCGCCGAAGAGGAGTCGGCCTTCTCGCACCCCGCGGTCGACCCCGACGCCACCGCGGCGTACGGCGATCATCCCGACCAGGTGATCGACTTCTACGCCCCGCACATCGAGGTCGTACCGGGGGTTCCCGCCCCGCTGGTCGTCGTGCTGCACGGGGGTGCGTGGCGTGCGCAGTACGACCGTCGGCACATCTCGCCGTTCGCGGACTACCTGGCGCGTCGGGGGTTCGGGGTGGCGAGCGTGGAGTATCGGCGGGGCGGCGGCGCTGGTGGTGAGGGTGCGGCTGCGGTCGCGGGCCGGTGGCCGGACACCTTCGACGACGTCGCCGCCGCGCTGGACGCGCTGCCCGCCCTCGTCCGCGAGATCCTTCCGCAGGCCGACCCGCGCCGCATGGTGGTCACCGGCCACTCGGCGGGCGGACACCTCGCCCTGTGGGTCGCTGCCCGTCACCTGCTGCCGGCCGACGCCCCCTGGCGCACGGACCGTCCGGCGCCGCTGCGGGGGGTCGTCGCGCTCGCTCCGATCGCGGACCTCGCGGTCGCGGAGAAGCTGGACGTGTGCGGCGGTGCGGTGCTTCAACTCCTGGGTGGTGAGGTCGAGTTCGCGGAGCGGCAGCCGTACGCGGATCCCGCCCTGCTGCTTCCCACGGGTATCGCGACGACGCTCGTCCAGGGCCGCACCGACGTGGACGTCCCGGAGGCGGTCGCCGAGTCGTACGCGGACGCGGCGGCGAAGGCGGGGGAGGTGGTGGGCCTGACGTTGCTGGAGGACGTCGGCCATTTCCCGCTGATCGATCCGGCGGCGGATGCGTGCGCGGTGGTGGCGGAGGAGATCGCGCAGCTGGCGTGGTGAGGGGCGGCTTCCGGCAGCCGCAGGCGGCGGTGTGCGCGTACGGGTCGGGACTGGTCCGGCCCGCCGGGCACTGAGCCGAGCCCAACGGGATGGCGGCCCTTGCACCACCGGCCGGCCGACCCGTAGTACCTGAGACGGACCCTGAAGGACCCCCCTCACTGGTGACGACCGCGCCCCCGCTCACGCCTACCGTTCTGTACGTGACCGAGACGACCCAGATCCACACCACGCCGCCGGACGACGGGGCCAAGTCGCGCAGCCCGGAGTTCCGGCTTGCCGCGGACGCCCTGCGCGGGCTGCGACAGGACCTGTTCCGCGATGCCTTCGCCTACAGTCCGCTCCCGCGCATGCGCACGGACGGCCCGCTCACCCGGCGGCTGCCCGGCCGTCTGCGGGAGTACGCGGCCTGGACGCCGCACGCCGTGATCGCCGCGGCCGCCCTGTTCGCACTGGCCCTCTCCACCATCGACCAGGGGCTGGGTCTGCTGCTAGGCCCGCTCGCCGTGATCCCGATCCTGCTGACCATCGTCCGGCCGGTCGGAGCGTTCTGGCTGTCCATGGCGGCCGCCCCGCTCGCCCTCCCGTTCGGCGACCAGTCGGGGGACTGGCCGTGGCTGCCCGGCGCCTTCGCCTGCCACCTGACGGTGCTGACGGTCGTGGCGCTGCGCACCAGGCCGCGCACGGCCGCGTGGATGTGGGCGCTGACCGCGGCCTACGGCGCCGTGGTGGAGACTCTTTTCGGCTCGGGCCACTACTACGGCGACAACACCGCGCCCATGCTGGTCCTCTCCGCACTCGTCCTGCTCTGCGTCTCCGTCTGGCACATACTCCGCGAGGCCAAGCAGGAGGTGACCGCCCAGCAGACGGTGACCGCGCACGAGCGCTCCCGGCGCACCCTGCTGGAGGAGCGCACGACGATCGCCCGCGAGCTGCACGACGTGGTCGCGCACCACATGTCGGTCGTCGCCATCCAGGCGGAGGCCGCCCCCTACCGGGTGGAGAACCCGCCGCCGGAGCTGGAGCGGGCCTTCGTCACCATCCGGGAGAACGCGGTCGCGGCCCTCACCGAGCTGCGCCGGGTCCTGGGCGTCGTCCGGGCCGAGGACTACGAGGCCCCGGACGCCCCGCAGCCGACCCTCGCCGACCTGGACGCGCTGCTGGCCAACGTGCGCAACGCGGGGCTGGACGTCGACAAGACGGTGACCGGAGCGGTGCGCGAGCTGCCGCAGGGCGTCGAGCTGTCGGCGTACCGGATCGTGCAGGAGGCACTGAGCAACACGCTGCGGCACGCACCCGGTGCGGGCGCCCGCGTGGAGATCGGGTACGTCCTCGGCGGCCTGGGCCTGCGCATAGTCAACGGCCCGCCGCCCGCGCCGGCCCTGGTGAAGCCCTCGCCCGGCGCCGGGCACGGCATCACCGGCATGCGGGAGCGGGTCTCCATGCTGAACGGCGAGATGACGGCGGGCGCGACGGGCGAAGGAGGGTACGAGGTGGCGGTGTTCCTGCCGGTGCCCGTCGTGAGTGAGGACGACGCATGACGCAGGGGCTGAGTCGGGGCACGATCCGCGTCCTGATCGCGGACGACCAGATGATGGTCCGCGAGGGCTTCTCGGTCCTGCTGAACGCGATGCCGGACATCGAGGTCGTCGGAGAGGCGGTCAACGGCCGCGAGGCGGTGGCCAAGGTCCGCGAACTCGCCCCGGACGTGGTCCTGATGGACATCCGCATGCCGGAGCTGAACGGCATCGAGGCGACCCGGGAGATCGTCGCGGCGGACGGCACGGCGAAGGTGCTGGTCCTCACCACCTTCGACCTCGACGAGTACGTGTACCAGGCGCTGCGGGCAGGAGCCTCCGGCTTCCTCCTCAAGGACGCCTCGGCCCGCCAACTCGCCGACGGCGTGAGGGTGGTGGCATCCGGCGAGGCACTGCTCGCGCCCACGGTCACCAAGCGCCTGATCACCGAGTTCTCGAAGCTGTCCGAGACGCCGCGCCTCATGCCGTCCGCACAGGCGGCGTACGGCGATCTGACCGACCGGGAGACGGAGGTGCTGGTCCTGATCGCCCAGGGCCTGTCGAACGCGGAGATCGCGGAGCGGCTGGTGGTGGCCGAGTCGACGATCAAGACCCACGTCAGCCGGATCCTGGTGAAGCTGGGCCTGCGGGACCGGACGCAGGCGGCGGTGTTCGCGTATGAGGCGCGGTTGGTGACGCCGGGGTAGGCACGCGCAACCTGAACTGTTGCAGGTACCCGTGAACCGGCGGCCGGGAGACAGTCAGGTGTGCCTGACCAGGCGCGTACTCACCAGGACTGAACGGGGAGTTGATTCCTTGTGCGTGTTCGAGAGAAGAGCAGGATGACGAAGCGGGTGGCGGTCGTGGCGACAGCGGCCGCCGCGCTCGCCACCGGCGCGTTGGCCACGGCGCCGACCGCCTCGGCCTACGACTACAACGGATGCGGCTGGCCCCGTGTCTGCTTCTATCTCACCGACAGCGACTGGAGCAACGGCGATTACACGGCCGCGTACCAGGACGTCACCAGCTCCTACCAGACCTTGGGTTCCGCCAGCCGCGGTGCCAACTACATCCGCAACACCCGCAACGACGACCGCGCCTACCTGCGGTACATCAACGACGGGGTGACGTACTACTACTGCCTGCCGCCGAACAGCACGTACCACTTCGGCTCCTCCTCGATCGTGACCGGAGTCCGCATCGACACGGCCTCCAGCTGCTGACGACCGTCACAGCGAGGCCGGCGCAGGCGTGACGTGAGCGAGGCCCCGGCCGCCCTCCGTGTCGGGCAGGTACCTCAACCTGCCCGGGACGTCGGGTGGTTCGAGGCCTGTTTCGCATGCGCCGATCCGCGCTACGACGGACGGCGTCGGCAACCGCGCGCTCAGAACCTGGTGTCGCCACCGGCGAAACGTACGGGTGACACGAGGGCGATACGGATCAGGCCGGGCTCGGGAGGAGGGGCGTCGTAGACGTAGGTGACGGTGAGCGCGGGACGGACGTCCGTGCCTTCGAGGCGCGTCGTATAGATCTTCATGCCGCCGATGGCACCCGGTGCTCGCCTACCGAGTGTCGGGTTCTTCTCCAGTTCGGCTCGCAGGACCTCGACGGCCTCGAGTGCCCCGCAGCCGATGGCGAGGCAGCGGGCGCGGGCCTCACTGGTGATCTCGGCTACGGTCGGCTGCTGGTCGTCGCTCACCGATCGTTTCCCCGAGCCGTGCGGATTTCGGCGACGGCCGCGGCGACGGCCGTGTCGAAGCCGGGATCCTGGCGCGCGACGACCCGGCCGCGGAACTCCTCAACGAGGCGGACAACCCCGGACAGGTCCGCGGGATCGGCATGGTTGATCTCACGAGCCAGCTCGGCCTCGAAGTCGTCTGCGTCGCCAGGGAAGCCGTAGCCCATGGTGAGGGCGGCACGGAGCTCCCCGATGGTGCGCAGGGGGGGGAGATGGGGCTGGCCGGGCTCTGCCGGTTGGCTGGTCATGGCGTCGGCTCCCTTTCGCGGTGTCGCACTCACCGTACCCGGATGATTCCGCGGCCGGCCGAGGCTTCCGCGAGCGGCGATTCTTGACAGGCTTTTCATGCGGCGCCGAGTTCGCACCAGATGTACTTGCCCCGGTTGCCGTTCCTGGACTGCGGCTGCCAGCCCCACACGTCGGCGCAGGCGCGGATCAGGGCGAGACCGCGGCCGTCCTCGGCGTCGGTGAGGTGCTCCAGCGGTCGCGGCGGCTCGGGTGGTCCGGGGTCCGCGTCCCACGCGCCGATCCGCAGCGTCCCCGGCGGCGACCAGCCGACCCGTAGTGCGGCCGAGCCCTTCGTGTGCAGTACGGCGTTCGAGACCAGCTCCGCGGCGAGGAGCTCTGCGGTGTCGACCAAGGTGATCAGGCCGTGCAGAGTCAGGATCAGACGGAGGGTGCGGCGGCAGACGGTGACGGCTCGGGGGTCGTTGGGGATGTGGAGGGAGTATTCCCACGGTTCGCTTTCGGGCATGCGGCAACTCCGGTTCGGTGGTGGGGGTTTCGGAGGGGCTGCGGGCGCTGGGCGGTGGCATTGCCGCAGCCGCCGTGGCAGGGCGGAGCGGTGCGCTTCCGGTACCCCGGGTTTCCGCAGCGTGTGCGTCGCGATACTGACGGTAGTGCAAAAATTTTTGTCCGCGCAAGCGGGTGTCGTAATCTGGCGCTCGAACGAGGCAACTCAGCAAGCTGAGGAGGGGGTATGGCGCCGAGGAGCCAGCCCACGACACGTCAGGTGCGCTTGGGTACCGAGCTGCGTCGGCTGCGGGAGGCTGCTGGGCTGAAGGCCCGCGAGGTGGCTGGGCTACTGAATTCGACTTCGGCCCAGATGAGCCAGGTGGAGGCGGGCAACGTCGGCGTCAGTGAGGAGCGGGTGCGTCGCCTCGCCGCGCACTACGACTGCACGGACGAGGCGTTGGTCGACGCGCTGGTGGCCATGGCGACCGACCGCACGCAGGGCTGGTGGGAGGAGTACCGGGGAGTGCTGCCCCCGGTGTTTCAGGACACCGCCGAGGTCGAGCACCACGCGACGTTCCTCCGCGAGGTCGTGATCACGTACGTTCCAGGGCTGCTTCAGACCGCCGACTACGCCCGCGCGGTCTACGCGTACGTGCACCCTGGGCTGCCCGAGAGTGAACTGACCCCCCGGGTGGAACACCGCATGATGCGGCGCGCTGTGATCGAGGGCGACCACTCGACCCCGTACGAGACGCTCATCCATGAGTGCGCTCTCCGAGTCCGGGTGTCCGACCGCAGTGTCAGCCGCGCTCAACTCCAGCAGATCCTCGGCCAGATCGAGCAGGGGCACGCGACTGTACGCGTCATCCCCATCGATCAGGACGGCTTTGGTGGTGCCGGAATCTCGATGATGTATGCGGGCGGTCCGGTCCCCCAGCTGGACACCGGCCTTCGAGACGCTCCCACCGGCGTCGCGTTCATCGATGCGGAAGCTCAGCTGAAAAAGCTTCGAACACTGTTCCTTACGATTCAAGCAGCGTCCCTGGACCCCAACACGTCGAGGGACTTCATCCACCGTCTGACAAAGGAACTCTGATGAACTGGCGGAAGTCCACGTACTCCGGTGGCGGCGACGGCGACACCTGCGTCGAGATCGCCACCCTCCCCACCCGCATGGCCATCCGCGACTCCAAAACCCCCCTCCGCGCCACCCTCTCCTTCCCAACCCCCGCCTTCACCGCCCTCATCGACCACCTGAAGGGCCACCCCTCATGGAACAGCGCGTCACTCTGATCACCCTCGGCGTCTCCGATCTCGCCCGGTCCAAGGCCTTCTACGAAGCCCTCGGCTGGCGGGGCCAGGAGGTCGAGGAGACCGTCTTCTTCCAGGCGGGGGGCCTGGGACTGGTCCTGTGGGGGCGGGACAAGCTCGCGGCGGACTGTGGGCTGGAGGCCGGGAAGGCGGACGGGTTCGGCGGCATCGTGCTGGCGCACAACGTCCGGTCCGACGCCGAGGTCGACGAACTGCTCGCCGCTGTGGAGCGGGCCGGCGGGAGCGTGACCAAGCCCGCCGCGGTCAATGAGATCGGCTTCTACTCGAGCGCGTTCATCGACCCGGACGGCCACGCCTGGGAGGTCGCCCACAACCCCGGCTTCCCGCTCGCGGACGACGGCACGGTCACGCTCCCCGACTTCGGTCAGGCCCACTGAGGCCTGCTGGAGGCTCGACTGGGCCACCACGCGGACGACTACTGCACCCCGCGAAAGCTGATGGAGCAGAAACACGCTCGGTGCCGACCCGGTCGTTAGGGGCGTCCCCCCTGGTCAGACAGGGGAGCCACGGTCTAACGTCCGTGCATGGCAGCCTTCGACCCGTGGGACCCGGCGTTCCTCGACGACCCGTACCCCACCTATGCCGAGCTGCGTGAGCGTGGCCGCGTGCAGTACTTCGAGCCCACCGGCCAGTGGCTGGTGTCGCACCATGCGGACGTGTCCGCGCTGCTGCGGGACCGGAGGCTGGGGCGGACGTATCAGCACCGGTTCACCCATGAGGACTTCGGGCGGACGGCTCCTCCCGCCGAGCACGAGCCGTTCCACACGCTCAACGACCACGGGATGCTCGACCTGGAGCCGCCGGACCACACCCGGATCCGGCGTCTGGTGTCGAAGGCGTTCACGCCGCGCACGGTGGAGCAGCTCAAGCCCTACGTGACCCAGCTCGCCGGGGAGTTGGTCGACGGGCTCGTGCGGCAGGGCGGCGGCGACCTGCTCACCGATGTCGCCGAGCCGCTCCCCGTGGCCGTGATCGCCGAAATGCTGGGCATCCCGGAGTCGGACCGGGCGCCTCTCCGTCCGTGGTCGGCGGACATCTGCGGGATGTACGAGCTGAACCCGTCGGAGGACGTGGCGGCCAAGGCGGTGCGGGCGTCGGTGGAGTTCTCCGACTACCTCCTCCAGCTGATCGCCGAGCGTCGCAAGGAGCCGGGCGAGGATCTGATCTCGGGGCTGATCGCGGCCCACGACGAGGGCGACCGGCTGACCGAGCAGGAGATGATCTCGACCTGTGTGCTGCTGCTGAACGCGGGGCACGAGGCCACGGTGAACGCCACAGTCAACGGCTGGTGGGCCCTGTTCCGCAACCCGGACCAGCTGGCGGCGCTGCGTGCGGACCACTCCCTGGTCCCGTCCGCCGTCGAGGAGCTCATGCGCTACGACACCCCGCTCCAGCTCTTCGAACGCTGGGTTCTGGACGACATCGAGGTCGACGGCACGACGATCCCGAGGGGCGCGGAGATCGCGATGCTCTTCGGCTCCGCCAACCACGACCCCGAGGTGTTCCGGAATCCCGAGCAGCTCGACCTCGCCCGCAAGGACAACCCCCACATCTCCTTCAGCGCCGGCATCCACTACTGCATCGGCGCCCCGCTGGCGCGTATCGAGCTGGCGGCCTCGATGACGGCCCTGCTGGCGAAGGCCCCGACGCTGGGCCTGGCGGCGGAGCCTCGGCGGAAGCCGAACTTCGTGATCCGGGGGCTGGAAGGGCTGGCCGTCGCCCTGTGACGACGGCGGGCCGCCGGGTTTTCTCGCCCCCGCCGCCCCTACCCGTCCCATCACTGGGGGCTGCGCCCCCAGACCCCCGCTTTCGGCCCGAAGGGCCTCGTCCTCAAACGCCGGACGGGCTGAAAATCAGCCCCTCCGGCGTTTGAGGAGCGGGGTCTGGGGCGGAGCCC
>NZ_JBWLKM010000104.1:0-25987 GCF_059026085.1 Streptomyces sp. a15 | reverse complement strand
CAACTGCCCTGCTGCGACAGGACGTTGGTGGTGGTCTTTCACCTCCACTCGAACAACAAGCGCCTCACGGCGCACACTCCGGGAAGCACAAATGCCACGGCATGAACGTCCAGGTCCTCAGCGATCCGTCGGAAGGCTGCTCTGGGCCCTCGCCGGCTCTGCCTGGCGCGACTCACGACGTGACCGCCACGCGACAGCACGGCATCATCGAAGCCCTCGCCGATGCGGGACTCAAATGCTGGGCGGACAAGGCATATCAAGGCGCTGGCGGACCCGTCCGGGTACCGTTTCGGGGCCGCCGCCTCAAGAGATGGAAGCGCCGCCACAACACCGCGAGATCGCACTCGTGCATCGCCTCGTAGGCTGCGCCGTAGCCCAGCAGGCCGGACATGCCGACGTCGTAGGGGTTGTCGTACTGGATGTGCTCCTTGCCGCGCAACGCGTGGCCCACGGGAGCCTTGACCTTCTCGGCGAACGCCATCACCTCCGCGTGGGCGCCTTCGACACCCCGGCCGCAGAACACGGTCACCTTCTCGGCGGCGTCCACCAGTTCGGTCAGCCGGGCCAGTTCCTCGTAGGCCGGTTCGGATGGCGGGCCGGTCCAGCGGCATGGTGAGTTCCGCCCCGTTGGCCGGGGAGTCCTCGGCGGCCACGTCCCCGGGCAGCGCCACCACGGAGACACCACGCCGGCCGACCGCGTGCTGGATCGCCGTCTGCACCACCCGTGGCATCTGCCGGGGCGAGGAGATCAGCTCCGAGTAGTGACTGCACTCCTCGAACAGCCGGTCCGGATGGGTCTCCTGGAAGTAGCCGGTGCCGATCTCACCACTCGGGATCTGTGCCGCCAGGGCCAGGACAGGGGCCATCGAGCGGTGCGCGTCGAACAGGCCGTTGATCAGATGAAGGTTGCCCGGCCCGCACGACCCCGCGCAAGCGGCGAGCTTCCCGGTCAACTGGGCCTCGGCGCCGGCGGCGAAGGCCGCGACCTCCTCGTGCCGGACCTGGACCCACTCCAGGGAGTCATGCCGTCTGATCGCGTCGACGACGGGGTTCAGACTGTCGCCCACCACCCCGTACATGCGGCGGACGCCGGCGCGTGCCAGGAGGTCGACGTACCGCTCGGCCACGGACTGTCCGGCCATGGTGCTCCTCAGGTCGTCGCTCAGGGGTGTGCGGCCAGGCTAGGGAGACGCCGAGGCGGTCAGTTGCTTCTCCGTGCACCGTGCGGAGCCCGGAAGCGCACGGTCGTGGCCCGGAGCGGCGGGTGTGGCCCGCGGATCGGGCCCCACCCCGGTCATGACGTGCGGGTCCGTCGCGCTCGGATCAGTGCTGGTCGCCGGAGCCGTCCGCAGGTGCCAGGAGGACGGTGATACGACTGCTGTGGGCGACGGCGTCGCTGACCCGGGGATTAACGAAGGGTTCGAGGACTCCGCGGTGGTGGGAGCTGAGGATCAGGAGGCCGGCCTGCCATTCCACGGCGGCGGAGGAGAGGGGGGCCGCTGTCTGAGTCGTCAGGGCGTTGGCGACGGCGCCCTTCGCGTCGACGCCCGCGTCACGCAGCGAAGCGACGGCTTCGTCGAGGACGGCCTTGGCTGCCGCGTCGTCCTTCAGGGAGACCACGGCCGCGAGCGTCGCCGTGGAGGGGGCGACGTGCAGCACGCTGACCTTGGCCCCGGTCAGCCGGGCCATGCCACCGGCCAGGCGTACGGCGGTGTGGCGGGCAGGGCTGGGATCGAGGGCGACGAGAATGCGCTGGAACCTAGCTTTTGTCCTTGATGTACGCGTATCGAGGATGTAGGCGTTTCGAGCGTCATCTCACGTGTATCGAGGGCACGGTCAACTATTCGCCTGAACAACCCGGTGTTGCCGATGGTTTCCGTTCGACAGCCACCATGACGGGCGGCGGGCGCAAGCCAGGCGGAAGTGCTTCCGTGGGCAAAACTCTGTGCGTTCCTCGGCAAGCCGCCCGGCGGGCAGATCTTAGGGTCAGAAACAGGAATTACGCCTCTGTACTCTTTCGAGGGCCACCATGGAACAGCGTCTCAGCACCGTCACGTGCGCAATGACGGCACAGTCAGTGCCCTGAAAGGGCGGCAGTTGCCGTTGCCGGCGGAGCTGCGTTACGGGATCGACGCCCCCTATGCCGTCCGGCAGCAGGAGGGCCTGCTGTCCGCCGAGCGGACACCGGGCGGGCACCGGGAGTACGCCGAGGCGGCGGTGGACGGGTGCGGCGGATCCAGGAACTCTACGCCGCCGGCCTGTGCAGCTCGAAGATCGTGAAGCTGCTGCCCTGCATGCGCGACAGCGACGGCGGCCCGGCCGAGACGGCCGACGACTTCCTCGTGGAGGAGCTGACGGTGGAGCGGGCCCGCATCGACCGGATGATCGAGGACCTGCAGCGCTCCCGCTCCCTGCTGGACACCGTCATCGACAGCGCCGCCGCACCGCGCCAGGAGAACCAGCAGGAGAGGGGCCCGGCTCCGCGGCCCTGACGCCTCTGTGCCTCCTGGGTGGCCGGCGCGTGTGGATCATGTCGTCGAGCAGGCCGCGGGAGCGCCGGAGCTGGACGAGTGTGTGGTCGATGCGGGCGCAGTAGTCGGCCAGTTCGGCGGCGCCAGCGGTACGGGAAGCGATCGAGGTCTACCGCCCGTCGTATCTACGGCCGGCCCGGGTCTTGGGCCGGGGGAGGACCGGAACAGAGGGGCGACCTGGTGGGCTGCCGACTCACCGATATAGCCGCGCCGTGACGCATGCGTCACGCCTCCTCAAGCCAGGGGAAGCCATCCGGGTCCGCGGCGGCACGGGTCCAGACCCGCTCATCGTCATGGCCGCGGATCTGGTCCAGGAAAGGGAAGTCCTCCGGCTGCACGGCCAGTCTGGCGACAGGGGTCACTGGTACGGGACTTGCCCATTGGGCCGGCTGCACCGAGACATCGCCGACCCGCATCCGCGGCTGGAGCTCGAAGGTGTCGGCGGGCAGCAGGTAAACCGTGCCGGGACGCCAGGGCTGCTGCTTCAGCGCCTGCGCGCTGATGGAGAAGTAGTAGTGCGGCTCGCCGAGTTGCTCGCTGCCGTTGGCGAGGCGGGCGCAGCCATTGATCAACGACATCGGGTGGCGGTCCCGGTCCAGGATCGCGTAGTACATCGGCCAGAGCCCGTCGCCGGCGGCGAAGACCGCGCGCCGGTTGCCGAACTCGCTTCTGTCGTCCGGCTGCCGGGGTTCGAAGCGGCTGATCGCCGGGTCGCCCGAGCCGTGCAACAGCAGCCTGCCGCGGTCTGCGGCATGGCAGAGGAACTGCCATTTCGGCGCCTCGAGCCGGTAGTTGACGGGCTCATCGGGACCGTTCGCGAGCGCTTGCTCCAGCAGTCGGTCGAAGGATGCCGACGTTCTGCGGTCCGGGGGTGGAGCGGGACGCGTCATCCAGTACGCAGGCAGCTTCATCTGAGCAACCTATCCAGCGCACCGCTCGGGACACCACGGTCCGGCTGGATGCGCTCCCCGTGTCAGCAGCGAAGCAGGCCGACCATCAGCAAGATCCGGCTCATCGCCGTCACCGCTGGCCATGGCGCCCGATCACCCGCCGAAATCTGAAAGAGGCACTCAAGAAAGGTTCAGGTCCCGTGCTCTTTCAGGAGTGCTGCGGGGGCTGCGCAAGGGGACGTGCCGCAGTCATCCCCGAGTCGGCTGCGGCACACCTCCGTGGATCGCCTGGTCAGGTGCCTGCCCCCGACCACTTCCCGGTGACTGTGTGCCGGGGACATTCGTGCTCGTCCATCCGAGTCGTACCACCAGCGCGTCGCCCGAACTCCCCTCGACTCCCTGCCGCTTCTCGGCTTGCTCGAACTCGTGCGACGTCACCGTGTACGCAGGGGGAAGGGGCCCCTCGACGGCCAGGTCGAGCAGGATCCCCCGCGTCACGATCCCGGCGGCGAAGGCCGTCGTCGACGCGTGCGTGACACCGGCGGCGGTCACGACCTGGGTCCCTCGGGCGGCCCGGACAGACCTCGCCGTCGGTCGACCAGTGCGCCAGCGCGTCGATGTGCGTCGACTTCGCGTGGTGGTTCGTGACCAGCATCAGATCGGCCGCCCCACCCATCTCCGTGTGGGACATCATGTGCTGCACGGGAGAGACGTCCACCGTCGTGGGCGCGAACGGACTGCTGATCATCGGGTTGGGCACGACCGGATGCGCCAGCGACGCCCACCGGCCGGTCCGCACCTCCGCGGCGGCCCTCGCCCGCACCTCGTCGGTGATCAGGTTGAGCGTGCCGAGTTCGTCGTCGGCCCCCCCCACCGCCCCCAGTTGTCCGGCAGGTCAGGTTCAGTCGGATGGGTCATGCGGTCGGGCTCCTCGCGTTATGCATGAGTTGAGCGTCGCCGACCGGATACGTCCGGTCGACAAGCACAACGCCCCCGCCAAGGCTTCGGTTCACTACCTTCCGGCCCCATGAAGGGGTAGCGCCCGAGAACTGACACTCGGGGCGGTGAGAGCGCCGGCCCCTGCTTGATTACGACCTGCGTGGGCGGCGCGGCCCAGGAAGTCACGCCAACGCAGGGGACCGCCAAGCACGTTCACCAGCTGCTGCAAGCGAAGCGCCGCAGATGCCTCGCTCCCCGGGCGTCAATCTCTTCGGGGCTTTCCTCCTCGATGATCGCGTACACGACGACATTCCCTCGCCCGGCAGTGGCGAAGTGCAGTCGACGGCCGGCCGAGGAGCACGCGGTGCGGTCATGGGGCTGACCGCAGTGAGGACAGGGACCGTCGTCAATGACGATGGCCCTTGGGCCGGCGTCCAGCACCTGCCCGAGGAGCAGCCGCAGCCCTCGCGGACCGCGGGAAGGCGGTCTCCTTCCGGACCCGCGTCTCTGCGGCGAGGTGGGCGCGTTCGTCGGGGGCCTGGAGTTGGCCCGTTCGGCCAAGTCGGTGTTCAAGGTGTCACCCGTTGGGTCGCGCGGCCGGCGGTCTCGACGACGGCCGGACGCCCTGGTTGTCCGGAGCGAGGCGCCACCCGCGAAACGCCTTGGCTCCGAGGCTGTGTCAGGTCTCCGGCAGTACGAGGCAGATCTCGGAGAAGGCGAGGCCGTGCTCGCGACTCACCGCCCCACAGGGGCAGCCCAACGTGGCCCGGCGCCAATCGCAGGTCACGGTCCACGGGCCGTCCTTGTCTCCGCATTCCGGGCAGCCGACGGTTTCGGCTGCCCATACCCCCGGCGCGGGTCTGGTGTGGCGGCGGAATCTACCCACGTATCGGGCCTGCCAGGGCTCAACCGGCGGTGTGAGCGGGACGGCGCCGGGCACGCTCGTCGCGGCGAGAGCGGTGAACAGTGCGGCCAGGCCGGGGAGCAAGGCTTCGCCCTCTTCGGTCGGCGGCGCCGCGGGTTCCGTCGTCCCCGGCACGGTGCCATACCTCGGAGCCGCCGCCGCAATCGGTGGATTCGGTGCCGCGTGCCAGGGCAGCAGGGCGCGGGCGACGGCGGCCATGAGGGCGGCGGCAGGCGGGCTGACAGCATCGGCGTCGAGGTGATGGACGGTAGTCCGGAGTATGCGTTGAAGCCGTCTGTCTCGGTCTGTCGCCCGGGCCCGTGCGGCTGCGCCCCGCCGGGTCGGGAGCGGGTCGGTGAGACGGGCGAGGACAGCTGCCACTGCCTCGGCGTCCGCCGAGGACAGGCGCCACTCGCGCGCAGCAAGGAGCTGCCAGGCTCTCCCGGACTCCAGGGTGAGAGCGCGTGTCAACAGGGGGTTCGCTGCTGCTACCGGCCTTCCGTGCACGCGTGCCATTGCATCCTCCTTCTGCCTCACATTGAGTATGGAGGCGTACTCGACGCCGGACGGATCAGTCCGCCCGTCCAGGTCGCGACCGTTCTGATTCCTCTGTGGGGCCGGGTTGTCAACGACCCGGGCCACCTCCAGCACTCACCCGGGCCGATCAGAACGCTCACGGGCCAACTACACCGCCCTGGTCGCAGAAGCCATGCATCCAGAGGAGCAGCCACGGGATGTGCGGTCGCGGCGGGATCATCGAAAGTATGCGAAATTGCTCACCATCGAGCGGTTCAGCCGTGACGGGCCGGCTTGACCGCGGAAGCGAGCAGGATCACGGCCAGGGTGGGGATGAGTACCAGCTCTGAAGAACACGATCGAGCGCTGCCCGGCCTGCGGGTCCCCATGTCGGCTTGCCGCCAGGCAGGCCCCGGTCTCCGTTCTGGCCCATCAGCATGAGGAACAGGCTTCTCAGAGCAGCCAGTCCGCGGGCGCGCCGGATCGTCGCCTTGTCCGCGTGCGCGTACACGTCGAAGAACCGTGAGGCGGCGCCCGCGGGAAGGATGGCCCATGCGGCCGCGAGGTCCCACGCCGGATCGCCGGCGAACATGGCTCCGAAGTCGATCACGCCCGAAAGCGTCCCGTCCGAGACGACGACGTTCGCCGGATGCAGGTCGCCATGCACCCAGAGCGGCGGACCCTCCCACTCGGGCGCCGCGACGGCGTCGTCCCAGACGGCCCGGACGTCGTCGGCGAGGTCGTCGGGGACGACGGCGTGAAAGAAGTGGTCGAAGCCGTCCGTGCACTTCTTGGGGTGGTCGCCGCGGTCCTCACTGATCGGCGCGTCAGCGGGGGCCTCCACGTGGAGTGCCTTGAGGAAGCCCGCCAGAGTGTCGGCCGCGTGGTCGCCGCGGCTGATCGAGGTGTAGTCCAGTGCCTCGCCCGGAACCCACGTCATGATGGCCCAAGGCTTTGGGAAGCGCGCCGACGGTTCACCGATCCGCACAGGGGTCGGGACCGGAAGCGGCAGGCGCGGAGCCAAGACAGGAAGCCACCGGCACTCCTTGCGCTGCAGGTCCGGGGCACTCTCTGTGCGCGGCATGCGTACGGCCAACTCGTCCCCAAGGCGCCACATTTGGTTGCCCCACCCGCCCGCTACCTCGCGGATGGTCAGCCCTGCAAGGTCCGGATGCTGCTCCTGAAGCAGGTCGTAGATCAGGCCTGCGGTGATCTCGATCTCGGAGTGGGTCATGCGAAGGCACAGTACTGGGGCAGGCGGAGCGGCTCTCACTCTCCGGAAGATCTAGCCACTCAAAACCTTCCCTCCCTTGCTGACCGGGACGGGGCGAGCCCTTCGTATGGTTCTCCCACCCAGGCGGTACCGGTCTTGCACCACGGGACGCGCACCGTCAGCGCGCTGAGCGCGTAGGTGCGGGTGCCGGTCTCCTCGACGACGTCGGCGGGCACCTCGGTGAGCAGTCCGCCCCACCACGGGGCGCCGGGCGGGAGCGGTGCTCCGTACGCGTAGCCGACGGCCTGGTCCTGCCGGCAGCCGCGGTGACGGGCGGAGCACCGGGGCTGAACGCGAACTCGTCGTGCACCATCCTCGTAGGGTCCGGACCGTTGGAAGGTGTACTCCGAGAACCTCCACCGGGGAGAGTAGCGCGGGGAAACCCGCTCTGACCTCGCCGAATGGCGCGTATTCCGCGCACAAAGATGCGTCAGTACGTCGTTGACCGGCGGTCCGCCACAGGGTCAGGGTGAGGGAGCCACATCGGATCCCGACCAGCCGTTTTCCGGTCACCGAACTGCGTGCAGGAGGCCGTGATGCTCCGGACAGACACCCGTGAACACACCGAACTCGCGGACGACGACGAGGCCGCTGCTGCGGTCACGGCCGAGGCCGCCACGCCGAACGCGCCGGCGGTCTTCCGCGAACTCCTCTTCCAGCGCTGTCTGTGGTGCGGCACCCCGGCCTACCGTCGTTCGTTCTGCCGTGCCTGCGGGTCCACGGCCTTCGAACGGGAGCGCAGCGAGGGCTCCGGGGTCGTCGTGCGCCGGTACGGCCATGTCCCGCACAACACGTGGTTCGTCGCGATGGACGAGGGGTTCAACCTGCTCTGCCAGGTCACCGGGTCGGCGCCGGCCGCGGTCGCGGTGGGGGCACGCGTGAGCGTCGTACGGTCCGTCGCCCCTCTCGGACAAGGCCTGCTACTCGTCGGGCTCAGCCAGCCGGCACCACCTCTGGAGCGCTGGTGGTAGCGGGAAACGGCCGAGACACAGGCACCTCGCACACACAGGACGATCAGAGAGGAGGGTGCGTGGACACCCAGTACAACGCACCGGACGGACGGGCCGGTGTTCCCGGCGGAGCGGGGCGCGGCGCACTGGACGGTCTGCGCATCGCCGACTTCTCCCGGGTTCTCGCGGGGCCCTACGCCACGATGCTCCTCGCCGACCTCGGCGCCGACGTGGTGAAGGTGGAACGGCCG
Source organism: Streptomyces sp. a15 (assembly GCF_059026085.1). NCBI lineage: Bacteria > Bacillati > Actinomycetota > Actinomycetes > Kitasatosporales > Streptomycetaceae > Streptomyces > Streptomyces sp. A15. Next base: position 17,733 of record NZ_JBWLKM010000104.1, on the reverse strand, counting down.
GGCATCGGAGACGACACCCGGGCCTGGCACCCTCCTGCGGACCACGACGGCACGTCGACCTACTTCCTCGGCGTCAACCGGAACAAGAGGTCCGTCGTCCTGGACCTCACGACCGACGCCGGCATCGAGCAGGCCCGAGCCCTGGTCGCCGAGTCCGACGTGCTGGTGGAGAACTTCCGTCCCGGCACGATGGAGCGGCTGGGGCTCGGCCCTCGCGAACTCCGTGCTCTGCACCCGGGGTTGATCTACTGCTCGATCAGCGGCTTCGGCAGCGGCGAGGGTGCGGAGATCCCCGGATACGACCTGCTGGTGCAGGCCGTCGGCGGGCTGATGAGCGTGACCGGCGACGCGGCCGGAGAGCCGGTGAAGGCGGGCGTGGCCCTGGTCGATGTGGTCACCGGGCTGCATGCCTCGCTCGGCATCCTCGCGGCACTGCGGCACCGGGACGCCACCGGTGAGGGACAGCGGGTGGAGGTGAACCTGCTCGGCTCGCTGTTGTCGGCCATGGTCAACCAGGCATCCGCGTTCGCCGTCGCCGGTGTGGTTCCGGGCCGCATGGGCAACGCGCACCCGAGCATCGCCCCGTACGAGACCTTCCCGGCGGCCGATCGCCCGATCGCGCTCGCGGTGGGCAACGACCGGCAGTTCGCGGCGCTCGCCGAGGTTGTCGGGGATCCCGGTCTCGCCGCCGACCACCGCTTCCGCACCAATGCCGACCGGGTCGCACACCGCGCCGCCCTACGGGACATCCTGACCGAACGGCTGAGGAGCGCCGGCGCAGACCACTGGTCGGCCGTCCTGCTGGCTGCCGGGGTGCCCGCCGGACCGGTCAACACCCTCGACGAGGCATTCGCCTTCGCCCAGAAGCTCGGCCTGCCCGGCATCGTCGACATCCCCGCCGCACCCGCCGACACCGCAGCCGGAGCTCAGGGCTCGGCCTCCCGGCAGGTCGCGAGCCCCATCGCGCTGAGCGGTACGCCGGCGCAGTACCTCCTGCCGCCGCCGCGCCTGGGCCAGCACACCGCGGAGATTCTTCACCGCCTTTCCGACCACGTCTCCGCGCCGAACGAAGCGGCCACCTGACCTGTCCCGGCACGGACACCACGACCGAACCGATCACCGCTACCTCCAGGAGCTCACCATGAGCGTCGCCAAGCCGATGAAGGACCCTCTCGACCTGCTTGACTTCTCCTCCACACTCAGCGACGAGGAGCGCGAGATCCAGGCCACCGTCGCCAAGTTCCTCGCCGACCGGGTGCGCCCGCACATCGGCGAGTGGTTCGAGAACGCCCACTTCGCCCGCGAACTCGCTCCGGAACTGGGCAAGTTGGGTGTCCTCGGCATGCACCTCGAAGGGTACGGCTGTGCCGGCACCAGCGCCGTCAGCTACGGGCTGGCCTGCCTGGAGCTGGAGGCGGCGGACTCCGGTTTCCGCAGCTTCGTCTCCGTGCAGGGCTCGCTGTCGATGTTCTCCATCTGGAAGTGGGGCTCGGAGGAGCAGAAGCAGGAGTGGCTGCCCCGGCTCGCCGCCGGTGAGGCCATCGGCTGCTTCGGCCTGACGGAGCCCGACTTCGGCAGCAACCCCTCCGGGATGCGCACCAAGGCCGTCCGCGACGGCGACGACTGGATCCTCAACGGCTCCAAAATGTGGATCACCAACGGCGGTATCGCCGATGTGGCCACCGTCTGGGCACAGACAGAGGACGGCATCCGCGGCTTCCTCGTGCCCCGCGGGGTGCCCGGCTTCACCACGCAGGACATCAAGCAGAAGATGTCCCTGCGCGCCTCCATCACCTCGGAGCTCTACTTCGACAACGTACGGCTGCCCGACTCGGCGCGGCTGCCCCTCGCGGAGGGGCTGCGCGGACCACTGTCCTGTCTGAACGAGGCCCGCTTCGGCATCCTGTTCGGCGCGGTCGGTGCGGCCCGCGACTCGATCCAGGCAGCCATTCAGTACGCCGACTCCCGAGTCCAGTTCGACAAGCCGATCAGTGGTTTCCAGCTCACCCAGAAGAAGCTCGCCGACATGAGCGTGTCCGTGGGCAATGCCGCGCTTCTCGCCATGCATCTGGGCAGGCTCAAGGACCAGCACCGCATCAGGCCCGAACAGATCAGCGTCGGCAAGCTCAACAACGTGCGGGAAGCAATCGCCATCGCACGGGAGTGCCGCACCATCCTGGGGGCCAACGGCATCTCCCTCGAGTACTCGCCGCTGCGCCACGCCAACAACCTGGAGTCCGTGCTGACGTACGAAGGAACCAGTGAGATGCACACCCTGGTCGTCGGGCAGGCGATCACCGGCCAGGCGGCGTTCCGCTGACCACGACGCCGGCCGTGGACGGCTGAGAGAAGACACTCTGACCGCGAGGAGGCCGAACTCGTCCTGGACGAGATCAACGAGCGTGCCGCCGAAGAGGCGTTGACGCTGAAGGAGACGACGGACGCCCACGTCACCGTCGTCTCCATGGGACCCGACTCCGCGCTCGACGCCATGCGCAAGGTACTGGCGATGGGCGGCGACCGGGGGGATCCACATCTGTGACGACAGGCCGCGCGGCGCCGACGTGCTGACCACCGCGAAGGTTCTGGCGGCGGTCGTGCGGACCGTGGCGGACATCGACCTGGTGCTCGCCGGCGACGCGAGCACCGACGGCCAGGCGAGCGCGGTCCCCGCAATCGTCGCGGACCTGCTCGGCCTGCCGCAGGTGACCCATGTGCGCAAGCTCGACGTGGACGCGCGACGGGTGCGCGCCGAGCGCCAGACCGAGGACGGCGAGGCGACACTGGACGCCTCGCTGCCCGCGCTGGTCAGCGTCACCGAGAAGATCAACGAGCCGCGCTACCCCTCCTTCAAGGGGATCATGGCCGCCAAGAAGAAGCCGGTGGACACGGTCGACCTCGACGACCTGTTCCCCGACGCGGCCGGATTTCTCGTGACCCGCACGCGTGTGGTGGAGGCCGTCCCGCGTCCCCGGCGAACCGTCGGAACCCGCATTACGGACGACGGTTCGGCCGGCCGCCGGCTCGCCGCGTACCTGATCGCCCAGAAGCTCGTCTGAATCGCCCGACCAGGAAACAGGCCCTCATGCCCGGAGTCCTCGTACTCGTCGACCACGACGGGGAACATGTCAACAAATCGACATATGAACTCCTGGCCGCCGCACGGCGGCTGGGGGACCCGGCCGCCGTCGTCGTGGGAACTCCCGGCCCAGCGACGCGTCTGAGGGAATCTCTCGCCCGCCACGGCGCCACGAGCGTCCATGCGGCGGAATCAACCGACGCCGCCGAGTTTCTCGTCACGCCCGCCGTGGACGCCCTGGAGTTGGCGGTCCGGGAAACCGCTGCCGCTGCCGTTCTGGTCTCCGCCACGATGGACGGCAGGGAGGTGGCCGGGCGTCTCGCCGCGCGGCTGGACGCAGGGCTGCTGGTCGACGCGGTCGACCTGGACTCGTCCGGGGTGGTCACCCAGATCGTCTTCGGCGGCTCCTACACCGTGCGCTCACAAGTCACCCACGGCATACCGGTGATCGCCGTCCGTCCGGGCGCCTTCGAGCCGGAGGAGCACCCTGTGGAGGCGGGGGAGCGGAAGCTGGCCCTGCCGCCGATCGCCCCCGCGGCGTCCGCGCGCATCACCGCCCGGCGCGCCGCCCCTGCGGGCGACCGACCCGGACTCACCGAGGCGACCGTCGTGGTCTCCGGAGGCCGCGGTGTCGCAGGAGCGGGCGGTTTCAAGGTCGTGGAGGAGTTGGCAGACGCTCTGGGGGGTGCCGTCGGCGCATCGCGCGCCGAGGTCGACGCCGGCTACTACCCGCACCAATACCAGGTCGGACAGACCGGGAAGGCCGTCTCCCCGCAGCTGTACATCGCCCTGGGCATCTCCGGGGCGATCCAGCACCTCGCGGGGATGCAGACCTCCAGGACGATCCTCGCGGTCAACAAGGACCCGGAGGCACCGATCCTCGGCCTCGCCGACTACGGCGTGGTGGGCGACCTCTTCTCGGTGGCTCCCCAGCTCACGCAGGAAATGGCCGCCCGCCGCGCAGTCGGCTGAGACGGGCGACCCGAGACGGACGCTTCTGGGGTGCCCCCGCGCAAAGTACCCGCCCGCCAGGAGGAGGGACGTCCCAGCCCATCTCCTTGGGGGGCGAAGACGCCAGAAGAAAGCTCCATGCCCCGGATCATCACGCCGAGCGATGGCACGGACGCCGAAAGACCGGACCGCTGACGGGATGCCCTCAGCCGCAACCTCGTGCCGCTGAGGGTCCGCCGCGCGGGTGCGCCGACTTCCGTGCCTCACTGCGCGCCGCTCGATTCGGCCCGATGCAGATGCCGCTCATGACGGCCGAACCGCACAGCCTCGCGGACGCCAACGTGATCGACCTGATCGGCACCCCGCTCGCGAAGTGAGCCGGGGCGGACCCGGCAGCCGAGGACGAAGGCCCGGGCCTGCTCGCCCGGCGCGTCTTCGTTCCCATTGAACGGCGGCTAACCCACCCCGGGCCGAGCCCAGTGGGCGCTGCGGCCGCCATCGCATCTGCCGCCGCTACCGGAACGAGCCGCAGGCGGAACAGGGCTGTACCGTCTCGGGCCGGATCCGGGAACCCCCGTCTCGCGCGATGCCCGCCCGACCTCGCCTGTCCTGCCCTGGACCGCGGTGACGACGGTGGACGTACAGCGCCCGGGGCACGTGGAACACCGCGTCACCGCAGGCCCTCAGGCCGCCTGGTAGCTGAAGAATCCCTGCCCTGACTTACGGCCCAGCAGCCCCGACTCGACCATGCGGCGCAGCAACGGAGGAGGGGCATACAGCGGTTCCCGGTACTCCTCGTACAGCGCCTCGCCTATCGCCGCCACGGTGTCCAGGCCGATGAGGTCGGCGAGGTGCAGCGGGCCCATGGGGTGAGCGCAGCCGGCGGTCATTCCCGTGTCGATGTCCTCCGCCGTCGCGGTGCCGGAGCCGACCATCCGCACCGCTGCCAACAGGTAGGGCACCAGTAGGGAGTTCACCACGAACCCCGCACGGTCCTCCGTGACGATCGTCTTCTTGCCCAGGGTCTCGCCCGCGAAGGCACGGACACGCAGTTCCGTGGCCTTCGAGGTCTGCAACGAGGGGATGACCTCGACCAGTGGCATGAGGGGGACCGGGTTGAAGAAGTGCAGGCCGACCACCGCATCCGGTCGTCCGGTCGCCGCCGCGAGCCGGGCGATGGGGAGCGAGGAGGTGTTGCTGGCCAGGATGGCGGCCGGGTCGGTGACGATCTCGTCCAGCTGCCGGAACAGCGCCGTCTTGGCCTGTTCGTCCTCGACGGCGGCCTCGATGACCAGGTCGGCTCCAGCCAGGCGGGAGAGATCGGCGGAGACCGAGATCCGGGCCAGGGCAGGTGCGCGGTCTCCGGGGACGATGGTGCCGCGCTTCTCCGCCTTGAGCAGGGAATCCGCCACGCCTGCGAGTCCGGCACGAGCCCTGTCCTCGGTCACGTCGCACAACGTGACGTGCAGTCCGGCCCGGGCACAGATCTCGGTGATGCCCCGGCCCATCTGCCCCGCACCGACGACCCCCACGCGCTTGATCGATGTCATGTGTTCCTCCGCCTGTCTTTCCACCCGGCGGCAGTCGATCGACGCCGCCACGGTCTGTGGTGCCGTGTTGAGCGTAGGCCTGGAGCACCCCCTCTGACCTGCTCCGACAGTGCGTTATCCGCGCACAAACATGCGCCGTTTCGTCGTCGTTCGGCCGTGTCGCGCAGAAGCACGCCGACGTCGAACAGGGCGAGCCGGACGGCCGGAGAGGCGGGCACGAGGAGACGGTCGCAGGCGTCGAGGACGGCACCCCGGACGGACCTGGCGGCGCTGCCGGTGAGAGGGGGGGGGGAGACACTCTGGGCAGACTGCGGATCATGGAGTGGGGTCCGCGTCGGCCGCACGCCGGAGCACCACGGCTTCAGCCGGCGGTGACCGTGGCGGCGGCGGCCTGTCGCAGGCGGCGGATCAGGCCGCGCACCGCGGGCGACGTCTCGCCCCTGCGGTAGGCACCCACCAGCCGCGTGGTCAGCGATACGTCCGCCAGCGGACGGTAGGCCACCCCGGGGATGTGCACGCGGCGCAGGGAATCAGGGACCAGAGCCACCGCGAGACCACCGCCCACCAGCGTCAGAGCCGCGATGAAGTCCCGCACCGGGGGAGCGCACCGCGGGCTGAACCCGCCTTGCTGCGCCACCTCGAGGATCTGGTCGCGGCAGCCGTACTCCTCGTCGAAGTGCGGGGCCACGAACCGCTCGTCGCGCAGCTGGGCCGCCGGTATCGCCTCGTACGCAGCCAGCGGCGCGCCGGCCGGCAGCGCCAGGACGACGTCCTCGGTGAGCAGGCAGGTGGCCGTGACTTCGGGAGGGTACTCCGGCCTCCAGCGCAGGAAGCCGACGTCGATGTCCCCGCAGGCCAGCGCTTCCAGTTGGGCCGGTGTCTCCAGCTCGCGCACCTGCACGGTCAGCTCGGTGCCGGGGGCCGCGCAGCGGGTGAGGACGTCGGTCAGCACTCCGGAGAACGTGGCCGAGGCGACGTAGCCGATCTGGGCGTGCCCCAACTCCCCGCGACCGGCACGCCGGCCCACCGTCTCGGCCCGGGAGACCTGGGCGAGGGTCAGCCGCGTCTCCTCGAGAAACAGCCGCCCGGCACTGGTCAGCGCCGGGCGGCTGCGCCGGCCGCGGTCGATCAGCCGCACGCCCAAGTGCGACTCCAGCGCCCGGACCTGGGCGCTGAGCGCCGACGGAGCAAGATGCAGACGGTCCGCCGCCCGCGCGAAGTGCAGTTCCTCCGCGACGGTGACGAACGATTCCAGCCAGCGCAGTTCCACCGGCTCCTCCATCCTGCCGGGCCTGCGCTGACGAGAGCACCGGCCGTGTGCACGGCTTGTGTGAAGCACCCCGCGGCGGTGTCAGGGCAGAACAGGTCCGCCGCGGGGTGAATACGGGGCGTCAGGGGCATGCCCGGCCAAGGGGCGCCGCACGCCCCCTGGGGCCTGCCCGTCAGGGGATGACGACGTAGTTGCTGAACCCGCCGTCGCGGTCCTGGAGACCCGAGATCGCCTCGTTGACCCTGGCCAGTGGGAACGGCTTGGCCTGCAGGTAGGACAGGTCCAGGACGCCCGCGCCCACCATGTCGGCGAGTTCCTGCCCCTGTGCGGTGCTGAACCAGTTGGAGCCGATCAGCTGGACCTGTTCGTCCATGAGCCACTTCACGTCCAGGGGCAGCCGGTCGGCCACGCCGCCGACGTTGACGACCCGACCGCCCCTGCGCACGCCCTGCATGGAGTCGAGCATCGTCTCCACCGGTGCCTTGGCGCCCAGGGCGCTGATCACGTAGTCCGCGCCCTCGCCGCCGGTGCGGGACTTCGCCCACTCGCCGGTGGAACCGTCACCCAGCCGGAAGACCTCGACCCGGTCCGGGGCCAGTTCCTTGACGCGCTTGAGGAGTTCCTCGTTGCGGCCGGTACCGAGGACTCGGGAGGCGCCGGAGGCCAGCGCGAGCAGGGTCGCCGCGACGCCGAGGGTTCCCGTGATCCCGTCGATCAGCGCGACCTGGCCGGGGCCGGCCGCGGCGTTCTTGAGGGCCCCGTAGGACGTGCCGATGTAGCCGAGCTTGCCGGCCTGCTCGAACGTCATGTTGTCCGGGATGTTGACGATCGAGGACTGCGGGGCGGTCATGTACTCCGCGAAACCGCCGTAGGGATACAGGTCGAAGATCCGCTGGCCGTCACGGGAGGTGCTGAAGTAGCCGTTCAGCGTGAAGTAGCGGCACCGGCTCAGTTCACCGCCCCGGCACACCTGGCAACTTCCGCAGCCACGCAGGGGATTGACGTAGACCCGGTCGCCGGGCCTGGTGTTCAGCACCGCCTCGCCGACGGCTTCGACCACACCGGCGGTGTCCAGGCCGAAGATGGCGGGGAACTTGGGCAACGGCTGGTGCGGGAACCACGTGGGCCAGTTGTTGATCACGTTGGCCATGTTCGGCACGATCCCGCACGCCTTGACCCGCACCAGCACGTCGGTCGGCCGCGGGGTGGGCACGTCGATGGTGTCCACCGACATCGGCTCACCGAGCGCGTGCAGTCGTGCAGCGAGCATTTTCGCCATTGAAATACTCCTTGGAACTGCTCCGTCCCAGGCGGCCGGAGGCGGAGACCCTGAACAGAGAATTACCTAGGAATTCGGGAAAGGATTCGGGTAGTTGGCTTCGAGGTCGATGTCCAGCAGCCCCATGATGCGGACGCCGGAGTTGTACCAGGCGATGGACAACGACAGTTCGACCATCTGCTTGTCCGTCAGGTGCTCGGCCGCGGCACTCCAGGTCGCCTTCGAGACCTCGACCTGGAGCGTGGACTCCTTGGCGAGGCGCATCACCGCCTTCTCCACCCCGTCGAACAGGTCGGACGACTCGAAGTCGGCCACCGCCGCGAGTTGTTCGCCGGTGAGCCCGGCCCCCAGCCCGTGCGACTGGTGATGCGCGACCTCGTACGCGGACCGGGTCGCGTGGCCCACGGTCAGGATCGCCAGCTCACGCAGCTTGGGGCTGAGGTCGGCGGCGCGCAGCGAGTTGGCGTAGGTCAGGAAGGCGTCCAGCTGGGTCGGCGCATGGGTGAGGGCGAGAAAGATGTTCGCCGTCGGTACCTTGCGTTCGGCCTCCAGCCGGTCGTACAGGGGCTTCTGTGCCTCGTCCGCGTCTTCACGACGCAGGTAGGGGACTCGTGCCATGGTGTCTCCTCGGGGGGACGTGACCGTACGGAAGGTCAGTGGGCGGACTGTTCGAGCAGGTACCGCTCCATCGACATCGGCTTGGGCAGCTCGGCCGGCGGGATCTGCTGCACGCCGACGAAGGGCGACGCCTCGAAGTACCACTTCTCCAGGGCTGGCAGGCCCCAGCGGGCGTTGGTGCTCAGTGCCGCCGCGTCCCAGCGCACGGGCTCGATCTCGGTGTCGATCGTCTGGTAGTGGCTGTTGAAGACCTCCACCCGGTGGCCGTCGGGGTCGCGGAGGTAGGCGAAGAGCATCCCGCCCGGACCGTGCCGCCCCGGGCCCCGCTCCACGCCGTCGCCGTAGCCTTGGATGCCCGCCCAGTCGCAGGCGGTGAAGATGTCGTGGCTCTCCGAGACGGTGTAGGCGAAGTGGTGCAGGGCGGGCCCGGTGTTCTCGATGATCGCCAGGTCCAGGCAGGTGCCCTTGCGGTACATGAAGGCACCCAGCAGCTTGTCGCCGTGCTCCAGGTACTCCGAGTTGCGGAAGCCGAGCTCGCTGTAGAACGCGCACAGCTCGTACGTGTCGGGCGCGAAGATCTGGTAGTGGTCCAGCCGCTGGGCGTGGGCACCCTTGTAGAGCTCGAAGTCGATGTGCAGCCGGGGCCGGGTCTCCATGTGCGCGCACAGCTCGAGGGGCGTGCCGATGGGGTCGCTGACGTGCAGGGTGCGGCCCTGGTAGGGGACGTCGACCCACTCGGCGGGCAGTCCCCGCTCACGGAACCAGGCGTACGCGAGGTCGAGGTCCTCGTCGAAGAAGACCCGGAAGCCGATCCGCCTGGACCTGCCGCCGCCCTCTTCGTCCAGCTCCAGGACGAGGCTGTGGTGGCAGGCTTCGGCGAGGCCGCGGAGGTAGCAGGTGCGCTCGTCCTCGTCGCTGACGACCAGCCCCAGCACGTTCACGTAGAAGTTCCGGCTCTCGGCCAGATCCTCGACCGTGAGGCGAACGTGGCTGGAGCGGGTGATGTTGAAACTCGGGCGCAGATTGACGGGTGGCAGCATGCTGGTCTCCGTGCTCGGATCGAATCTGGATTTCGGTGACTGTGATACGTAGTATCGCGAGGCTCTTTTACGGCTTGGTCGTCGAGGCCCCGGCCCCGGCGAATGTGAATGCGGACCATCCGCTGAAGTCCGCGGATTCGCCGAGGGACTCCTCGATCCGCAGAACCTCGTTCCACTTGGCCATTCGCTCGGAGCGGGTGAACGAGCCCACCTTCAGCTGACCGGCGTCCCAGCCGACGCTCAGATGGGCGATGGTGACGTCCTCGGATTCGCCGGAACGCGCCGAGACGATCGTGCCGAATCCGGCGTCCTTTCCGGCGCGCAGGGCCTGGAAGGACTCGGTGACGGTACCGGCCTGGTTCGGCTTGACGAGTACGGCGTTCGCCGCCCCGCTGGTGGCCGCCGCCTCCACCCGCTTGGCGTTCGTGACCAGGTAGTCGTCGCCGATCACCTGGCAGCGCCGGCCGTAGCGCCGGGTGAACTCCATCATGCCCTCGTGGTCGTCCTCGCCCACCGGGTCCTCGACGGAGAGAATCGGATACTGCTCGATCCAGCCGCCCAGCATGTCGATGAGTGCTTCGGTGCCCAGCGTGCGGTCGTCCAGGGCCAGCGTGTACTGACCGCCGCTGCCGAACTGCGAGGCCGCGACGTCCAGCGAGATGCCCACCTGGGAGGAGGGCTCGAAGCCCGCGCTCTCGATGGCCAGGGTCAGCATCTCCAGCGCCTCCTCGTTGGAGTCGAACGCGGGCCAGAACCCACCCTCGTCGGCCACGCCCTGCGCCTTGCCGGCCTTCCGCATCAGGGTTCCGGCCGTCCGGTAGATCTCCGCCGTCCAGTCCAGGGCCTCGGAGAAGCTCCGTGCCGCCGGGCAGACCACCATGAAGTCCTGGACGTCGACGCGGCGGTCCGCGTGGGCTCCGCCGCCGAAGATCTGGATCTCCGGCAGCGGGATGCGGACCGGCCGTCCGCCCGCCAGGTGCTGCCACAGGGGCACGCCCGCCGACGCGGCGGTGGCGTGCAGGACCGCCATGGACGTGGCCACGATCGCGTTGCCGCCCAGACGGCTGCGGTCGGGGGTGCCGTCGAGGTCCACCAGGAGCCGGTCGACGGCCTCCTGGTCACCCGCGTCACGACCGGCGAGGGCGGACGCGATCTCGCGGTTCACCGAGCCCACCGCGCGCTGGACATCGAGCCCGCCGAAGCGGCTGCCGCCGTCGCGCAGGTCGAGTGCCTCGCCCTGGCCCGTCGAGGCCCCCGCCGGTGCGATGGCCCGGCCGGTCGCGCCGTCAGCGAGGTGTACCTCGACCTCGACGGTCGGCCGACCGCGGGAGTCCCACACCCTGCGGCCGTGGAGCTTGGCGATCCGCGCGTCTGTCATTGCGGTGGAACCTTTCGGAGTTCGGTTCGGAGGTCGGAGTTCGGAGTTCGGACGATCGGGTCGATGAGAGATGCCCGTGCCTGTCGTCGGGGGTGTCCCCGCGGCCGGAGGCGACGGAAGGCGTACGGGGAGGTCCTCGCCGGCGGACGGGCGCGGTCGGCCCTCGCGGGACGGCACCTGAATCGGTGCGGGGGCGCCGGGCGCGAGCGAGAAGATGACGGCGAGGGTTGCTCGTTCACTGCGGCTCTTCTCGTGCTAACGATAGCGCAATCGTGCAAAGCGGCGGCTGCTCTGTCAAGTGGTGGGTTCCAGTCGATCCTGTGGTCGTGCCGCTTTTGCACTCTCTTGGCTCGCCGAGACCTCGATGCTATCGTTCGCACAGCCCATGGTGCTCCGGCGAGAACTCCGGCGGACCCGCGCTCTCCTGGACGGACGGACAGCACAGGCGGCGTGGGTCCGTCGGGCCGGATCCCGGCCGACAGGAAAGCGAGCCCGACATGACACTCCAGCCCTCCGTGGCGCCCATGACCCTCACCACCGTTGTGGCCAGCACTCGCCCCGGGCGTGTGGGCAGATCCGTCGCGGACTGGTTCACTCTCCGGGCCGCGAAGCACGACCAGTTCGAGTCGCACACCGTCGACCTGTACGAACTCGCGCTCCCCTTCTTCGACGAGCCGCATCCGCCCGCCCTGCGGCAGTACACGAAGAGCCACACCCGCGAATGGAGCCGGATCGTCGACGCGTCGGACGCGTTCGTCTTCGTCACCCCGGAGTACAACGGCGGCTTCCCCGCCCCGTTGAAGAACGCGTGGGACTACCTCGTGGTGGAGTGGCAGCACAAGCCGGCCGCGTTCGTCAGCTACGGAGGCGTCTCGGCGGGCACCCGGGCAGTGCAGATGGGCAAGCAGGTCGTGGCGAACCTCAGGATGCTGCCCATCGGTCCGACCGTGAGCATCCCGTTCGTCAGCCAACTCCTCGACGAGGGCGATTTCAGGCCAGGCACGATCCACGAGGCCGCTGCCGAGCAGGTGCTCGACGAACTCGCGCGCACCGCCCGCGTCATGCGGCGGCTGCGCAGCGGAATGTACTGACCCACCCGCGCCGCACATGCGAAGGCGCCCGGAGCACATCGCTCCGGGCGCCTTCGGTGTTCCCGAGTGACGCGGCCCCGGCTCAGGCCTAGCTGGACGGAGCCTTTCCGTCAGGGGGTGCCGTGCTGCCGCGCAGGACCAACGATCCGGGGGAGACCGACGTGTACGGGCCGTCGTTCTCCGGCTTGGTCTTGAGCCGGCGCATCAGCCACAGCGCGCAGCCGGTGGCCATCTCCTGGATCGGCAGCCCGATCGTGGTCAGTCCGGGACCCCACCAGGAGAACCCCGGCTCGTCCCCGAACCCGACCACGGACAGTTCCCCGGGCACCTGCACGCCCTGCTCGGACAACTCCTCCAGGACCCCCAGGGTGAGCTGGATCGATCCCAGGACGAGAGCGGTGGGCGCGTCCGGGCCCTCCAGGAGCCGGCGCACCGCCTCGCGGCCGTACTCCACGGACGACGGCGGCCCCAACTCCGTGCGCCCGGCGTCGTCCGGCAGGCCGGCTTCGCTCAGGGCGCTGTGAAAGCCGCGCAGACGCTCCGCGCCCGTGGGCAGCTCCGTGGGACCACCCAGGTACGCGATGCGGGTGTGGCCCTGGGCCACCAGATGGGCCGTGGCCTCGCGCAGTGACTCGTGGTCGTCCACACCGAACCACTGGGAACCGAGCGACGGGTGGCGGCGCAGCAACTGAAGGTGCGGCAGGCCGCGCAGGAGCCTGACGGAGTCGCCGTGCGGGCGTGCGGTGGGGACGATGATGACGCCGGCCACGCGGTTGGCGGACAGTTCGCGCAGATGGCGCAGCTCCACCATCCGGTCGTCGTCGGTCTCCGAGAGCATCAGCTGGAAGCCCTCGGCCTCCATGTTCTTGGACAACTCGTGCGCGATCGTCGAGTAGAAGCTGTTGCGGATGTCCGGGATCACCAGCGCGACCACGTTGCTGGACGCTCCGCGCATCATTCGTGCCGCCCGGTTGCCGACGTATCCCATCTCGGAAGCGGCCTGGCGGACCCGGAACTTGGTCTCCTCGCTGATGCGGGCATCGTCGGAAAGTGCCCGGCCGACCGTCGAGACGGAGATACCGAGGCGTTCGGCGATGTCCTTGGTCGTGATCACGTAAGAGCCCCCTCGAGTTGACTGATCCCGCTGTCGTCACTTTCCGTATGCCAACGATAGCATTCTCGTCGCGCTCCGTGGTCGGAAAGGTGAGGGCGCCAGGTTGGTCACCGCCTTTGTGCTAACGTTAGCATTACTGTGTGGGCCGTGCAGCCGCCTGCGGCTGCCTAGTTGCGGAGGTTTCCGTGCGGATCGTCAGGTATGCCGTCGGCGGCGTGTGTCACTACGGAGAGCTGGAATCCGGCGGCGAAAGAATCGCGCGATGCGAAGGTGATCCCTTCACAGGACTGTCCGCTGCGGGGCATGTCGACGAAGTCGGCGACGTGGTCGTTCTCCCGCCGCTGGAGCGACCCCGGATTTTCGGGTTCGCCTACAACTACGCCTCGCACGTCGACGAGACCGACCGCGAGGTTCCGGAAGTTCCCGTGTGCTTCATGAAGCCGAGCACCGCCGTGATTGGACCGGATGACGCGATCGTCTATCCGGCGGATGGTGAACTGATCCATTTCGAAGGCGAGTTGGTCGTCGTCATCGGAAAGGAAGCCCGCCATGTGAAGCCCTCCGAGGCCCATGAGTACATCCTCGGCTACACGTGCGGAAATGACGTCAGCGACCGCATCCTCCAGCGTAGGGAAAGCGCATTCGGAACGCTGCTGATCGGCAAGGGGCAGGACACGTTCGCTCCCCTCGGGCCGGTCATCGCGACCGGACTCGACCCCTCGGCACTGTCGCTGACGACCCGTGTGAACGGCGTTGTCGCGCAGTCGGCTAGCACCGCCGACCTGCTGCTCGCCGTTCCCGACATCATCAGCTACCTCAGCCGCTATCTGACACTGCTTCCGGGAGACGCGATCATGACCGGTACGCCGTCCGGTGTCGGGCCGATCCGCCCCGGAGACGAGATCGAGGTGGAGATCGAGGGTATCGGCGTCCTGCGCAATCCGGTCGTGGCCGAGAGCCTCTGACCTCGGACGTCTGCCGGGCTGTGTCGCCACGGGGCCTGCCCACCGCTCGGCGGTGGGCAGGCCCCGTGGCGTGTCGGCGCTGGCTTGCGTGTCCTGTCGGAGGAGTGCCGCCGTGTCGCACCGGGCGGGCTCCCGGTGCGACACGGCGGCAGAGGTCCTGCGGACCGACTCGCTAGCGGACCGCGTTGTTGAACTTCGAGGGGCGGACGAAGGTCAGCGCCAGGGCGGCCACCAGCGGCAGCACTGTCACCTGCAGCAGCCCGGCCCTGTCCCAGCCGAAGGAGTCCACCAGGGCGGCGAAGAGCAGGCCCGAGAAGGCCGCCGGTCCGTAGTAGCTGGTGACGAAGAGTCCGGAGGCGCGTCCGATCTGCGCGGGACGGACGGCCCGCTGTATCGCGCTGTTGGTGTTGGGGTAGATGAAGCCCAGGCCGAACGCGCCCATGAGGAAGGCGAACACGCACTGCATGCCGACGCCGGCATGCGTCTCGTAGATGCACACGCTGATGACGGAGACGGCCAGCATGCTCAGGATCAGCAGGTTGCGCTGGTTGAAGCGGTCGCCGAGCCAGCCGCCCAAAACGGCCGTCATGCCGCCGAAACCGAGCAGGCTCATGGCCAGTGCGGCCTCCCCTGGGGTGTAGTGCAGCGAGGTGATGAGGAACGTCGGGTAGAGACCGAGGAACCCGTAGATCGCCACACCGCTGAGGACCGAGTGGACGGCCAGTGCGATGGTGTTGCGGTTGTAGGCGGAGGCCGGCATGTACTCGTAGGTCCTGGTCGAGACGACCTTCTCGGCGGAGCGCTCGGTCAGACCCGTTTTCACGAGGAAGACGGCGGCGGCCGCGATCAGCAGCCCGGCCGCGCCGAACAGGTAGAAGGGCGAGTGCCAGGTGCCGTGCATGCTCACGAGCTGGACGCCGATGAGCGGTGCGATGAACACGCCGATCGAGTAGCCCATGCCGATGACGCCGAAAGCGAGGCCCCGCCGGTGGGCGAAGAAGGCGCCGATCGCCGCGAAGATGGCGGCGGACTGCATGCCCTCTCCGAAGCCGGAGACGACCCGGTAGACGGTCATGTCGGCGAAACCGGTGGCCAGTGGCGTGGCCATGGTGCCCAGGGAGTAGATCACCATGCTGACCAGCAGCACGGTCTTGCGGCGGAAGCGGTCCAGGAGATAGCCCGCGGGCAGGCCGGCCAGCGCCATACCGAGGGTGAAGTTCGTCGCCAGCAACCCTCCCTGCTCCAGGGAGAACCCGTACTCCGCGCGGATGTTGGGCAGCAGGGGAGGAAAGACCTGGCGGTCCATCGCGTTGACCATGTAGGAGAGGACCACGACCAGGAACCCGACCCCGATCATGGGGCGGGAAATGATGGCCGGGCTCTTTTCCTGCGTTTCGCTTGCGGGGACCGCACTGGTGTCGACTTGCGCTGCGTGAGTCATAGCGGCTCCTGAGAGAGGAATGGGCCACGGCAGGCCGCGGCGGATCCATCGCCGGTACGGGGCCGTACGGGCGATGGCGAGAAGCGGTGAGCTGAACACGGACTCGAGTCGACGACGGCGAGGCGGTCGTCGGCTGGTGAAATGAGGGCGACGGGCTGCCGTGCGGTCGGACACCGCATGCGGAATTCAGCCGTGTATCGCCCGTCGGGGACGTCCGTGGCTATGGCGTCTTCGACAGCCGGACCCCGTGCGGACACTTAGCGGTCACACGGTCGGCGCTGGCAGAAACCATGAGGGCGAAGTCTCCTGCGCGTCAAGATGTGAACGCCGGAATTCTTCGGCGCTTCTCGATTTCCCGTGGTGACGGGCCTTTCGGCGCTGATCGGGCCCTGCGGCAGGGGTGCCGGCGATCAGGTGCGCGTCACACTCTTGACGTGCCGAAGGCTCGGAATGCTATCGTTAGCACGACGTGGCTGTGACAAAGTGATTCGACGTGCCCCGACATCTCGTGAACCGTTCCAGGGGCATCCTGCGGCGCCCGCCCGACCACAAGTCGGCGCGCGCCGGCGACACCGACCGAGCCCAGTGACCCCCTCCACCCCACCCCTGGCGGCCGACGGCCCAACCGGACAAGCCGACGGCCGCCCTTCCGGGTGGCGATCAGACCCGCTCATCGGATGCGACCGGGCGTGACACCCGGCCGTCCGCTGCGGCCGCACGATTCTGCGAGGACGACCTGCCATGAAACCATCGAGCCGCCCAGGCACCGTGCTGCTCACCGACTACGCCTGGCCCGACGACTCCGTCGAGCGATCGGTCATCGAGGAGGCGGGCCACACCCTGGTGACCGGCCCTGCCGATCCCGCCTCCGCCGAGGTGATCGAGGAACTGGTGGCCGAGCACCGGCCCGCCGGGATCCTGACCTGCTGGGCCCCCGTCTCCGCCACCGCGATCGGCACGTCTCCGGATCTGCGGGTCGTGGCCAGGCTCGGGGTCGGACTCGACAACATCGCCGTGGACGCCGCCACCGAGCGCGGTGTGTGGGTCACCAACGTGCCGGACTACTGCGTCGAGGAAGTCTCCGACCACGCCGTCGGCATGGTGCTGGCCTGGACGCGGGGCCTGGCAGTCTCCGACCGGGAGGTCCGCGCGGGCCGCTGGGACCCCGCCGGCGCCCGGCTGCGTCGGCTGTCGACGCTGACCTGCGGCGTCGTCGGATACGGGCGCATCGGACGCGCCACCGTGCGCAAGCTGGGCGCGTTCGGCTGCCGGATTCTGGCCCACGATCCGCATCCGCCGAGGCACGCTCCCGGAGTGGAGATGGTGGGCCTGGAGGAGCTGCTGCGCCGCAGCGACGTCGTGATCCTCCACGTGCCACTCACACCGGACACGCACCACATCATCGGCGCCGAGCAACTGGAGCTGATGCCACCGGGCGGCCTGCTGGTCAACGTCAGCCGGGGCGGCCTGGTGGACACCGACGCGGTCGTCAAGACGCTGGACAGCGGGCACCTGGACGGAGCCGCCTTCGACGTACTGGAGACCGAACCGCACGTCCCCGCCGCCCTGTTGGACCAGCCGGGCGCGCTCCTCACCCCGCACATCGCCTTCTCCTCCGACGCCTCGGTCACGGAACTGCGCCGACGCGCAGCCGAGGAGGTCGTCCGGATCCTGGCGGGCGAGGCACCGGCCCACGCCCGCAACAACCCCCTCGGCCCAACCACCGGGTCGGGTGACCGGCGATGAGCCCGACCTCCGCACAGATGAGCCCGGGCCGCGTGCCCGACAGCGCGCTGGCCGACTTCCTGACCGCTCACGGGCTCGCCGGACCCGGCGAAGCCGCCCACTGGACGCCGCTGGCCGGCGGTGTCTCGTCCGACCTGTGGCGAGTGGACCTGCCGGGACGTTCCCTCTGCGTCAAACGCGCCCTGGCCCAGTTGAAGGTCGCCGCCGACTG
>NZ_JBWLKM010000103.1:10277-26547 GCF_059026085.1 Streptomyces sp. a15 | reverse complement strand
AGGTCGCGGGCGTCGACGGTGCGGTCGTGGATCTGCTGGGCGAGCCGGGTGAGCAGGGCGTCCTCCAGGATGCGCTGCGCATCTGTCGCCCTCAGTGGGTTCCCCAACACCCTGATCCGGCTCCGTCCGGTTGGTCTGGGCGGGCCGGATCAGGGTGAACGTACCGTCAGTCCTCCAGGCGGACCGGCATCAGCATCGAGAAGGTGCCCTCATCGTCGGGCCGGCGAATCGCGATCGGCGCCGTGGGTGCGCCGAACTCCAGAATCAGTCGGGCCCGGGACCCGGCGGCCAGCGCGTCCAGCAGGAACTCACGGTTGACTGCCACGCGGTTCGGGTCGTCGTCACCGTCAGTGCAGAGGGTCACCGTGCCGCCGGCGTCCGCCCTGAGCACGCTGAGGTCATGCGCTCCGGCCTCGCCGGAACGGACGGGACCGGTCTCCAGGGCCTTCCGGAACGCCGCCACCTCGACGAGGGTGCGACGTCCGCCGGCCACGGGGAGGAGGCGGCGGTAGTCGGGGAAGTCGTGGTCGAGGCACTGACCGGCGGCCTGCCTGTCCCCGACTTCCAGGGTCACGCGGTCAGCGTCGACAGAGAGCCGCACGGGTCCCTCGCTGTCCAACAGCGCCCGCATCGCGTCGGCGAGCGGGGTGGGCACGATGACCTGCACTCGGCTCCCGTCGTGCCCGGCGATACCGGCCTGCGCGACAGCCATTCGGTACCGGTCGGTGGCCACGACGTGGAGGCTCTCGCCCTCGATGTCGAACAGGACCCCGCCGAGCATCGGCAGCTCCGGGTCGGTACTCGCCGCGAAACGGACCGTGTCCAGCGCGGCTGCCAGCTCGGGCGCAGCGATGGACAGCCGGACGGTGGCGATGCGGAGCGAGGTCATGACATTCTCCCTGTGATCGAGTAGCGCTCGGAGCGCGGAGAACTCGCTACGGGCATCGGACAGCCCCTGTTCGAGACGGCGCAGGTGCGCCTTGAGTAGTTTCCGGACCAGATCACTGTCCGCGCCGGACCAGCTGGCCAGCACCAGCCGGATGTCCGCCAGCGGCATCCCGGCCCGGCGCAAGCGGGCCAGCAGCCGGGCCTCTTCGAGCTGCTCGGGTTCGTACCAGCGATAACCGCTCACCGGATCCACCCAGGCCGGGACCAGCACACCGGCACGGTCGTAGAACCGCAGGGCGCTCACACCCAGGCCGCTGTCGCGGGCCACATCGCCAATGCTGCGCATGTCGTTCTCCACACCCAGCACTCTGGTCCCTGAACAAGGTCGAGGGTCAACCTGCACAGCTCCTTGGCGACACCATGGTGGCACGGCTTGTCGAGATCACACATACGAGACGTTGGCCATCACTCGCAGGCCTCTCGCTTACACTCCTCGCGCCGACGAGCGCAGCGGCGCACACAGCAACAACAGCAGCTCGACGACAAGCCGCCCACTTCCGCCTCGGGTGTCGCAGCTGTCTCCTCTTCGATGGCGTTGCCCAGACGCAGGACCGTGCACGGATACCGGCCGCGCTTGGCAAGGTCGTACGCCGTGGTGCGGCTCGGGGACAGCGCACGGTTCGCCGTCTCCAAGGTCCCGCACTCCTCATCGATCACGAGTGAACCGAACCCCGTCGCCGTCCTCGACAGCATGGAGGCGCGTCTGCTGAGCGGCCACTCATGCAAGCCCGGGCGAGAACGCTGACGACTCTCGAAGACCGCGGCTGGTCGGCGAGAGCCGTCCCGTGCGTGCTGGACAGAGCCCGTCACACGGAGGTCGCCATGTCCGGGTTGCCGTAGTAGGCGTCGGGGCCGTGTTTGCGGGTGTAGTGGCGGGCCAGGAGGTGTGGGGGTGGTGGGGCCTGCGGTGAGAGGGCGAGGGTGTGGGTGGCGATGTCGGCGACCGCTTCGCAGATGATGGCGTGTTCCAGGGACTTGCGGGCGGTGGTGCCCCAGGTGAAGGGGCCGTGGTGGGCGACCAGGGCGGCCGGGACCTCGGCGGCCCGGGTGTCGTCTCCGTCGAGCAGGTCGACGATGACGCGGCCGGTGTTGTACTCGTAGTCCTTCGCGCACTGGTCGGCGGTGAGGTCGGGGGTGCAGGGGATGGGGCCGTTGAAGGTGTCGGCGTGGGTGGTGCCGAGGACGGGTATGTAGCGGCGGGCCTGGGCGAAGGCGACGGCGTGGGTGGAGTGGGTGTGGGTGACGCCGCCGATGGAGGGGAAGGCGAGGTAGAGGCAGCGGTGGGTCTCGGTGTCGGTGGAGGCACGCAGGTCGCCGTCGACGACCTCGCCGTCGGAGAGGCGGACCGTCACCAGATGACCGAGGGCGAGATCCTCGTAGGGGATGCCTGAGGGCTTGATGACGAAGACGCCCGCCTCGCGGTCGACGCCGCTCACATTCCCCCAGGTGAGCGTGGCCAGGCCGACCTGGGGGATGGCCAGGTTCGCGTCGAGTACCTCTTCCCGCAGGCCGTCACGGACTCGTGCGGTCATCGGTCGTCTCCTTGGGTGCGGATCACGGGTGTCACAGGGCTCACAGGGCCTGGGCCAGCCGGTGGTAGGCGGCGTTCCAGCGGATCTCCTTGGTGAATTGCTCGGTGCTGGTGTGCTCGTCGATGGTGAGGAGCTCGACGCCGGTCATGGCGGCGTAGTCGGTGAGGGTCTCGGTGTCGACGGCGGAGCTGAGCACGGTGTGGTGCGGGGCGCCGGCGAGCAGCCAGCTCTCGGCGGACTCGGCGAGCGAGGGTCGGGGCTTCCAGACGGCGCGGGCGACCGGCAGGCGGTGCAGGGTTTCGCTGGGGGTGACGACGTCGACGGTGTTGGCGGTCAGCCGGAAGCGGTCGCCGAGGTCGCAGAGGCCGACGACGACGGCGGGGCCGGGGGCGGCGTTGAAGACCAGGCGGACGGGATCCTCGCGGCCGCCGATGGACAGGGGGTGGATCTCGCAGCGGGGGCGGTCGGCGGCCACCGAGGGGCAGACCTCCAGCATGTGGGCGCCGAGGACGCGCGGGGTGCCCGGGCCGAGGTGGTAGGTGTAGTCCTCCATGAAGGTGGTACCGCCGGGCTGTCCCTGACCCATGACCTTCATCGTGCGCAGCAGCGCGGAGGTCTTCCAGTCGCCCTCGCCGCCGAAGCCGTAACCGTCCGCCATCAGGCGCTGGACAGCCAGGCCCGGCAGCTGGCGCAGACCGCCGAGGTCCTCGAAGTTGGTGGTGAAGGCGGTGAAGCCGCCCTCGGTGAGGAAGGCGCGCATGCCGAGTTCCAGACGGGCCGCGTACAGCAGCGAGTCGTGGCGGATGCCACCGGGGCGCAGCGCGGGGACCACGTCGTACGACTCGACGTACTCGGCGGCGAGTTCGGCGGCTGCTTTGTCCTCGACGTCGTCGACGACGGCGACCAGGTCGTTGACGGCGTAGGTGTTCACGGAGAACCCGAACCGCAGCTGGGCCTCGACCTTGTCGCCCTCGGTCACGGCCACGTCGCGCATGTTGTCGCCGAACCGCGCCAGGCGCAGGGTGCGCGCCGCCTGGCGGCCGACGGCGGCCCGTGCCCAGGCCGCGACGCGCCGGACGACCCTCGGGTCGGTGGCGTGACCGGCGACGATCTTGCGGTCGACGCCGAGCCGTGCCTCGATGTGGCCGAACTCGCGGTCGCCGTGGGCGGCCTGGTTGAGGTTCATGAAGTCCATGTCGATGCTCGACCAGGGCAGCGACAGGTTGTACTGGGTGTGCAGGTGCAGGAGGGGGCGGTCCAGGGCGCTGAGTCCGGCGATCCACATCTTGGCCGGTGAGAAGGTGTGCATCCACACGATCACACCCACGCACGTGTCGGAGGCGCTCGCCTCCAGGCAGAGCCGCCGGATCGACTCGGCGTCGGTGAGGACCGGCTTCCACACGACCCGCAGCGGGATCTGCGGGCCGGAGTCGAACCGTTCGGCGATCTGCCGCGACTGATGGGCGACCTGTTGCAGGATGTCGTCGCCGTACAGGCCCTGGCTTCCGGTGAGGAACCAGATCTCCTGGCGGTCGTACGGCTTCGTGGTGGGTGTCGTCATGGCGGAGGGCCTTTCACACTTGGGTCACATCTCGGGGCGCATGTCGGGGCGCATCTCGGGGCGCATCTCCGGCGCACCTGGGGTCGCGTCAGGCAGATGCCTCGGCGCGGATGCGGCGCAGCCGGTGCATGACGTCGTTGGTGCCGCGGCCGAAGTAGTCGTGCAGGAGCCGGTATTCGGCGTACAGGCGGTCGTAGGCCGCGGCGCGTTCGGGGTCGGGCCGGTAGGCGTGGCGGTGAAGCTTGCCCATGGCACGGGCCGCGGCCCGGATGTCGGGGTACGCGCCGGCGGCGACCGCGGCGTGCATCGCGGCGCCGAGTGCCGGGCCCTGCGCGGAGCCGATGACGCCGAGCGGGCGGCCGGTGACGTCGGCGTAGATCTGCATCAGCAGCGCGTTCTTCGTCAGGCCGCCCGCGATGATGAGCTCCTCCACCGGCACCCCGGCGGTTTCGAACGTCTCGATGATGGTGCGGGTGCCGAAGGCGGTGGCTTCCAGCAGCGCCCTGTAGATGTCCTCCGGGCGGGTGGACAGCGTCAGGCCGACCAGCACTCCGCTCAGGTCGTGGTCGACCAGGACGGAGCGGTTGCCGCTGTGCCAGTCCAGGGCGATCAGGCCGTGCTCGCCGACCTTCTGCCCGGCGGTCAGGGCGGTGAGGTGTTCATGCGGGTCGCGACCGAGTACGGCGGCCTCTTCGGCGTACGACGCGGGGAAGCCGTTGCGCACGAACCAGCCGAAGATGTCGCCGACGCCGCTCTGACCGGCCTCGTAGCCCCACAGGCCCGGCAGGATGCCGCCGTCGACGACGCCGCACATGCCCGGCACCGTCTCGTGACGGTCGGAGCTCATCACGTGACAGGTCGAGGTGCCCATGATGGCCACCATCTGGCCGGGCTCGACCGCGGCCGCCGCGGGCGCCGTCACATGCGCGTCGACGTTGCCGACACAGACCGAGATGCCCTCCGGCAGGCCCGTCCAGGCCGCGGCCTCGGCCGTCAGCCTGCCCGCTTCCTCGCCCAGTTGGGCGATGGGCTGGTCGAGCTTGTCGGTCACGAAGTCCGCGAAGCCGGGGTTCAGCGCCGCCAGGTACTCGGGGGACGGGTAGGAGCCGTCCTGGAACTGGCCCTTGTAGCCGGCGGTGCAGGCGTTGCGGACGTACCTGCCGCACAGGCGCCACACGATCCAGTCCGCGGCCTCCAGCCAGCGCTCGGTCCGGTGGTAGACCTCCTGGTCCTCCTCCAGCACCTGAAGCGCCTTGGCGAACTCCCACTCCGAGGAGATCCGTCCGCCGTAGCGCGCCAGCCAGTCCTCCTTCCGTTCCTCGGCGAGCGCCGTGATCCGGTCGGCCTGCGCCTGGGCGGCATGGTGGCGCCACAGTTTGGGGTAGGCGTGCGGACGGCCGGCGAGGCCGGGCAGCTCGCACAGGGGCGTGCCGTCGGCGAGCACCGGCAGAACCGTGCAGGCGGTGAAGTCCGTTCCGACGCCGATCACCTGGTCCGGCCGTACACCGGAGCGGGCCAGGGCCTCGGGTACGGCGCTGCGCAGTACGTCGATGTAGTCCGAGGGGGCTTGCAGGGCCCAGTCGGGCGGCAGCCGGGTGCCGTCCGGCAGTTCGCGGTCGAGGACGGCGTGCGCGTACGGGTGCTCGGCTACGGCCAGTTCGGCGCCGTCACGGACGCGTACCACGACGGCCCGGCCCGACAGGGTGCCGAAGTCGACGCCGACGACGTACGTTTCGGCGGTCTTCCGTTCGTCTTGTGCTTCAGTCACGGTCGGCGTCTTTCTGTGGAGAGGGCTGTGCCGGCGGGCCCGGTGCAGGGTCCGGGCCCGCGGCGTCAGGGAGTGGTGGGGTCAGTTGACCCGGACGATCTGCCAGAGTTCGTCATCGGCGCCGTTGTCCGTCGACTGGACGATCAGCGCCCCGTTGGCGGTGGAGGCGGAGGCGACGTCCGCCACCAGGCCGCTGCCGACGTCGACGAGCTTGTAGTAGCCGCCGCCCGCGTCCGTCAGCGTCCACTTCTGCGAACTCGCGGCGGAGGACGTGTTCTGGACGACGGCCGCGCCGGACGAGGTCGAGCCGTTGCTGATGTCGAGGTTCAGACCGCTGTTGACGTTCTTCACCGTCCACGACCCGCCGCTCTGCGACTGGAAGGTCCACCACTGGCAGTCGTTGGCGGTGTTCTGCCACTGACCCGCCTGCTTGCCCGTGTCGGTGGAGGCGCCCGGGATCTCCAAGTACCGGCCGCTGTTCTTGTTCACCAGGACGTACTGGCCGGTGGACAGGTTCGGCAGGGCGGTCTGGGTGAGATTCCAGCGCTGGCAGGCGCAGCCGGTGGCGGCCCATTGGCCGGCGGCCGTGCCGACCGTGGTGGAGGCGCTGGGGATCTCCAGGTACTTGCCGCTGATCCGGTTGACCGCGGTGAAGCCGCCCGCCGGGTCGGGGGATACGGCCCACTCGTGGTCGAGGGTGCCGTTGTCGTCCCACTGCAGGACCTTGGCGCCGTTGGCGGTGGACTGGTTCTCCACGCCAAGGACCTTGCCGCTGGCCACGTTGAAGATCTTGAAGTAGCCGGACGTCTGCTGGACGAACCGCCACTTCTGGTCGCTCGCGTTGTCGGCGTTCTGCTGGGTGGCGTTGACGCCGCTGGTGGTGGAGCCGCCCGCGATGGTGAGCATCAGGTGGCTGTTGGCGTTGGACGCGGTGTAGGTGGCGCCGTCGGAGATGCCGCCGCCCAGGTCGATGGTGCCGTAGGTGACGGGGTTGAGGCCGGTGTCGGTGAGGTGGCCGCCGCTGAGGACCAGCAGGCTGTGGCCGTCCGCCAGCGGGAGAAGGCCCCGGCTGTAGCCGCCGGGCACGGTGGAGGCGATGCGCGTCCAGGTGTTCGCGGCGCCGTTCTGCGTGTTCAGGAACAGGTCGTCGCTGCTGTTGGCGCTGACCACCAGGGTGCCGTTGGCGCCGCCGGTGGGCAGCCAGGTGATGTACGGGGAGCTCTTGGGCTGGGTGCCGTCGGTCGCCTTGAGCGGGATGCCGGTGGCGGAACCGAACGCCTCCGGGTCGGAGGACATCTTGTAGTAGACGGCGAAGCCGCCCTCGGGGGCGCCCCAGAACTCGTACGTCATGACGTACTTGCCGTTGGGGAGCTTGGCGACCACGGGCATGCCCGGGCGGTCGCCGTAGGTCGACGTGGCCACGTCGTTGACGACAGAGCCCCAGGTGAGGCCGTCCGTGCTGACCTGGTGGACGATCTTCTGGCCGTTGTCCGGGTCACGCTGGTCGGAGTAGTAGACGATCAGCTTGTTGCCGGAGGCCATCAGGAACGGCTCCCACACCGGGGTCTGGCCGTTGCTGGGGTCCGCCTTGCCGCCGGTGGCGATGGAGCTGACGTACGACCAGGTGGTGCCGTGGTCGGTGCTGGCGTACAGGTCCAGTTCGGTCGACGACAGGTCGCTCGGGATGGAGTTGCCCGCGGCGAGGATCGTGCCGGCCGGGAAGTTGCCGATGGCGGTGGGCAGTTCGTACAGGAACGGCTGGTAGCGCATGCCGAAACCGTTGTGCGTGTCGCTGATGCTGGAGATCTGCGTCCAGCTGTTGCCGTTGTCGGTGCTGCGGTAGACCGGGAAGACGGGGGTGCCCGAGCTGTACTGCTCGAACGTGGCAAGCAGGGTGCCGTTGGACGAACCGCTGTACTGCAGACGTACCGCCCGCGGGTAGAGCGAGCCCGGGGACGGCGCGCCCGACGGCGGTGTGTACATCGTCTGGGAGGCACGGGCGACCGCGTGCGCCTGGCCCGAGGCGGGCAGGACGAGGACGACGGCTGCTGCGAGAAGGGCGAGGAGAAACGTCACTGCGTAGGTGCGTGGAACGGCGCGGAGTCTGGCGCCTTCCCTGGTGGTGGGCATGTGCGGCTCCCATAACCGTCAGGGGGAGGTGGTGCCTTGGGGGCCGCCGCTCCCGGGACCGGCCCGGTCGGGAGCGGCGGTGTCATGGGGAGGTGTCAGCCGACGCGGCGCAGCCGGATGACGTTCCAGGAGACGGGCTGAAGCTGTACGGCGAGACGGCCGTCGGTGACGGAACCGGTGACGATGGCGCGCGGGCGGACCCGGTCGGGGTGTTGCCGGGTGTTGGTGGCGCGGAGGTCCGGGTCGCTGAGCACCGAGTGCTCCACCGGGGCGTAGCCGGGGAAGGCCCGCAGGTCGAGGGCGAGTTCGACGTTCTCGGACTGGTGCCGGTTGACGGCGAGGACAGTCAGTTCGTCGGCCTGCTCGGCCCCGGTCAGGTGGGTGGCGACGGCGTCGACGACCGGGACCTCACCGAAGCGGGCCGTGTCGTACACCGGCGCCACCGGCTCCACCCGCAGGACGGTGCCGCGGGCGTGGCGGGCGGCCTGGGCGAAGGGGTGGAACGTGGTCTGGCGCCAGCTGGGCCCGCCGGGCTCGCTGCGGATGGGGGCGATGACGTTGACGAGCTGGGCGAGGCTGGCGGCGGTGACGCGGTCGCTGTTGCGCAGCAGGCTGATCAGCAGCCCGCCGACGACGACAGCGTCGGCGACGTTGTACTCGTCCTCGATCACGCGCGGGGCGACCGCCCAGTCGGCGGGCTTGTCCTGCGCCTCGAAGCGGGACTGGTACCAGACGTTCCACTCGTCGAAGGAGAGGTTGATCCGCTTCTTCTTGCGCTGCTTGGCGCGGATGTGGTCGGCGGTGGCGACCACGGACTCGACGAAGTGGTCCATGTCGACCCCGGAGGCCAGGAAGCTGCCGAGGTCGCCGTCGAGTTCCTCGTAGTAGGCGTGGCAGGAGATGTAGTCGACCTGGTCGTAGGCCTCCTCCAGGACGGTGGCCTCCCAGGCGCCGAAGGTCGGCATCGAGGAGCTGGAGCTGCCGCAGGCCACCAGTTCCAGGCCGGGGTCGACCATGCGC
Source organism: Streptomyces sp. a15 (assembly GCF_059026085.1). Taxonomy (NCBI): domain Bacteria; kingdom Bacillati; phylum Actinomycetota; class Actinomycetes; order Kitasatosporales; family Streptomycetaceae; genus Streptomyces; species Streptomyces sp. A15. The sequence continues at coordinate 17,588 of NZ_JBWLKM010000103.1, read as the reverse complement.
ATGGCCCGGGCGGTCTCGGCCGCCAGGCGGCCGTACTCCGCGGCCGTCTTGTGGCCGGTCTGCCAGGGGCCGTCCATCTCGTTGCCCAGGCACCACATCCGGATGCCGAAGGGGTCCTGGGCGCCGTTCTTGATCCGCTGGTCGGACCAGGCGGTCCCGCCCGGATGGTTGCAGTACTCCAGCAGGTCGAGGGCCTCCTGGACGCCCCGGGTGCCGAGGTTGACGGCCATCATCGGCTCGACGCCGGCCTTGGCGGCCCAGGTGTGGAACTCGTGCAGTCCGAAGGCGTTGGTCTCGGTGCTGTGCCAGGCGAGGTCGAGGCGGGTGGGGCGCTCGGCCACCTGGCCGACGCTGTCCTCCCAGCGGAAGCCGGAGACGAAGTTGCCGCCGGGGTAGCGGACGGTGGTCACGCCCAGTTCGCGGACCAGGTCCAGCACGTCGCGGCGCAGGCCGTCCTCGTCGGCGTGCGAGTGGCCGGGTTCGTAGATGCCGGTGTAGACGCATCGGCCCATGTGCTCGACGAACGAGCCGAAGGTGCGGGGGCTGACGTCGGCGACGCGGAAGGCGGGGTCGACGGTCAGGGAGGCGTGCAGCATGAATCGCTCCGGAAGAAGGCGCGCGGGGAGGACCGCGGGGCGGCGGCCGACGCGGGAGGAGAGGAACGCGCGGGAGTAGGTGGAGGCGCGCGGGGGTAGGTGGGGGCTCGGCTGAGCCCCCTGGGTCACTTGAGGCTGCCGACGGTCAGACCGCCGCGCCAGTACCGCTGGAGGAGGAGGAAGGCGAGGATCAGCGGCAGGATCGCCACCAGCGAGCCCACGACGACCAGTGTGAACAACGCGTTGGCACCGCTCTGCACCATCGCGCCCGCGTACCAGGACTGAAGACCGACGGTGAGCGGGAACAGCTTGTCGTTGTTGAGCATCACCAGCGGCAGGAAGAAGTTGTTCCAGGTGCCGACCATGGAGAACAGCAGCACGGTCACCAGGGCGGGCTTCAGGGTCGGCAGCGCCACGGAGAACAGGGTGCGCAGTTCTCCGGCTCCGTCGACGCGGGCCGCCTCAAGGAGTTCGTCCGGCAGGGATTCCTGCACGTACACCCGCATCAGGTAGACGCCGAACGGGTTGAGCAGCGAGGGCAGGATGACCGCCCACATGGTGTCGGTCAGTTCCACCTTGCTCAGCAGCAGATACGTCGGGATGGCCAGCGCGGTCGCGGGGACCATGATCGCGCCGAGCAGGCTGGAGAACAGCAGATTCCGGCCGGGGAAGCGGTACTTGGCGAAGGCGTAACCCGCGAGGGTGGCCACCGCGGTGGCGCCGAAGCCGCTGACGCCCGCGTAGACGGCGGTGTTGCCCATCCAGCGCAGGTACTCGCCGTCGTTGTACGTGAACAGCTGCTGGAGGTTGCTGAAGAAGGAACCCGGCGAGTGGAACCACAGCGCTGCGGTGGAGAACAGCGCGTCGTTGTTCTTGGTGGAGGCGACCACCAGCCACCAGAACGGCATCAGGAAGTAGAGGATCAACGCCACCATCACCACGTTGACGGTGACGCGACCCTTGGAGACGGGTGCCTTGCGGCGCGCGGGGCGGGTGGTGGGGCTGGCGGGGGCGGCCACGGCGGTCGTCGTCACTTCAGTCCGCTCCTTCGGCGCGCGGCGAACAGGAACAGGTAGGAGCCGACGAAGACCACCGCGCCGAGGGCGAAGGAGATCGCGGCGGAGTAGTTGAACTCCGAGTACTGGAAAGCCAGGTTGTAGGCGTAGAGGTTCGGCGTGTAGTCCGGGGTGATCACCGAGGACGCGATCGGGCGCAGGACCCGCGGCTCGGTGAAGAACTGGAGGGTGCCGATGATGGTGAACATCAGTGTGAGCACCATCGCCGAGGAAACCATCGGGATCTTGATGCGCAGGGCCGTCTGCACCGGACTGGCTCCGTCGAGCTTCGCCGCCTCGTAGACCTCGCGGGGCAGGCCCTGCAGCGCGGCGTAGAGGACGATCATGTTGTAGCCGGTCCACTGCCAGGTCACGATGTTGCCCAGCGAGGTCAGCATCAGGCTGTGGGAGAGCAGGTTGACCGAGCCCAGGCCCAGCGCGTGGCTGAGCGACTGGACGGGGCCGAACGTCGGGCTGTACAGGAAGCCCCACATCAGGGCGCCGATCACCGCGGGCACGGCGTACGGCATGAACAAGGTCATCCGGAAGACCTTGGCGAGGCGGCTGCCGACCTCGTCGATGAGCAGGGCCCCGAGGAGCGCGAGCCCCAGCATGAGGGGAATCTGTACGACACCGAAGAGCACGACCCGTCCCAGGCCGGACAGGAACTGATGGTCGGTGAAGGCCTGCTTGTAGTTGGCGAACCAGCTGAAGTGGTCGCCGCCGACCAGGGTGGAGGTGTGCAGGCTCAGCCAGAAGGCGTAGCCGAGCGGGGCCACCAGGAAGGCGAGGAACAGCAGGGTGAACGGGGTGACCAGGAACAGGCCCATCACCTTGTGACGGGTGTGGGAGGACAGCCGCCCGGTACGCGGTCCGGTACTCGGTCGGGCGTTCCCGCCGGCCGTCACGGCGTCACGGCCCCTCCGGACCGGTGTGTCAGGGGGCGCGGCTGCGGCGGCCGCAGCGGATCCCTGCCTGAGCGGGCTCATCAGCATCTCCTTGCGAGTCTGGATACCCCCGCCGACGACTGGCGTGGGTCGGATCGGCGTCGGCGGGGGCGGTACAGCGGGCGGGCTACTTGTTGACCTTGAAGCCCTGCTTGGACGCGTAGGAGGTCACCTGCTGCTGGACGTTGTCGGCGACGGACGACCACGGGGTCTGGCCCTGAATCGCCTTGCCGACCTCGGTGGTCTGGGTGTTGTAGGCGTAGTCCTGGAACGGGCTCCAGTCGAAGGTCCCGATGCCGTTCGCGGCGGGCACGAAGACCTTGTTGACCTGCTGGCCGCCGAAGAAGTCGTACTTCTTGTCCTCGAAGTACGCGCCGTTGAGGACCGAGTTGACGGTCGGGAACAGGTAGGCCTGGTCGATGCCGATCTTCCAGGCGGCCTGCGAGGTGCCGAACAGCTCCCGGGCGACCTCGGTGGCCTCCTTGGGGTGCTGGGTCTGGCTGGTCACCGAGAAGGATGAACCGCCCCAGTCGCCCTGCGCGTTGCCCCCGGCCGTCCACTGCGGCAGCGGAGCCGCGCGCCACTTGCCCGCGGTCTTCTTCGCCACGCTGGAGAGGTAGCCGGGCCCCCAGCCGGCGGCGAGGTAGGTGGCGTACTTGCCGCTGCTGAGCCCGTTGTAGAAGTCGGTGGTCGCGTACGAGGCGGTGTCGACGAGCTTGTTCTTCACCAGGTCGCCCCAGTAGTCGTACACCTTCTTGGCGCCGGCGTCGTTCATCTTGACCCCGATGCCCGGCAGCTTGCTCGCCGCGTAGTCGTACGGGCGGGAGCCGGCCTGCCACTGCAGGCCCTGGAGCCAGCCCGCGGCCGTCTCGTCGCTGCCGAAGTCGGTCATGTACGCGCTCGGGTCGGCCTTGTGCAGCTTGACCGCCTCCTGCTTGTACTCCGCCCAGGTGGTCGGGATCTTCAGGCCGTACTTCTTGAAGAGGTCGGCCCGGTAGAGCATCGCCATGGGCCCGGCGTCGACCGGGATGGCGTAGACGTGGTCACCGTCGGAGACCTGCTTCCAGGCCCAGTCCACGTAGTCGCCCTTGTCGTCGTTCGCGCCGTACTTGCTCATGTCGAGCAGGCCCTTGGTGAGCTGGATGGTCGGCAGCTCCTGGAACTCCAGCATGACGACGTCCGGTGCACCCTGCCCGGCCTTGAGCGCGGTCTTCAGCTTGGTGTACTCGTCCTGGCCGACACCGGCCTGCACCCAGTCGACCTGGACGTCCTTGTGGGTCTTGTTGAACTGGGCCACGACCTGCTTGAACTGGGGGTACCACGCCCACACCTTGATGTGCACGGGGCCGCTCCCGGCGGCACCCGAACCACTGCCGCCGCTGCCACCACCGCAGGCGGCGAGGAGCGCGGCCGCGACGGCGGCGGACGTCGCCGCGGTCGCGACCCGGCGGATGGAGCGGACCACGCGGCGGCGGCCGCATATCGGATGCTGTCTGGTGGCAGACATGGGCGTTCTCCTGGGTGAGGTGCTGGGGCAGAGGGGAGCAGGGGAGGGAGAAGCGGTACGAGGACGTGCCGGCCCGGCGGTTCGGGAGGCAGCGGGACAGGCAGCGTGATCGAAATTCCGGACAATGTCCGGGTGTTGGGCCGGAGACAGGCGGTGTTCCTGTCGCCGGCCGACCAACGGGCCCTGCATACGAGGGACTTGCGCCGGACCGGGGGTTCGCCTCGGCCACGGAAGGGGGGCGCTGCTTGATCACGCAGCCGGATCGGCTCTGCTACGCTTTTGCAGCGCTGCAGAAGTGTTAACCAACGGGTTGCCGCGCTGCAATAGGTAACTTCACGGAAACGTCAAAGAAAGCTTCAAGAAAGCTTCGAGGGACGCTTCAACCGTCAGAACCGGTATCCAGGACAAAGGTGAACCATGGGAAGAGGTGTGACACTTCGGGACGTGGCGGCGCGCGCCGGCGTCTCCAGCCGCACCGTGTCGAACGTCGTCAACGGCTACGCGCCGGTCGCCGAGGCCACCCGCGCCCGGGTCCAGCAGGCCGTGGACGAGCTCGGTTACCGGCCCAACGTGCTGGCCCGCAACCTCGCCGCCGGACGCTCCGGGCAGATCGCGGTGGTCGTGCCGTATCTGGACACGCCGTACTTCTCCGAACTGCTGCAAGGCATCATCCGCGCCGCCCGGATCCAGGGGTACAACGTCCTGATCGACCAGACCGACGGCGACGCGGAGCACGAGAAGCTGTTCCTCTCCCGCGGCTCGGAGCGACTGCTCTTCGACGGGGTCATCTTCAGCCCGTTGGGCCTGGCCCAGGCGGACCTGTCCGGCCGTGACCCGAGCCTGCCTCTCGTCGTACTCGGCGAGCGGGTCAGCGACGGCGGCTTCGACCACATCGGCATCGACGACGTCACCGCGTCCCGGGAGGCCACGGAACACCTGATCGGCCTCGGCCGACGCCGTATCGCGGCGATCGGCGACCAGCCGTACCGCACCGGCGAGGCGGCCCAGCTGCGCACGCGGGGCTTCCGGCTGGCCCATGAGCGCGCCGGGCTGCCCGTTCACGAGGAGCTCGTCGTCTCCACGCCGCGCTTCAACCGCTCCGACGGCGCCGCCGCCATGGCCCACCTGCTCGATCTGGAGGAGCCGCCGGACGCGGTCTTCTGCTACAGCGACCTGGTGGCCCTGGGCGCCATGCGCACGCTGGCCTCCCGCGGACTGCGTGTTCCCGAGGACGTCGCCGTCATCGGCTACGACGACATCGAGGACGGCCGGTACGCCAACCCGTCCGTCACGACGATCTCGCCGGACAAGAAACTGATCGCCGAAACGGCGGTCGAGCGGCTGCTCAACCGGATCACCAGCCCGACGCCCGTACCGGGTCTGGAGATCCGGGCACCCCATCAGCTCATCGTGCGCGAAAGCACCGTGGGGCGGCACGCCGGGCACGACACCCATGATGTGCCACGGCACTCGTCCGAGGGCGATGGCACTGATCTCGTCGCCTATTGAGCGCGGCCGGTCGCACCACCCGGGTCCCCACCCCCACCGCGAACGTGGCGGCGGCCACGGCGGTACGGTCCTGCACGAGCCCCGGGGCAGCCATGCTGACGGCTGTCCGGACATGGCCTGAGACCAGGGTGACGCGTCGTCCACACCGGTCCGCGAGGACGCCACCGGCCACGTGCCGACGATCGAGCCGAGCCCGAGCAGCGAGACGACCAGTCCGGTGTACGAGCCGGAGCAGCCCCGGTCCGCGGTGAGGGAGAAAGCCGGCATCGGCCCTGCGAAGGCGCCGAGCCAGTTGTCAGCAGGCCGGCCCGCATCCACCAGAAGACGGCGGGAAGCCCACGCGGTCCAGTGGGCGGCACACGGTTCAACTGGTGTCCTACGTAGTCGCACGGCGGCCGTCGGATGCTGCTCGCGCGTTACCAGCCCCGGGCCCGCCACTGCGGCAGCGACGGTCGCTCCGCTCCCAGCGTGGTGTCCTTGCCATGGCCCGGGTAGACCCAGGTCTCGTCCGGAAGCCCGGCGAAGATCTTCGTCTCGACGTCGTGGAGGAGAGAGGCGAAACGCGCCGGGTCCTTCTCCGTGTTGCCGATGCCGCCGGGGAAGAGGCTGTCTCCGGTGAACAGGTGCGGATGCCCCTTCGGGTCGCGGTGGAGCAGCGCGGTGGAGCCCGGCGAGTGCCCCACCAGATGGATGGCGGTGAGGGACACGGCCCCGACCCGCACGGTGTCGCCGTCGTCCACCAGGAGGTCCGCGACCGGGATTCCGGAGGCGTCGTCGCGTCCGACGAGGGAGCGGGCGCCGGTCGCGGCGACCACGTCGGCCAGAGCCCGATGGTGGTCCCAGTGCCGGTGCGTGGTGAACACCGTGGCCAGGCCGCCGTCACCGACGAGGTCGAGCAGTGTCCGCGGCTCGGCGGCGGCGTCGATCAGGAGTTGTTCGCCGGTCTTCCGGCAGCGGAGCAGGTAGACGTTGTTGTCGATCTCACCGACCGAGATCTTCGTGATCACCAGGTCGGTCGTCTCCCGCGTGTCCCCGGGACCGCCGGCCTCGACATCACCGCTGTAACTCATCGTTGCTCGGGCCTTTCTTCGGGTCGGTCTCTGTCTGTCCAGGGGCCGGTGCCGGGCTTGCCGGCGCAGACGGGCCTGGCCACGCACGGAGGAGCCGTTCGTGGCCAGGCCCGTCTGCCGTGGGCGGGCACACGCGCGTCCGGTGTACGCCTCGCGACCCGCCGCCCTGGGGCTCAGCTGGTGAAGTAGCCCGTCAGGTCGGCGATGAGGTGGACGCTGCCGGTGTTGTTGTAGAAGTCGACCTTTCCGTTGATCACGGGGACGACGACCAGGTTGGGTATGGTCTCGCCGGCCGTGAAGTTGAGATTGGACGCGCTGGAGCGGGTGGTGCCGTCGGGGTAGACCGTGACGTAGCTGGAGGAGGTACCGCCGGTCGCGGTGACGTTGAGGACGACGGCGGTGGCGTCCACGGGGACGCCGTTCCTGCCACCGACGGTCAGGGTGACCTTGGCGGCGGCGCCGACCGTGCCCTTGCGGACGCCGGTGCCGTTGCGGGTGTCCATGACGCGGAGCGGGCCGGCGTTGTGCTCGACGGAGCCGCTGCTGCTGAAGTAGCCGGTGATGTCGGCGATGAGGTTGACGCTGCCGGTGTTGTTGTAGAAGTCGACCTTTCCGTCGACCACAGGG
>NZ_JBWLKM010000103.1:0-10177 GCF_059026085.1 Streptomyces sp. a15 | reverse complement strand
CCTGGAGATGGACCGTACCGCCCGGACCGACCTTCGCCTTCGCCACACCCGTACCCGAACGCGTGTCCATGATCCGCTTCGGCGTGACGGGCTTGAACGTGCCGGTCGGCGGTACGACCGGCTGGATCGTCTTGACGTCGCTCGCCTTCACGTACGCGATCCGGTGGTTGTAGCGGATCGGGTAGTACCGCGTGGTGCCGACGACGAGCAGGCAGTCGGGGTCGGCCGTGCAGTTGAGGTTCTCGGCGTAGTAGAAGTCGCCCGTCACCTGGTCCAGCGCGCGGTATGCCTGGCCCGGCTGGATGGTCTCGTGGCTCAGCGGGGTCAGCTGCTGGTTGGGGTCCGCCGCGAGAGTGCTCAGGGACGAGGGGTAGGCCGAGGTCTCCGGGTAGGCGCGTCCGTACACCGGGATCGCCGACGTGCCCGCAGGGGTGATCAGCTGCTTGGCAGTGCCGGTGTTGGCCATGGTGTAGGCGCCGCCGGGGTTGGAGAACCAGGCCTTCTGACCGTCGTACCAGATGGCCGTCCAGTCGCCCTGCACCGCCGCGACCACGAAGGTCTGGCCGTAGACGGCCTTGTCGGTCCAGTCCCAGCCCAGCGTGGAGCCGGTGGTCTGGCCGTCCGCCGTGTACTTCGGGTCCTTGATCAGGGAGGCGGTGGAGGACGGACTGGTGCGCAGGTAGACGAAGTTGGCCGGGTTGGCGGGGCAGGTGGTGGTGGAGGAGCCGCAGCCGGTCAGGGTCGGCTCGTTCGCGGTGCTCCAGGGCGGGGTGATGGTGACCTCGCCACCGGCCACCGGCATGCCGTCGCCGTTCGGGGAGGCGTGCAGCAGGCCGAGATAGTGGCCCCAGTTCCACCAGGGGCCCGGGTCCCAGTGCATGCCCTCGTAGTACGCGTCGAGCGGGCCGGGAACGTCGTCGTGGCCGATGAGGTGCTCGCGGTCGAGCGGAATGGCGAACCGCTGGGCGAGGTAGGTCACCAGCGCCGCGGAGGACTGGTACTCCTGCTCGGTGTACCAGGAGCCGTAGGTCAGGGCGTAGCCCTCGTGCTCGATGCCGATCGAGTGATCATTGACGTACTTGTTGCCCGCGTGCCAGGCGACGTCCTTGGTCGGCACCATCTGCGTGACCGAACCGTCGGCGCCGACCACGTAGTGCGCGCTGGCGTAGGACGACGGCTTCTGGAACGCGTTGATCGCCGAGGACGCCGTGCTCTCCGTGTCGTGGATGACGATGCTGGTGATCGCGTCCCCGTCCGCGGGACGGTTGGCCAGGTCGTAGTTGCCGTAGTCCGTCTGGTCGGTGCTGCCGTTCAGCGCGTAGGCCGCCGGCGTGAAGGTGCAGGCCAGCGTGGACGGGCACTCGGTCGCGGGCGTGGTCGTGTCCGCCTGGACCACCGGGGTCCGCGGGGACAGCGGGGCGACGGCGGCCGTGACGTGGGCCGCCCCGGACTGCGGGGCGGTGTTCAGGGCGACGGCGTCCGAGGCCTGGTCCGCTGCGGACCTGAGGTCGGGGCTGAGCCTGGGGGACGCCTGAACCGGCACCGAGGGGTCGGCGGTGAGCGTCACCTCCTGGTTGTCCGCGGTGATCCGGTGGGCGCCGGTGCGTATCGTCGCGTAGACCCGGTGGGCGAACTGGTCGGCGGTGGCGGAGTTCGCGGCCTGCGAGAAGCGGGCCACCGCGGGGTACCACTGCGCGGAGGTGGTGGGCAGTGAGCCGGTCGCGGCGCGCTCGTACGAGGCGAGGAGCGCGGCGGCGCCACGCACGCTCTGTCGCGTGGAGGTGCGCAGCGACGCCGGCGAGTCGCCGAGCATCGAGGCCGCCGTGTCGAGGGTGCGCATCGCCGGGGTGATCGGCGGCACCGTGTCGCTGTTCGACGGTGTTGCCTCGGGGTGGTGCGGCGCGCGGGGGTCGTCACCCCGGCCGTTCGTCTCCGGCGGGGTGTCCGACGCCTCCCGGAGATCCGACCGGCTGACGGAGGTGAGGCCCATGACGTTGTAGTTGCCGGTGACCGACGGGTTGCCGCGGTGCGACTCCCACAGCGTCTGCTGGTACGAGACGGCCAGCAGCACGCTGCTCGGCACGTGGAACTCCGCGCCGGCCGCGCTGAAGTCGGCCTGCAGCGTGTGCAGGGCGGGTTTGATCGGCGCGGACACCGCCGTCCCGCCGACAGCGCCCTGCCCCTGGGTGGAGCCGGATCCCTGGGCGGCCTGCGCGACCGCCCCGATGACCAGCCCGACGGTGGCGAGCCCCCCGGCGGCTCCCCACCAGATCCTCTTCCGTTGACTGCGGTGTCTCGAACGCACTGCTACCCCTCACCCATGTCCGGTGCACAGGGCCGCAACGGCTCCCCCGCGATACGGGGAACACGCGAGCGCCTCGTATGTGGACGCGCGCGACGCCATCACGCCGGCCCTGATCGGTCCGTGTCACGACAGCGCCCTGCCGGCAGGCAGGGCGACGGTGGGGTACGCGACGATCGGCAGGTTATGACGCATCGGACCATGGACGGTCGATCGCTCGATCATGAACGGGTAAACACCTCGGACCTCGCATGCAAGACGCAACACCAGCGGCATCCGCCGCGCCCCAGGGGCCGGTGACACACCGGGTTCGTCGATTTCCTCTCTTGGCCTGTTCATGGTTTGTCCGCAACAGGCAAGATCTGCACGTTTCTGTCTTTTCTCTGTCGGTCGTCTCCGGCAGCGCGCGATGTGAGGCGAGTCATGGCCAGACGGGGCCGAGGCGTACCCCCGGTTCCGGTGCGGGCCGTGCTCGCGGTCGGCGTGGTCGCCGGGCACCATCTGCCGGCGCTCGCGATCCTGGCCGCCGTGGCGGGCGCCGACGTGTTCCTCCTCAGAAGCGGGCACGTCACGCCCGGCACCCTGGAGGGACTGGTCGGTTCCGTCGCCATCGCCTGGGCGGTCGTACGGATTCTGCTGCTCACCCGCCGCAGTGCGCGCGAGGAGCCGCCGCACGGACTCGTCCTGACACCGGACGCACAGCCCCGTCTGTGGCAGCGGGTGCGGGAGGTCGCCGCGCAGGTCGGCACTCCGGCGCCGATGGAGCTGCTCCTGGTGCCGGAGGTCACGGCGTTCGTACGGCAGAGCGGCGGGCCGCGCCGCCAGACGCGGGCGCCGGCGCGTCAACATCGACCCGGAACACCGACAGAGCACGGGCGACATCGACCGTACACAGACTGCCTGATGGATGCCGACGGCGCCCGAATCCGCTGGTGTCCTCAGTCTGTCCGGGTCTGCGGGGCGATGTAGTAGCCCTCCTCGTCCACGATGACCTGCACGCTGCCGCTGCTGTGGTTGTAGACGCCGATCATCAGGCCGGGGTCGGCAACCGACACCAGGTTCGGCACTGTCTTGCCCGCCGAGAAGTTCAGGTTGGAGGCGTTCGGCACCGCCTGCTCGTTGGGGTAGACGGTGAGGAACCCGTTCTTCTGCGGCTGCGTCGCGGTCACGTTGAGCACCGCGCCGGCCGGCCGCGGGCAGCTGGTACTGCAGGTCTGGTACCAGTGGGGGTAGAAGCTGATGCTTCCGTCTGCGGGGACGGGCGCCTTGGGGACGCCGGTGTTGGCGTAGCGGGTGTCGACGATGCGGTCCGGCCCGTAGGGGACGTAGGACTGGTTCGCCCCCGAGACGGCCGAGCCGAAGTAGCCTTCCAGGTCGGCGACGACTTGGACGGTGCCGCCGCTGCCGTTGAAGAAGTCGGCCTTGCCGTCGGTGACGGGGACGACGGCCAGGTTGGCGACCGTCTCGCCGGCGGTGAAGTTGAGGTTCGACACGCCTGGTACCGCGCCCGCGTCGGGGTAGGCGGTGAGGTAGCCGTGCTCGGTCGGCCGGGTGACGGTCAGGTTGAGCACCACGGCCGTGGTGCCCGCCGGCAGGCGCCCGGACAGGTCGAGGGCCAGGGTGCCGTGGGCGGCGATCGGTCCCGCCGAGGAGGCGCCGAGGCCGGAGCGGGTGTCCAGGACCCTGGCCGGGGAGACGGGCTTGAAGCCGGAACCGCCTCGTCCGTAGAAGCCCTGCAGGTCCATCAGGATGTGAACAGTGCCGCTGCTGCCGTTGTGGAGCACCACTCCCCCGCCGTCCACCGGCACCGTCACCAGGTTCGGAACCGTCTGCCCGGCCGTGAAGTTCAGGTTCGAAGCCGTCGGAACGCCTCCCCCGTTGTCGGGGTAGACCGTCACATGCCCGCCGGCGGTGGGCTGCGTCACGGTGACGTTGGCGACGACGGCGCTGATGTCTGCGGCCGGGATGCCGGCGACGCTGGGGATGGGCAGGACGAGGTTGGCTCCGGCCGCGATGGGGGTCGTGGTCGTGACCCCGATGGCGTGCCGGGTGTCGAGGAGCCGCACGGGGGTGACCGGCGTGTAGTCGGCGCCGACGACGACGTGCCTGGCGGTCTCGTCGCCGGGGCCGCCCCTCGGGTCGTACCGGTCGACCCCGTGGTCGCCCGCCCGGTGGAAGGTGTAGGTGAACGCGCCGTCCGTGTCGACGGGGAACGCGGTGGCGTCGTCGAAGACGTACGAGTACACCCGGTCGATCGGGCCGTTGGCCGTCCAGGCGGGGGTGGGCGCGGTCGTGGTGACCGTGACCTGCAACGGGTTCGGCGGCCCGAGCGGCGCAACCGTGAAGCCTCCGCCGGGCTCCGGGCCCACCACCTCCACCGCGCCCCGGTCGTAGTAGCCGGAGGCCACGTTGGACACCGACGGGTCGTCCTCGCGGGGGTTGCCGAAGAAGTCCGTCGCCGTCTCGCCCGGCGAAACGGAGTCGGCGGAGTCGATGACGGGTGAGGAGTCGGCGGCCGTGAACCACTCCTGCGATCCGGAGCTGTGCGCCGTCAGCTGGGGACTGGCGGAGATGTCGGCGCCGCCCTGTCCGGTGGCCGCCGCGAAGGAGGACGAGTCCGGATAGCCGGTACCTGCCCATGAGTAGAGCGAGCCGCCGCTCGTGGGGTCGACCACGTTGTCGTCGACGGTCGTGCCGGAGGTGGCAGCGGCGGCGACCGAGATCGCGGTCGCGTCGGCCGTCGACGCGCAGGCCGCCGGGGAGGAGGTCCAGCCGCTCGCCGCCTCCTCGACGACGTCGTTCTCGACGGTCGAGCCGGAGGAGTCCCCGTCCAGGACGATGCCCTGCTCGCAGTTGCCGACCACGGTGTCGCCGGTGATGACCGTGCCGGGCGCGTCATGAGCCAGGACGCCCGGCGCGTTGTTGGTCGCAAACGGGCTGAAGACGTTGTCCGAGGCCAGCACGGTGCCGGACGCGCCGGAGTCGATCTCGACACCGGGGCTGCCGTTGGTGAAGTGAGTGATGCTCGTCCGGCTCAGTGTGACGTGGCTGGAGGTGCCGGTGATCCGGATCGCAGGCGTGCCGCCACTGCTCCGCAGGACCGCCTGGTCCACGGTGACGTCGGAGGAGCCGTCGACCAACACGGAGGGAGCACCATTGGGGGCCGCCGAGTAGAAGCCCCGGAGCACCACGTGCTGCGCACCGGAGACGGTGAACGCCGGATGCGCCCCCTGCGTCGTGGACTGGCCGGTGACGTCCGCGGTCTCCAGCGACCAGTCGTTGGAGACGAAGGTGATGGGCGCGTCGGCGGTACCCGAGCGAGTGATCGTCACCGACTCCGGGTAGCTCCCCGCCTCGACCAGCACCGTCTGGCCCGGCTCGACGGCAGCCGCCGCGGCGGTGATCGTGCACCACGGCCGCCCCTCAGTGCCGCTGTCGGCGGCGGTGTCCGAGCATGCGGACGTCTTTGCGACGTACAGCACGTTGGATACCGATGTATCCGCCGTGGATACCGACGTGTCCGCCTGGGATACCGACGTGTCCGCCGTGGCCGAGGCACTGGCCACCACGGGAAGGGCCATGCCCAGCAACGTGAAAGCTACGACCCGAGCAGAGCCCACGATTCTCTTCAATTGAGCCCTCTTTATCCCAATGACATGGAAAGGCGGGGACTTGGCGAAACATCTGACCTTCGAACGGATGACCCCGGAAGCCGGATCGTAACCACCAGATCACCATGGGCAGTTCCAGGCCTGGCCATCGATTGGCCAAACGATGGACGATCCGTGGGGACCGTTCACCCCGGGCCCACCGCCGCACGTGCCGCCTACCGTGCCCTGGCCGGTGCGACGCCGCGCCTGTGTGATGACGACACAGCCGACCCGGGACCGGCCGCTGGACGCACGCCGGGTGCTTCACGAGGCAGCACCTGTGCGGGCCATGGTGAAACGTCGCAGGGCTGGAGCAACGGGAGGCCTCGGTGCGGGAGTCGGGTGCGCGGAGGGCCGAGCGGATCAGTGCGCTTCTGGCGGTTCCGGCGGTGTCGGGGCCCGAGGAACTGCCCTCGGTCGGGGACGCGGATCCCTATGGCGAGCTGGGTGTCTCCCGCTCGCTGTACAGCCGGGGCGAGCACGGCCCTCTTGAGGGCCGGCCCTGGGTGGACGCCGCGCTGGATTCCGCCCTGCGGGACAAGGACTTCGTCCTGCTGGCCGGCGGCTCCAAGGCGGGTCGGTGGCGTACCGCGTGGGAGGCGGTGCGTCGCGCCCTCCCCGGCGCCGGCCTCCTGGTGCCCCGGCCGGGGGTTGCCGCACTGGCCGAACTGCTCGCGCTGGAACCACCGTTACGGGTGGGAGACACTCGGGTCGTGGTCGTCTGGCTCGATCGCCTGGAAGGCTGTCTGGGCATCGCACGCGGTATCGACGGCGAACTGCTCGGCCGACTCCGGGCACTCGCACCCCGGGTCGTGGTGCTGGCGACCGTCGAGTCCAACGTGCGCGAGCACCTGCTGTCCACCGAAGGCCGGCTCGGGCCGACCGCGCGGCTGGTACTGGAGCAGGCCGCCACGGTCGTCCTCCCGAGCGAGCCCAGCGCGCGCAAGGAAGCGGTCGAGGCCGAACGGCAGTCGGTCGGTGGCGAGTCGGCGGATGATGGGCCCGCGACGGAACGGCGCTGGCAGGAGGGCCTGTGCGCCACGGCCGCCGCTGGAGGAGCCGACGCGGCCGGGCTGGGCTCGGCGCTGGCGAGAGCCGCCGTGGACTGGCGGCGGATGGGCCTGTTGCGCCCGATCACCGAGGACGAGCTGCGTGAACCGACCAGGCTCAGCTCGCAGGTGCAGACATCGGAGCCCGACGATGCCACGCGTTGGACGGACGCCGTGAGGTGGACTGTGACCGTGCCGCCGGAAGCGGCGGCGTATCCCCTTACGAGACGATGGCCATCACTCGCAGGCCTCTCGCTTACACCCCTCGCGCCGACGAGCACAGCGGCGCACACAGCAACAACAGCAGCTCGACGACAAGCCACCCACTTCCGCCTCGGGTGTCGCGGCTGTCTCCTCTTCGATGGCTGTGCGGTCGGGCACGTCGATATGGAGCAGCTTGAGCAAGTCGGCGGTGACGACCCGGTAGGCGTTGTCCAGACGCAGGACCGTGCACGGATACCGGCCGCGCTTGGCAAAGTCGTACCCCGTGGTACGGCTCAGGGACAGCGCGCGGTTCGCCGTCTCCAGGTCCACGGCCGCAGGCAATGCGAGCAACTCCTCGCGCGTCAGCCCACGGGACGCATCGTCGCGCTTGGTGATCACAGAGAATCTGTACCCCGCGAGGCAATCCGCCACCTGCCTCCGGTCAAGCCGCAACGCCGCAGAATCACCCACAGAATAACAAGAGTTTTGTTAATATGGCTCCATGGCCCCCATCCCCGACCCCGCTCCCGCTCCCGGCGAAGGACCCGTTCGCCCGGTCTCTGTCTCCCTCCACGAAGGCACCATCGCGGCACTCAAGGCACGCACCGGCAAGCGTGGCATGTCCGCCTACGTCGAAGGCCTCATCCAGCGCCAGCTGGAGCGCGACCGGCTGCGCGAACTCATCGAGGACGCCGAAGCCGAGCACGGCCCGGCCGACCAGGCTGCGGTCGATGCCAAGCGAGCGCTCCTGCGCGGCGACACGGCCGGCTCGGCGGACGCCGCGTGAGCGGCACCCTTGTCCTGGACTGCGAAGGCCTGTCCAAGCTCGTACGACGCACACCCGAACTCACCGAGTGGCTCGCCGCCGCCGAGGCCGAGGACATCCGCGTCATCACCAGCTCCGTCACCCTCGTCGAAGCCCGCGACCCCAAGACCAACCAGGCCCGATTCGACTACGCCGTCTCCCGCGTCAACATCATCCCGCCCACCGAAGCCATCGCCCCCTCGCCGCAGCCGGCCTGCACGGCCACAAGTACGCCCTCGACGCCATCGTGGCCGCCACCGCACTCGCCTCACCCGCTCCCGTGACCGTCCTGACGTCAGACCCCGAAGCCCTCCACATGCTGTGTGGCTCCCGCATCGGAGTGATCAAAGTCTGATTTTCTCCACCACGCTTCCGTAACAGGGGATCTGCGACACGGCTTACGACCGCTGGCCTCGGAGTCACCGCGAAGTGCCTTCCACCAGGTGCTGACGTACTCCGCGTCGCTCACTCGGTGCGAGGCGCTCAGCGGGTCGCTGCGAAAATCGCGTTGCTGATATCCGCCGTCGAGGCCTGCTCCGTGATGCGGGTCGCCGAGATGAGGGCTGTAGTGCAAATTCAGGGTGCCATGAACGTTTCTTCTGGTCAGCCGGTCGTTCGCTGATCGCACATGGCAGTGAATCGACGCATTGTGGCCTTTCAGTCCTGCGGTGCGACGCGGATACGGTTCCCGTCAGGATCGGCTGCGAGGAAGGTCAGCCCGAACCCCGCGTCATGAGGCTCGTGCAGGATCGTGACGCCCTTGGCCTGCCACTGCTTGAAGATCGCGTTGAGCTCGTCGGGTCCACCGTCGATGGCCAGGCAAACCTCACTGGTACGCGGGACATCCGGTGACAGATCCTCGAACTGGCCAGACCACAGACCGAGGTCAGCGCCTGGCCCGAGGTCGAAGGTGATGTATCCCGGAGTCTCGAACGAGGGGCTCATGCCGAGGAGGTCGCCGTAGAAACGAGCTGCGGCGGGAGCGTCGTTCACATAGACGATGGACACGACGGATGTGGTCATGGTTGTTCCTTCTCACAGGTCGTAGGTACGCATCCACCAGCCTGACCGGGATATGCGCCGCATCGTGTCGCAATTCCTGAAAAACTTGGTGTGTGACCCCAGACCGTTTCTTCTCCCTGATGCTGCTCCTCGAATCGAGGGATGCCGTGACCACACAGGAACTTGCCTCGGCGCTCGGGGTGTCCCTTCGAACCATCACCCGAGACCTGAACTGGCTCCGCGACGCCGGACTGCCGGTGACCGCACAACGGGGCCGCCTCGGAGGCGTGACCATGCCGCCCGGGTCCGGGCTCGACCTCACGCGACTCACGCCGGGCGAGCGTGATCATCTGTCGCTCACCGGGCTGGACGAGAAGCAACGTGCGGAGCTCAACGCATCGGTCGAAAGCCGGCGCGCGCTCTCCAAGATCGTCGCTACACAGTCACGTCGAGTTCATGAGCTCCTGCCGCTCACCGACGTGGTGCACGTGGACAGCCGCCCCTGGCTCCAGACACGAGCTTCCGGCACGACTCCGGCTTCGCTGATCGGCTCAGTGCGGCGAGGTCGCCGGCTACAGATCGAGTACGACAGCCCACGCGCATCATGCCCACGCGACCTGGTCGTGGACCCCTACGGGCTGTTGGCCAAGGCCGGCATCTGGTACCTCGTCGCCGACCGTGCCCAAGTGCCACGGATGTACCGACTCGAACGGATCACGACGTGGAATGAAGTCGACCAGCCACGACGGATCCGCGAGAACCAGACCCTGGCCACCGTCGCTGCAGCGCTCATTGATCAGTGGGAGCACAACCACGCGATAGAGGTCAGCGCCACCATCGACCAGACCCAGATCGAGCGAGCGCAACGGATCTTTGGCCAACGACTCGTCCGGGACGACCATGAAGAATCCCCCACCGGCCACAAGGTAACGATTCGCTTCCTGCATCTGGAGGACGTGCGAGCACTACTGCCGTTCGGGAGCGCCATCACTCTGCACGGCCCCACCGAAGCCAGGGCTCACCTCCGCGACCTCGCCACCAACCTTGCCCACCACTATGCGCCGTCACTAACGTCCTGACCCGCAACAGCTAGTGTCTCGTGACCCTGATTGTGTTACTTCGAGTTGTTATTGACGAGTTTCTTCACGCTGGTCTGGACGAGTCG
>NZ_JBWLKM010000102.1:0-26909 GCF_059026085.1 Streptomyces sp. a15 | reverse complement strand
GCCTTCCGTCCGGCACACCGAGAGCACGCACCGGACACCGCGGGCACCGCACAGGACTTTCGAAACACCCCCTAGCCCCCCTAGCCCCACACGCAACGAGGGCGCCCAGGAAGATCCCGGGCGCCCTCATCGACGTACAACCGACCGTCAGGTCTTCTTCCCCGACCCGGCCTCGTCCTTCTCCGCGGCCTCTTCGGCCTTCGCGTCGGCCTTCTCCTCGGCCTTCGCGTCGGACACCTCGGTCTCCCCGTCGCCGTCGTCCTCGGCCCTAGCGCCGGAGGCACTGTCACCGTCGGTTCCGTCGTCGGAGGCACCCGGCTCGACCACCGTCTCCCGTCCCGGCCGCTTCTTCGCCGACAGCACGAGGTAGATCACCGCGAGCACGAACACGAACAGCGCGGTCCAGTTGTTCAGGCGCAGGCCCAGGATGTGGTGGGCGTCGTCGACGCGCAGGTACTCGATCCAGAACCGGCCCGCGCAGTACGCGGCGACGTACAGCGCGAACGCCCGCCCGTGGCCCAGCTTGAAGCGGCGGTCGGCCCAGATGACGAGGAGGGCGACGCCGATGCACCACAGCGACTCGTACAGGAACGTCGGGTGGTAGTAGCCGGGCACCCGGCCGTCCGCGGAGGACGTGATGTGCAGGGCCCAGGGGAGGTCGGTCTCCTTGCCGTACAGCTCCTGGTTGAACCAGTTGCCCCAGCGGCCGATCGCCTGGGCGAGGGCGATGCCGGGAGCGAGGGCGTCGGCCCAGGCGGGCAGCGGGATGCCCCGGCGGCGGCAGCCGATCCACGCACCCACCGCGCCGAGCGCGATCGCGCCCCAGATGCCGAGGCCGCCCTCCCAGATCTTGAAGGCGTCCACCCAGTCACGGCCCTCGCTGAAGTACAGCTCGTAGTCCGTGATCACGTGGTAGAGCCGGCCGCCGACGAGACCGAACGGCACGGCCCAGACCGCGATGTCGGCCACCGTGCCGGCCCGCCCGCCCCGGGCGAGCCAGCGCTTGTTGCCGAGCCAGACGGCTACGAAGACGCCGATGATGATGCAGAACGCGTAGCCGCGCAGCGGAATAGGGCCGATGTACAGCACCCCGCGCGACGGGCTGGGAATGTAGGCAAGTTCCATGGCAGGGTCGACGCTACCCTGCCGGACCGGGCCCACGGCAGGCAGCCCGGCTACGGGTCCATAACGGGCGGGTGTGGAACCTCCTCATCCCCTGGTCACGCCTTGTCGGCCTCCTGTACCAGCTGCTTCAGCTTCGCCGGGGTCATCGTCTGGTCCTGGTAGATGTTCTTGCCGTTCAGGATCACGGTCGGCGTGCCGCTGAAGCCGCCGTTGCGGAAGGCCGCGGCGGACTTCTCGACCCAGCTGTTGTGGGTGCCCTTCTCGACACACGTACGGAACGCGGTGGTGTCGAGGCCGTCGACCTTGCCGGCCAGCTCGATGAGCTTGCTGTTCTCGGCGAAGGCGTCGTCGGTCTCCGCGGGCTGGTTGTCGAACAGCACGTCGTGGTACGCCGTGAACTTGCCGACGTCCTGGGCGCAGGCCGCCGCGTTGGCCGCGGTGCGGGAGCCGGTGCCGCCCATGTTGCCGTCGATGATCGTCGCCAGGTGGTACTCCACCTTCAGCTGGCCGGAGTTCGTCAGCTCGTGGATCACCGGCCGGTACGCCGTCTCGAAGGCCTTGCAGGCCGGACAGCGGAAGTCCTCCCAGACGGTGAGCGTCGACTTGGCGCTCTCCTTGCCGGCCGGGATGGCGAGGCCGTCCTTGCCCTGGGCCCCCGAGGGCACCACGACCGGGCCCGCGGAGTCGCTGCCGTCGTCCTTGCCCACGTTCGCCGCGACCACGCCGATCACCGCCGCGAGGCCCAGGACGCAGACCACGCTCGCGCCCACGATCAGCACCCGGCGCCGCTTCTCCGCGGACTTCTGTTTCTCGCGCTCCTCCGCCAGCCGCTCCCGGGCGGTGCGCTTTCCCTCTCGATTCTTCTCGCTCACATCCCGCAGAACGAACCGGGAAGGCGCACCGCGCCTCCCCGGTCCCAGGTCCACCCGTTCGAGTGACCCGTACGAAATGTCCTGCCTTGTTACGCCTTTCCGCGCACTCCCTTGGCGAGCTCACCGGCGAGCGCGCGGACCGCCTCGACGCCGGCCGCGTCGTCCGGCGCGTCCAGCATCCGCTTGACGAAGGCCGAGCCGACGATCACGCCGTCGGCGAAGCCTGCGACCTCGGCGGCCTGCTCGGCGTTGGAGACACCGAGGCCGACGCAGACGGGCAGGTCGGTGCCGGTGGCCCGGGTGCGCTCGACCAGGTCCTGGGCCTGTGCGCCGACGGACGCGCGGGTGCCGGTGACGCCCATGAGTGAGGCGGCGTAGACGAACCCGCTGCCCGCCGCGGTGATCTTGGCGAGCCGCTCGTCCTTGCTGCTGGGCGCCACCACGAAGACCGTCGCGAGCCCGTGCTTCTCCGCGTGCTCCCTCCACAGCCCCGACTCCTGCACCGGCAGGTCGGGCAGGATGCACCCGGCGCCGCCCGCCTCGGCGAGCTCGGCGGTGAAGCGCTCGACGCCGTAGCGGTCGATCGGGTTCCAGTACGTCATCACGAGCACCGGCTTGCCGGTCGCCGCGTGCGCCTCGCGGACCGTCCGCATGACGTCCGCGATCTTGACGCCGCCGCGCAGGGCGATGTCGTCGGCGGTCTGGATGACCGGCCCGTCGAGGACCGGGTCGCTGTGCGGCAGACCGACCTCGACGATGTCGGCGCCGCCGTCGAAGACGGCCTTGATCGCCTCGATGCCGCCGTCCACGGTCGGGAACCCGGCCGGGAGGTAGGCGATGAGAGCGGAACGCCCCTCCGCCTTGGCGGCGGCAAGGGTGTCGGCCAGCAGTTGGATGTTGCCGCTCACTTGGCGTCCCCCTCGATCTCGGCGGTGTCGCTGTCCTGGTCGGCGGCGACCTCGGCGTCGGTGTCGTACAGGTCGAAGTAGCGGGCGGCCGTGTCCATGTCCTTGTCGCCGCGCCCGGACAGGTTGATCACGATCAGCCCGTCCTTGCCCAGCTCCTTGCCGACCTCCAGGGCACCGGCCAGCGCGTGGGCGCTCTCGATGGCCGGGATGATGCCCTCGGTCCGCGACAGCAGACGCAGGGCCTGCATGGCCGCGTCGTCGGTGACCGCGCGGTACTCGCCGCGGCCGCTGTCCTTGAGGTAGGAGTGCTCGGGGCCGATGCCGGGGTAGTCGAGTCCGGCCGAGATCGAGTACGGCTCGGTGATCTGGCCCTCCTCGTCCTGGAGGACGTACGACCGCGACCCGTGCAGGATGCCGGGCTCGCCGGCGGTCAAGGTGGCCGCGTGCTCGCCGGTCTCCACGCCGTGCCCGGCGGGCTCGCAGCCGACGAGGCGTACGTCCGCGTCCGGGATGAAGGCGTGGAACAGGCCGATGGCGTTGGAGCCGCCGCCGACGCAGGCGATGGCGGCGTCGGGGAGACGGCCGGCGCGCTCCAGGATCTGGCGGCGGGCCTCGACGCCGATCACCCGGTGGAAGTCGCGCACCATGGCCGGGAAGGGGTGCGGTCCGGCCACGGTCCCGAACAGGTAGTGGGTGTGGTCGACGTTGGCGACCCAGTCGCGGAATGCCTCGTTGATCGCGTCCTTCAGCGTGCGGCTGCCGGACTTCACGGCGATGACCTCGGCGCCGAGCATGCGCATCCGGGCCACGTTGAGGGCCTGGCGCTTGGTGTCGATCTCGCCCATGTAGATGGTGCACTCGAGCCCGAACAGCGCGCAGGCGGTGGCGGTCGCGACGCCGTGCTGACCGGCGCCGGTCTCCGCGATGACGCGCGTCTTGCCCATGCGCTTGGTGAGCAGCGCCTGGCCGAGCACGTTGTTGATCTTGTGTGAGCCGGTGTGGTTGAGGTCCTCGCGCTTGAGGAACACCCGGGCGCCACCGGCGTGTTCGGCGAACCGCCGCACCTCGGTGAGGGAGCTGGGCCGGCCGGTGTAGTGGACGAGGAGGTCGTCGAGCTCGCGCGCGAACTCGGGGTCCCCCTTCGCCTTCTCGT
Organism: Streptomyces sp. a15; assembly: GCF_059026085.1. Lineage (NCBI taxonomy): Bacteria > Bacillati > Actinomycetota > Actinomycetes > Kitasatosporales > Streptomycetaceae > Streptomyces > Streptomyces sp. A15. Next base: position 22,851 of record NZ_JBWLKM010000102.1, on the reverse strand, counting down.
ACTCGACGGCGACCTCGTCCACGGCGGCGACGAGGGCCTCCGGGATGAACTTGCCGCCGAACGCGCCGAAGTAGCCTTCGGCGCTGGGGATGTGACCCTCGGGGTCGGGGATGAAGAACTCGCTGGGCATGCTTGGACCTCACGGTGAGTGTTGGGAAAAAACACTGATCGCCGTGGGGGCGGGGGTCGTCAGTCGGCCGCGGGCCGGCTGTGGCTTGTCGCGCGCACGCGGCGGAGCCGCATGTTCAGAACTGCCCCGCGCCCCTGACGGGGCGCTGCCATCGCATGCCGTTCACTTGCCCCGGCTCGTCACCGATGACGTACCGAACCCGGCGCCCGTGCACCCTGCGCGCGGGCGCGCGGCAGCCCCGGGGGCGGCAGCCGCGCGCCAGGCGGGCGTACCGGTCCGGGGCCGTCAGGGTGATCGGGAGCGTCATCGGGGTCAGCCTAGCGAACCGTCAGCTGCGGCCGTGCCGGAGGGCGGGGTGCTCGCCCGCCGCCACCAGGTCGGCGACCGCCGTCTTGGGGTCCTTGCCGGTCACCAGGGACTCGCCCACCAGGACCGCGTCGGCGCCGGCGTTGGCGTACGCGATGAGGTCGTGCGGGCCGCGGATGCCGGACTCGGCGATCTTGACGAGGTTGTCGGGAATCTCCGGTGCCACCCGCTCGAAGGTCGTGCGGTCGACCTCCAGGGTCTTCAGGTTGCGGGCGTTGACGCCGATCACCTTGGCGCCCGCGTCCACCGCGCGCTCCACCTCGTCCTCGTCGTGCACCTCGACGAGCGGGGTGAGCCCGATGGACTCGGCGCGCTCGATGAGGGACTCCAGGGCCGGCTGGTCCAGGGCGGCGACGATGAGCAGCACGAGGTCGGCGCCGTAGGCCCGGGCCTCCCACAGCTGGTACGAGGTGACGACGAAGTCCTTGCGCAGGACGGGGATGTCCACCCGCGCGCGGACCGCCTCCAGGTCGGCCAGCGAGCCGCCGAAGCGGCGCTCCTCGGTCAGTACGGAGATGACGGCCGCGCCGCCCGCCTCGTAGTCCGCGGCCAGGCCGGCCGGGTCGGCGATCGCGGCCAGCGCGCCCTTGGACGGGCTGGAGCGCTTGACCTCGCAGATGACCTTGACGCCGTCGCCCCTGAGGGCGGCCAGTCCGTCCTTCGCCGCGGGAGCCTTCGCAGCGCGCTCCTTGAGCTCGTCGAGGCTGACGCGCGCCTGCCGTTCCGCGAGGTCGGCACGGACTCCGTCGATGATCTCGTCGAGCACACTCACGCGAGCGGCCCCCTTCCAGACGGTTGACTGTTCAAGCGGTTGAGCTTCTGTCACCGGACCGGCTCATCAGACGAAACCGGTGGTCACTCCGATGGTATCCGGAGGAGGGCGTAGGCCTCGCATCCAGTTGACGCCGGTCCCACTACCTGGACCTTCGTGAATTGATCAAGGGTGTAGCCAGCCACCGAAGGGCAGGTTCCGGACAACCGTGAAGACCAGCACCAACGCGCCGAGACTCCACAGCTGCACCGGCCCGAGAACGATCCTCGCCGGCCGCCCGCGCACCGCACGGACCACCCAGACGGTCCACACCACCGCGAAGGCGAAGTAGCCGACGACGGCCAGCGCGTTGTCGCCGAGCGCCGTGACGAAGTCCCCGTGGATGAAGGCGTGCGCGCTGCGCAGCCCGCCGCAGCCGGGGCAGTAGATGCCCGTGAGGCGCAACAGCGGGCAGACCGGGTAGTGGCCGGGCTGGTTGGGGTCGACGGTCCCCACGTACGCGAAGGCCCCGACGACCGCCGCGAGCACTCCCGCGGGCACGGCCAGCCGCCCCAGCACGGACCCCCCGTCGGAGGGCTGTGTCCCAGGGGTGCCCGGGGTCCTCTGGCTGTCGGCGTTCACGCTGGCATTGTGCCCTGCGCGGGTCCCCGGGCGCGCGTGAGGGGCGGCCCCGGCAGCACGCCGGGCCGCCCCTCCACGAAGGCGTACGCGATCAGCGCTCGACGCTCGCCGGCTCGCGCTCGTCCGTGACCTGGTGCGGCGTGTGGGTGTTCTTCGGCTGGCCCATGCCCATCGCCCGCATGATCCAGCCGACCACGCCACCGAGGACCACGATCACCAGGCCGCCCCAGAAGCCCGCCGGCTGGGCCAGCACCATGAAGGCGCCGGAGACGGTGAAACCGATGAAGGCGATGATGACACCGGTCCAGGCGGCCGGGGTGTGACCGTGGCTGCTGCCCGCCATGACTTGCTCCTCGTTGCTGTGTACGTGTCCGAGCCGGACGCTCTGGGCTCCATTGTTCCGCACGCGCACGTGCCGGGTGCCCGGGGGTCGCCCCTCGCGCGTCGGGGCGGAGCGTCTGCGGGCGGACGGCACCTGACAAGGGCCCGTCGGCCGCACCCACCAGGGGCGCGGGGCTGCATCGATATGCGGCTCCGCCGCGTGGGCGCGACCAGCCCCCACGCACCCGCACCCGGCACATCACCGAACCCCCCACCCCCGTAGCCGCCTTGACCGCGCGACCGCCGGAGGCCTACGCGCCGGTCGGGTCCTCGCCCCGGTCCAGGGCCTTCCACATGTCCTCGGGGCGGTCGGGGTCGACCACGGGCGCCTGGCGGCGGGGACGGGGGGTGCCGGAGCGCTCGTAGCGGCCGGACATCGCGGGCCACAGGCGGCCGTAGCGCAGGGCGAGCAGACCGGCCAGGAGCAGCAGGACACCGCCGGCGACCGCGACGTAGGGCCAGGCGGTGTGGGAGAGCGTGTCGACGGTGGCCGAGGTGTCGCCGGAGGCCTTCGCGGCCTGCTCGTCGAGCGCGGAGCTGTCGTTGACACCGAGGAGGGCCGCCGCGATGGTGCCGACGCCGGAGAGCGCGAGCAGGGCGGCGACCAGGAAGCGGCCGGCCCGGCGGACGGCGAAGACGGCGACGAGCGCGGCGAGGCCCACTATGGCGAGGGACGCGGGCACACCCGTGACGTCGCTGCCCTTCGCGGTCAGCGGGAAGTTGCCGCCGGCCACCGTCGCGGTGCCCTCCGACCACTGCTGCCGGGTGGCGAGCAACGCCACGGCCGCGCCGAGCGCCCCGCTGAGCAGGGCCACGGCAAGACTCCGGCGGCCGGCCCGGGCGGGGCCTGCGGCTTCGGAACGGGGGGGAGGTACGGCAGTCACGTACCCCACTATCGCCTGAACCCCGGGCGAACCCTCACTCGGGGTTGAGTGACACCCGTCCTACTTTGCGAGCCGGTTGGCCGTGTGGACCGCGCGCAGGACCGCCGCCGCCTTGTTGCGGCACTCCTGGTCCTCGGCGAGCGGGTCGGAGTCGGCGACGATGCCGGCGCCCGCCTGGACGTAGGCCGTGCCGCCCCGCAGCAGGGCCGTACGGATGGCGATGGCGGTGTCGGAGTCGCCGGCGAAGTCCAGGTAGCCCACGCAGCCGCCGTACAGACCGCGCCGGGACGGCTCCAGTTCGTCGATGATCTGCATGGCACGGGGTTTGGGGGCGCCGGAGAGGGTGCCCGCCGGGAAGCAGGCCGTCAGGACGTCGAAGGCGGTACGGCCGGCGGCGATCTTGCCGGTGACCGTCGAGACGATGTGCATGACGTGCGAGTACCGCTCGACGGACATGAAGTCGACGACCTCGACCGAGCCCGGTTCGCAGACGCGTCCCAGGTCGTTGCGCCCCAGGTCGACCAGCATGAGGTGCTCGGCGCGCTCCTTGGGGTCGGCGAGCAGCTCGTCGGCGAGGGCCTGGTCCTCCTGCGGAGTGGCGCCGCGGTGCCGGGTGCCGGCGATGGGGTGGACCATGGCCTGCCCGTCCTCGACCTTGACCAGGGCCTCGGGGGAGGAGCCGACGACATCGAAGCCGTCGAAGCGGAACAGGTACATGTACGGGGAGGGGTTGGTGGCCCGCAGCACCCGGTACACGTCCAACGCGCTTGCCGTGCACGGCGTTTCGAAGCGCTGGGAGGGGACGACCTGGAAGGCCTCGCCGGCGCGGATGCGCTCCTTGATGTCCTCGACGGCCTCCTGGAAGTCGGGGCCGCCCCACAGGGCGGTGTACTCGGGGAGTTCGGAGGGAGGCAGGACGGCCGGCGGCTGGGCCACCGCGCGCGAGAGGTCCGCCTCCATCGCGTCCAGGCGGGCCACCGCGTCCGCGTAGGCCTCGTCGACGCCCGTGTCGAGGTCGTTGTGGTTGATCGCGTTGGCGATCAGCAGGACGGAGCCCTCCCAGTGGTCCATCACCGCGAGGTCGCTGGTGAGGAGCATGGTCAGCTCGGGCAGCTGCAGGTCGTCGCGCTCGCCGGGGCCGATCTTCTCCAGGCGGCGCACGATGTCGTAGCCGAGGTAGCCGACCATGCCGCCGGTGAAGGGCGGCATGCCCTCCTGGTGGGGGGTGTGCAGGGCCTCGATGGTGGCACGCAGGGCGGCCAGGGGGTCTCCGTCGACCGGGACACCGACGGGCGGGGCGCCGAGCCAGTGGGCCTGTCCGTCGCGCGCGGTGAGGGTGGCCGCGGACCGGACGCCGACGAAGGAGTACCGGGACCAGGAACGGCCGTTCTCCGCGGACTCCAGCAGGAAGGTGCCGGGCCGCTCGGCGGCGAGCTTGCGGTAGAGCCCGACCGGGGTGTCGCCGTCGGCGAGGAGCTTGCGGCTGACGGGGATGACCCGGCGGTCGGTGGCCAGCTTGCGGAAGGTCTCGAGGTCCATGGCGGCTGACCTTACTGATCCGCGGCCGGTACGCCGGAACCGGCGTCCTTGACCAGCACGTCGGCGTCGAAGCAGGTGCGCGCGCCGGTGTGGCAGGCGGCGCCGACCTGGTCGACCTTGACCAGCACGGTGTCCGCGTCGCAGTCCAGGGCGACGGACTTGACCCACTGGAAGTGGCCGGAGGTGTCGCCCTTGACCCAGTACTCCCGGCGGCTGCGCGACCAGTAGGTGCAGCGGCCCGTGGTCAGGGTGCGGTGCAGCGCCTCGTCGTCCATCCAGCCGAGCATCAGCACCTCTCCGGTGTCGTACTGCTGGGCGATGGCGGGCACGAGGCCGTCGGCGCTGCGCTTGAGGCGGGCGGCGATCTCGGGGTCGAGCCGGCTGGTCCGGCTGGGCGTGCTGCTGCTCATGGATGCCATTGTGCCGCCCGCCACTGACAGTCACTGTGGGGTGTCCACTGTGCGGACCGCGGGGACGGCCGTAGGCTGGCGTCATGTCGACTTTCGCCAAGCGTGAACGACTTCTCCTCGCCGACCTGTTGGAGGCCGCGGGCCCGGAGGCCCCGACCCTGTGTGAGGGCTGGCTCACCCGTGACCTGGCCGCGCACGTGGTGGTGCGCGAGCGCCGTCCCGACGCGGCCGGCGGGATGCTGATCAAGCAGCTCGGGCCACGCCTGGAGAAGGTGATGGACGAGTTCGCGGCCAAGCCGTACGAAGAGCTGATCCAGCTGATCCGGACCGGCCCGCCCCGGTTCTCGCCCTTCTCCCTCAAGCAGATCGACGAGGCCTCGAACACCATCGAGTTCTACGTGCACACCGAGGACGTCCGCCGCGCCCAGCCGGACTGGTCGCCGCGCGAGCTCGACCCGGTCTTCCAGGACGCCCTGTGGTCCCGCCTGGAGCGCACCGCGCGCCTGATGGGCCGCAGCGTGCCCACGGGCCTGGTGCTGCGCCGCCCGGACGGCCAGACAGCGGTCGCCCACCGGGGCGCGCCGGTCGTGACGGCGACCGGCGAGCCCTCGGAGCTGCTGCTGTTCCTGTACGGCCGCCAGAACGAGGCCAAGGTCGAGCTGGACGGCGACAAGGAGGCCATCGACAAGCTGCACGGGTCGAAGCAGCTCGGTATCTGAGAATCGGTATCCGAGAAGGGGCGGACGGCGCCTCAGCGGGGCAGTTCCGCGCGCCGCAGGTCCCGTACGCCCAGGGCGACGAGCCCGCCGAGCCCGCAGACCACGGCGCTGACGACGAAGACCGGGCCGGTCCCCCAGGCGCCGATGGCGGCGGCGGACAGCGGCATGCTCAGTGGGGCGAAGCCGAGGCTCACCAGGCCGGACACGGCGGTGACCCGGCCCAGATAGACGGGGTCGGCCTGGGTCTGCAGCAGCGCGCCGCACATGGCGCCGCTGAGCCCGGCGAGCAGCCCGACGAGAAGGGCCACCCCGACGGCCGCGAGGACACCCGGGACGAAGGCGAGGGCGCCGATCGCGACCGAGCCCGCGAGGATGGTGTACGCCGCGACCTGCCCGGCGTACGGCAGGCGCCCGCGCACGGTCAGCAGCAGAGAGGCGGCGCCCGCGCCGGTGCCGAACCCGGCGAGCACCCAGCCCATGCCGGAGGCGCCCCAGCCGCGCTCGTCGGCGAGCAGGGTCAGGCCGACGTTGAGGGGGCCGACGAAGCCGAGGTCTCCGAGGGCGATGGCCAGCATCAGCGGGGCGAGCACGCGGTGCCGGCGTATGTAGCGCAGTCCGGCCACCAGGTCGCGCCAGGCGGTGTCGGCGCGGGCGGCCGCCTTGTGGTCCGGGGGCAGATCCCGCAGCCGTACGGAGACCAGCAGCGGCACCGACACCGCGATCAGCAGGCCGGCCAGCCCGAAGGCCGCCGGCGCGCCGCCGACCGCCACCGCGAGACCGCCGAGCGGGGCGCCGACGACGCTCGCGAAGCGGATGCCGAGGCCCCGCATGCCCTGCACGCGCGCGAGCTGGTCGCGGCTCGTCACGCGCGCGGGGAGGGCACCCACGGCCGGCATGAACACGGCGTCGACGGTGCCGAAGACCAGGGCGAGCAGGGCCAGCGGCCACAGTCCGGGGCTGGTGAAGAACAGCAGCGCCGCCACCGCGAGCGCGGCCACGCATCGCACCGCGTCACTGCCGATGACGACCCTGCGCGGCCCGAACCGGTCGGCGATCACTCCCCCGCCCAGCATCAGCAGCGCCCGCGGCACGGCGCTCACCGCCATGACCACGCCGGCCTGCGAGGGCGTCCCGGCCTGTACGGCCGCCCAGGACAGGGCGATGTAGTAGACGCTGTCGCCGATCATCGAGGCGGTGTAGGCGGCGAGCCAGCGCAGCACGTTGCCGTCACGGTGGGCGGGGAGCCCGGGGGCGAGTCGCCCGGATGTCACGGGCGCGGTGGCGGTCACGCAGGTGGCCTCTCTCAAACGCGGAACGGGAACCCGTACACGTGCAGTGCGACGTTCTCGCGCCCTTCGGTGTCACCGGCGGCCTCGGCGGCCCGGCCCTTCTCGTCGTACTTCTTGGCGAGGGCGAGCAGTTCCTCGCCGAGCTCGGCGAGTTCGGCGGGCGTCAGCCGCAGCAGGGACTCGTTGTCGGGAGCGGCGGAGTTCCATTCGGCGCCCCAGGTGGGGCGTTCGTCGAGGTAGCGCCGGTACATGTCGGCGCGCTGCTCGTGGAAGAGCCGGGTGGCCGACAGGTGGGCGGCCGCCTTCTCGGGGGCGTCCCGGAAGTCCTTGTCGCGGATGCTCAGGCCTTCCGAGGCGGGCCGCCACCACCGCTCCCGGCCGTCCCCGCTCTGCGGTTCGGCCTCCTCGATCAGCCCGTGCCCGGCGAGCTTGCGCAGGTGGTAGCTGACGAGCGAGACGGCCTCGTCGACCTGGTCGGCAAGCTGGGAGGCGGTCGCCGTGCGTGCCACGTACAGCGCTCGGTACAGCTTCATGCGCAGCGGATGAGCCAGCGCCTTGAGCGTGTCCATGTCCGTGATGGGGCGGTTCCCCTTGGCCGTCATGCGTTCCACCGTAGACACGAAAGGAAAGTTGCACAATTAAAATTGCGCAACTTTCCTTTTCATGTCGGCTTGCGCAAGGCGAACAGGCCAGGCGAACACGCCTGGCGGCCAGGGCTGCTAGCGGACCGAGTGCCCCGCCTCGCGGAGCGCCTGCTTCACCTCGCCGATGCGCAGATCCCCGAAGTGGAAGACCGACGCCGCGAGCACCGCGTCCGCGCCCGCCGCGACCGCCGGCGGGAAGTCGGCGAGCTTGCCCGCGCCACCGGAGGCGATCACCGGAACCGTCACGTGCTTGCGGACGGCGGCGATCATCTCCAGGTCGTAGCCGTCCTTCGTCCCGTCCGCGTCCATCGAGTTGAGCAGGATCTCCCCCGCGCCCAGCTCGGCGGCCCGGTGTGCCCACTCGACGGCGTCGATGCCGGTGCCCTTGCGGCCGCCGTGCGTGGTGACCTCGAAGGACCCGGACTCGGTTCGGCGGGCGTCCACCGACAGCACCAGCACCTGCCGGCCGAAGCGCTCGGCGATCTCGCGGATGAGGTCGGGACGGGCGATGGCCGCCGTGTTGACGCCCACCTTGTCGGCGCCCGCCCGCAGCAGCTTGTCCACGTCCTCGGCCATGCGGACGCCGCCGCCGACCGTGAGCGGGATGAAGACCTGCTCGGCGGTGCGGCGCACCACGTCGTACGTCGTCTCGCGGTTGCCCGACGAGGCGGTGATGTCGAGGAACGTCAGCTCGTCGGCGCCCTCGGCGTCGTACACCTTGGCCATCTCGACGGGGTCGCCCGCGTCGCGCAGGTTCTGGAAGTTGACGCCCTTGACGACCCGGCCGTTGTCCACGTCCAGGCAGGGGATGACTCGTACGGCCAGGGTCATGCGGGTGCTCCGTGTTCTCCGCCGGAGCGGAATGCCTCCGCCTCGACCTCGACCACCAGGCTGGGGTCCACGAAGCCGGAGACGATGATCATGGATGCGGCGGGCCGGACGTCGTCGAACAGCTCCTTGTGAGCGCGTCCGACGTCCTCCACGTCCCGGGCATGGGTGATGTACATGCGCGTCCGTACGACGTCCTCGCGGCCGAGGCCCAGCTGCCCGAGCGCCGCGAACGCGACGTTGAAGGCGTTGATCGTCTGCTCGTGCGGGTCGCCCCCGGCGATCTGGCCGTCCACTATCGACGTGCAGCCGGAGACCAGCACCAGGCCGTTCGGCAGTTCCACCGCACGGGAGTACCCGAAGGTCTCCTCCCAGGGCGCGCCGGTCGTGACGCGTCGCAGATCGCTCACCGGTCTACCGCCTCCAAGGCCTCTTCGAGGGTGAACGCCTTCGCGTACAGGGCCTTCCCGACGATGGCGCCCTCGACACCGAGGGGTACCAGTTCGGCGATGGCCCGCAGGTCGTCCAGCGACGACACGCCACCGGAGGCCACGACCGGCCGATCGGTCGCCGCGCACACATTGCGCAGCAGCTCCAGGTTCGGGCCCTGCAGTGTGCCGTCCTTGGCGATGTCCGTCACCACGTACCGCGCGCAGCCCTCCTTGTCGAGGCGCTCCAGCGTCTCGTAGAGGTCTCCGCCGTCGCTGGTCCAGCCGCGCCCGCGCAGGGTCGTGCCGCGTACGTCGAGCCCGACCGCGATCTTGTCGCCGTACTCGGAGATCACCTTGGCGACCCACTGAGGGGTCTCCAGGGCGGCCGTGCCGAGGTTCACCCGGGTGCAGCCGGTGGCCAGGGCGGCGGCGAGCGTGGCGTCGTCCCGGATGCCGCCGGAGAGCTCGACCTTGATCTGCAGGTCCTTCATGCGCTCGGCGACCTCGCGGATCAGGGCGCGGTTGTCGCCGGTGCCGAACGCGGCGTCCAGGTCGACGAGGTGCAGCCACTCGGCGCCCGAGCGCTGCCAGGAGAGGGCCGCCTCCAGGGGGGAGCCGTACGAGGTCTCCGAGCCGGACTCGCCGTGGACGAGCCGGACCGCCTGGCCGTCGCGGACGTCCACGGCGGGCAGGAGTTCGAGCCGTCCCGAGGGGTTGGAAGACATCAGAGGGTTCCGATCCAGTTGTTCAGCAGCTGCGCTCCGGCGTCGCCGGACTTTTCGGGGTGGAACTGAGTGGCCCACAAGGCGCCGTTCTCCACGGCGGCCACGAAGGGCTTGCCGTGGGTCGACCAGGTGACCTTGGGGGCCCGGATCGCCGCGTTGTGCGTCTGGAGGCTCCAGTCGTGGACGGCGTAGGAGTGCACGAAGTAGAAGCGCGCGTCCGCGTCCAGCCCGGCGAAGAGCTGCGAGTCGGCCGGGGCGTCGACGGTGTTCCAGCCCATGTGGGGCACGATCTGGGCCTGCAGCGGCTCGACCGAGCCGGGCCACTCGTCCAGGCCCTCGGTCTCCACGCCGTGCTCGATGCCGCGCGCGAAGAGGATCTGCATGCCGACGCAGATGCCCATCACCGGGCGTCCGCCGGACAGGCGCCGGTCGACGATCCAGTCGCCGCGCGCCTCCTTGAGGCCCTTCATGCAGGCGGCGAAGGCGCCGACGCCCGGCACCAGCAGGCCGTCGGCGTTCATGGCCCGGTCGAAGTCACGGGTTATCTCGACGTCGACACCGGTACGGGCGAGGGCGCGTTCGGCGGAGCGGACGTTGCCGAAGCCGTAGTCGAAGACGACGACCTTTTTCGATCGTGCGCTCAATTCCACACCTCCAGCCTCATGACGCCCGCGACGAGACACATCGCGGCGCCGATGGACAGCAGCACGATGAGGTTCTTCGGCATCTGCTGCTTGACGAAGGAGTAGATGCCGCCGAGGAGGAAGAGGCCGACGACGATCAGGACGGTCGAGGTGCCGTTCATGGCTAGAGCGCGCCCTTCGTCGAAGGCAGGATGCCGGCCGCGCGCGGGTCGCGCTCGCAGGCGTAGCGCAGGGCCCTGGCCAGCGCCTTGAACTGGCACTCCACGATGTGGTGCGCGTTGCGCCCGTAGGGCACGTGCACGTGCAGGGCGATCTGCGCCTGGGCGACGAAGGACTCCAGGATGTGCCGGGTCATCGTGGTGTCGTACTCGCCGATCATCGGCGCCATCTTCTCGGGCTCGGTGTGCACGAGGTAGGGGCGGCCGGACAGGTCGACGGTGACCTGGGCGAGGGACTCGTCCAGCGGCACCGTGCAGTTGCCGAAGCGGTAGATGCCCACCTTGTCGCCGAGGGCCTGCTTGAAGGCGGCGCCCAGCGCGAGGGCGGAGTCCTCGATGGTGTGGTGCGAGTCGATGTGCAGGTCGCCCTCGGTCTTCACGGTCAGGTCGAACAGACCGTGCCGGCCGAGCTGGTCGAGCATGTGGTCGTAGAAACCGACCCCTGTCGACACGTCGACCTTGCCGGACCCGTCGAGATCGATCTCGACGAGGACCGAGGTCTCCTTGGTCACCCGTTCCACACGTCCCACGCGGCTCATGCGCTCTGCTCCTTCTTCAACTCACGGACCGCGTCGAGGAACGCGTCGTTTTCGGCGGGGGTCCCCGCGGTGACCCGCAGCCATCCCGGCACCCCGTTGTCCCGGACCAGGACACCCCGGTCGAGGATCTGCTGCCACACCACATGGGCGTCGTCGAACCGCCCGAACTGCACGAAGTTGGCGTCCGACGCGGTGACCTCGTAGCCGATCGCCAGCAGTTCGGAGACCAGCCGGTCCCGCTCGGCCTTCAACTGCTCGACATAGCCGAGCAGCGTCTCGGTGTGCTCCAGGGCCGCCAGCGCGGTCGCCTGCGTGATCGCCGAAAGGTGGTAGGGCAGCCGTACGAGCTGGACGGCGTCCACGACCGCCGGGTGCGCGGCGAGATAGCCGAGGCGCAGGCCGGCCGCGCCGAACGCCTTCGACATCGTCCGCGAGACGACGAGGTTCGGCCGGCCCTCGATGAGCGGCAGCAGCGAGTCGCCGTGGCTGAACTCGATGTACGCCTCGTCGACCACGACCATCGAGGGCCCCGCGGCCTGGGCGGCCTCGTACAGCGCGAGGACCGTCTCCGGCGGGACCGCGGTGCCCGTGGGGTTGTTGGGGGTGGTGATGAAGACGACGTCCGGCCGGTTCTCGGCGATCGCCTTCTCGGCGGCCGCGAGGTCGATCGTGAAGTCCTCGTTGCGTGGGCCGGAGATCCAGCCCGTGCCCGTCCCGCGCGCGATGAGACCGTGCATCGAGTACGACGGCTCGAAGCCGATCGCCGTACGGCCCGGTCCGCCGAAGGTCTGCAGCAGCTGCTGGATGACCTCGTTGGAGCCGTTCGCCGCCCAGACGTTGGCCAGGCCGACCTGGTGACCGGAGGTGTCCGTCAGGTACGCGGCGAGCCGCGTGCGCAGCTCCACGGCGTCCCGGTCCGGGTAGCGGTTGAGGTTGCGGGCCGCCTCGCGGACGCGCTCGGCGATCCGCTCGACCAGCGGCTCGGGCAGCGGGTAGGGGTTCTCGTTGGTGTTCAGCCGTACGGGCACGTCCAACTGGGGCGCGCCATAGGGCGACTTGCCGCGCAGCTCGTCCCGTACGGGGAGATCGTCGATTCCGAAGCTCACTTGTTCTCAGGCACCTTCCACCCGAACCTCGCCTTGATCGCCGCGCCGTGCGCGGGCAGGTCCTCCGCCTCCGCCAGCGTCACCACGTGATGCGCCACGTCGGCCAGCGCGTCCTTCGTGTAGTCGACGATGTGGATGCCCCGGAGGAAGGACTGCACGGACAGCCCGGAGGAGTGACAGGCGCAACCGCCGGTCGGGAGCACGTGGTTGGACCCGGCCGCGTAGTCGCCGAGCGAGACCGGCGCCCAGGGGCCGATGAAGATCGCGCCGGCGTTGCGGACCCGGTCGGCCACCGCGGCCGCGTCGGCCGTCTGGATCTCCAGGTGCTCGGCGCCGTACGCGTCGACCACCCTGAGTCCCTCGTCGATGCCGTCGACCAGCACGATCGCGGACTGCTTGCCGCTCAGGGCCGGAACGATCCGGTCCTCGATGTGCTTGCTGGCCGCGACCTGCGGCTCCAGTTCCTTCGCCACCGCGTCCGCGAGCTCGACGGAGTCGGTGACGAGCACGGCGGCCGCCAGCGGGTCGTGCTCGGCCTGGCTGATCAGGTCGGAGGCGACGTGCACCGGGTCGGCGGTGTCGTCCGCGAGGACCGCGATCTCGGTAGGGCCGGCCTCGGCGTCGATGCCGATCTTGCCGGTGAAGTAGCGCTTGGCGGCGGCGACCCAGATGTTGCCGGGGCCGGTGACCATGTTGGCGGGCGGGCAGGACTCGGTGCCGTACGCGAACATCGCGACGGCGGTCGCGCCGCCGGCCGCGTACACCTCGTCGATCCCGAGTAGCGCGCAGGCGGCGAGGATCGTCGGGTGCGGCAGGCCGCCGAAGTCGGCCTGCGCCGGGGAGGCGAGGGCGATCGACTCGACGCCGGCCTCCTGCGCGGGCACCACGTTCATGATCACGGAGGAGGGGTAGACGGACCGGCCGCCGGGCGCGTACAGCCCGACCCGGTCGACCGGCACCCACTTCTCGGTCACCGAACCGCCGGGCACGACCTGGGTCGTGTGCGTCGTACGGCGCTGCTCGCGGTGGACGAGACGGGCGCGGCGGATGGACTCCTCAAGGGCCGCGCGCACCGCGGGGTCGAGTTCCTCGAGGGCGCGGGTGAGTGCCGCGGCGGGCACGCGTACCTGGTCGAGCCTGACCCCGTCGAACTTCTCGGCGAAGTCGATCAGCGCCGCGTCGCCCCGATGATGCACGGCCTCGCAGATCGGACGCACCTTCTCCAGGGCGGCCGAGACGTCGAAGTCGGCTCGGGGCAGCAGGTCGCGCAGGGCGGGGCCCTCGGGAAGGGCGTCGCCTCGCAGATCGATTCGAGAGATCACGTCGTCAATTCTCTCAGACCGGGATTGCGCGTCGTTCGCGCGTATCAATGGCTGATACAGACCGCGACGGGAACCCGGAAGATCCCCTTCACGTTGGGCGTTCGGGGCGTCACCCAGCGGGCATGAACAGTTGTACGAAACGACGAAGAACAACTGGGGAAGAACTACTGGGGAGGACGGAAGACTGGTGACCGAGGGGGCCGGCATCCGGGACGACGGAGACCTGCCGGACGACCTGACCGCCGCCGAGGCCGGAATGTGGCAGGCCTTCCGCAACGGCAGCGTGTACGACCTGAGCAGCGGCGACACAGTTGTCGACGATCCGCACGGCGGGCACCCCTGGGGGCCCGAGCGCACCGTGCGCGCCCGCATCGTGTGCTGGCTGCTCCTGGACGGACCGCCCGCGCTCGCGGGCCGCGTGTCCTCCCTGAAGCTCGCCGGGGTGCAGATCAGCGGCACCCTGGACCTCGCGGGCGGCACGGTGGTGCCGTACGTCGAGATGCGCGGCTGCCGCTTCGAGCAAGACGTCCTGCTGCCGGAGGCCCACTTCACGACCGTACGGATGGTGGAGTGCTCGGTGCCGCGTCTGGAGGCGGCCCGGGTGCACACCGAGGGCGATCTGCACCTGCCGCGCTGCCGCTTCCAGAACGGCATACGGCTCACCGACGCGCAGATCGGCACTGATCTGCTGCTCAACCAGGCGATCGTCTACCGCGACCGCAGCGGACGCTCGATCGCCGCGGACGGCATGACCGTCGGCCAGGACCTCCAGGCCGAGATGCTGGAGTCGCACGGCGAGCTGAGCCTGCGCAGCGCCAAGATCGGCGTCTCGCTGAGCCTGCGCGGCGCCCGGCTGGTCAACCCGTACTCGCGGCTCGCCCTGAACGCCCCGCAGCTGACCGTGGAGCGCTCGCTGTACCTGACCCCGGCGGGCGTCGGCAACATCCTGCTGAGCGGCACGACACCCGCGCGCGGGACGCGCATCCAGCGGTTCGAGTGCCAGGGCGGGCTGCGCCTGGACGACGGGCGGTTCGGGGACGCGGTCGACCTGGAGCGGGCCCGGTTCACCCTCACCGACGAGCAGGAGCTGTCCCTGCGCCGCCTGCAGACGCCCGAGCTGCGCTTCCTCGGGGAGCGGCCGGCGCGGGGCACGGTGGTGCTGTCGGGGGCGCGGGTCGTCAACCTGATGGACCGGGCGGACGCCTGGCCGGGCCCGGGCCGGCTGCACATGGGCGGCTTCAGCTACGAGAACCTGGTGCCGCGCGGCCCGTTCCCGCTGAACGAGCGGCTGGAGTGGGTGGCGGCCGCGACCGCCGAGTACAACCCGGAGCCGTACGAGCGACTGGCCGCCGTGCTGCGGACCGGCGGCGAGGACGAGGACGCCCGCGAGGTGCTGCTCGCCAAGCAGCGCCGCCGCCGCGAGAGCCTGCCGATCGCCGCCAAGCTGTGGGGGTACGTGCAGGACTGGACGGTCGCCTACGGATACCGGCCGGGCCGGGCCGCCGTATGGATGGCGGTGCTGTGGGCGGCGAGCTCGGTGGCCTTCGCGCACGCCAGTCATCCGCCGCTCAAGCGCGGCGAGCATCCGGACTGGAACCCCGCCCTGTTCGCGCTCGACCTGCTCCTGCCGGTCATCGATCTCGGGCAGGTCGGGTTCTGGCAGCTGAGCGGCGGCTGGCAGTGGCTGGCCGCCGCGATCGTCCTGCTGGGCTGGATCCTGGCGACGACGGTGGCGGCGGGGGCCACGCGACTGCTGCGGCGCAGCTAGCGGGCTTGCGGGGCCGTACGCCGGACCAGTTGTTGAATGCTCACCTTTTTACTTGTCCTTGACTGTAGCGCGTACAACTTTTCACGAGTTGTCCGTTCGCTCTGGCGCTCCGTTGACCTGCGGTCTTTCAATGGTCGACACCATGGCTCTCCTGCCCCCCTTCATCCGCTCCTCGCGGATGCCCCGGAAGCCCTCGCGCCTCGCCGTCGGACCGCCCGCCGACCCCGCCGCCGACGAGGCGCTTCTCGACGCGCCCGACGACCGGCTCGGCCCCGCCCTGGTCGCGGCCGCGCAGGGCGAGTACCGGCCCGCCGCGGACCTGCTCGCCGCCACCCGCACCGGCGCCGACTGGGAATACCGCGACCGCTACGCGCGGAGACTTGCGACCTTCGCACGCTCGCGCGACGAGTGGTACGAGGACTGGCGCAAGGCCGCCCCGCACGACCCGGATGCGCTGCTCGTCGGCGCCCAGCTCGTGCTGGAGCGCTCCTGGCAGTCACCGGCCCGGGCGGAGCTGCTCCGCCAGGCGACCCCCTTGATCACGGCTGCCGCGCACGGCGACGACCGCGACCCGGTGCCGTGGCGGATCGCGCTGGACCACGCGCGCGGCGCGCAGGCCGGGCCCAGGTACGTCGAGGAGCTGTGGGCGGCCGCGGTCCGCCGCGACCCGCACCACTACGGCTGCCATGTGGCGGCCCTGCGCTACCTCGCCGCCTCCTGGCACGGCTCCCACCACGCGTGCTTCGACTTCGCCGAGCTGGCCGCACAGGACGCTCCGGCCGACTCCCTCGTCCAGGCGCTCCCGGCGCGGGCGGCCTTCTCCTATCTCACCGACGGCTGCGGCCCCGAGGTGCCGGGCGAGCGGCTGGACGCGGCGGCCGACCGGGCGATCGCGCTCTCCGCCCGGTTCCCGGCGGCCGATCCGTGGCCCGCCCAGGTGCGGAACAAGCTGATGTACGTCCTGGTACGGCTGGACCGCTGGACGGACGCCGCGGAGCAACTGCGCCTGATCGGTCCGTACGCCACCTCCTTCCCCTGGGACCGGATCTCGGACGACCCGCTCGGCCGGTTCCTGGAGATCCGCGACGAAATCCGCGAGGAGATCCGCGACGCGCGTCGCGACGCGGTCCGCAACGAGGTCGGCCGGAACCCGGTCCCCCGCCATCCACGGAGTGAGCACGGCGGACGCGCCCCCTCCGGCGACCATTAGGCTTTTGCGTCGTGACCACCGTCCGGCTGCCGCTCTTTCCTCTGAACTCCGTGCTGCTTCCGGGGCTCGTCCTTCCGCTGAACATTTTCGAGGAGCGCTATCGCGCCATGATGCGCGAGTTGCTGAAGACGCCCGAGGACGAGCCGCGCCGGTTCGCCGTCGTGGCGATCCGCGACGGCCACGAGGTGGCACCGAGCTCACCCGGCCTGCCGGACCAGACCGCCGTACCCGAGCAGGGCGCCGCCGCCGGCTTCGGCGACGACCCGGTCAAGGCGTTCCACTCGGTCGGCTGCATCGCCGACGCCGCCACGGTCCGGGAGCGGGCCGACGGCACCTTCGAGGTACTGGCGACGGGCACGGCCCGGGTGCGGCTGCTGTCGGTCGACGCGTCGGGGCCGTTCCTGACGGCGGAGCTGGAGGAGCTGGAGGAGGATCCGGGCGAGGAGGCGGGGGCGCTGGCGGAGGGCGTGCTGCGGGCGTTCCGTCAGTACCAGAAGCGCCTGGCGGGCGCGCGCGAGCGGTCCCTGTCCACCGGCGCCGACCTGCCGGACGAACCGTCGGTCGTCTCGTATCTCGTGGCCGCCGCGATGATGCTGGACATCCCGACGAAGCAGCGCCTGCTCCAGGCTCCGGACACCGCGTCCCGGCTGCGCGAGGAACTGAAACTCCTTCGCACGGAGACGGCGATCATCCGTAACCTGCCGTCGTTGCCCGCGGCGGAGCTGACGCGGGCCCCGACAAATCTCAACTGACGTACGACCACTGGGGAACGGGCGGGATCAGGCCGCGATGGTGAAGAAGTCGAGGAAGCAGCAGCAGTCGGGCGGCACGCCCGCGACGGTGGCCCTGACGGCCGCGGGAGTGCCGTACACGGTGCACTCCTACGACCACGATCCGGCCCACCCCTCGTACGGCGAGGAGGCGGCCGAGGCCATGGGCGTCTCGCCGGAGCGGGTCTTCAAGACGCTGGTCGCGGACGTCGACGGCACCCTGACCGTCGCCGTCGTCCCGGTGGCCGGCCAGCTGGACCTCAAGGCGCTCGCGGCGGCCGTCGGCGGCAAGCGGGCCGCGATGGCCGACCCGGCGCTCGCCGAACGCACCACGGGGTACGTCCGCGGCGGCATCTCCCCGCTCGGCCAGCGCAAGAAGCTGCCCACGGTCCTGGACGAGACGGCCGCCGCCCATCCGACGGTCTGCGTCTCGGCGGGCCGCCGCGGCCTGGAGGTCGAACTCGCCCCCGATGACCTGGCGAAGCTCACGGAAGCGGTGGTGGCCCCCATCGGGCGTGCCTGACCCCTCGACGCGGGTCCGTTCCTCGGTTAAGCACGAGGGACATGTCGAAGAAAACGCGCAAACGCAAGTGGCGCACCAAGAAGGGTCGTTCCAACCACGGAAGGCGGCCCGCCTAGCCGATGGCTACGCCGGCGGGGTCCCGTACCCGTCCTTCGGGACCGGTCCCTGCTGGTGGGCGTACGGGTCCGGATCCCGGGGCCCGAACAGTGCCGTCAGCGCCAGATGCACGACCAGCGCGGCCAGCGACCACGCCAGCAGCGCCCCCTTCGCGCCCAGCTTCAGCGGCGCCGAGAACGTGACCCCCTTGCCGGCCTCCTTGGCATGCGCGAGGACGTCCTGCGCCGGCCCGAGCCACACGCCGAGCCGCCAGGCCAGCAGCGACCCGAGCAGCCCGCCGACGGTGAGCGCCACGACCAGCGGCGCTCCCCCACGCCTGCGCACGAGGAACACGGCGAACGCGCTCACGACGCCGAAGGCCAGCGCCAGCAGAGTGAACGTTCCGTCGACACCGACCGCCTGTTCGCCCTCGGTGTCCTTGAGGTAGACGACCCAGCTGCCCTGCTCGTCCAGGCCACCGACCAGCGGCACGTGCGGCGCCAGCCACCACCACAGCAGCCCGAGCAGCACCCCGCCGAGCGCCACCGCCACCGTGATGACGGCGGCCTCCCGCACTTCGGTCTTCATCCCGGGACCGTCCTGTCCGTACGAACCGTGCGCGCCGTCCGACGCGTCCGGCGCAGGAGCCACGTACCCGGGAGGCGAACCCTGCCACGCACTGTGTGCGGGCTGTTCATGCGGCGGCGGAGGAGGAGTCAACGGTGCGGTCACCCTGACATCGTGCCAGGCCCGCCTGTGCGGCGCGTCATCGGACGGCCGCCCGGCGGTAGGCCCAGGTCGCGACGGCCAGCGAGACCACGCCGACCACGCCGCACACGGCGAGGTCGCCGAGCACGAACGCCCAGTCGGGGTTCGGCCCGAAGGTCCGCGCGAAGGCCTCGACGCCGTACGTCGACGGCAGCAGGTCCCGTGCGAAGCGCACGGCCTCCGGCATCCGGTCCGCGGGCAGGACCCCGAGCAGCAGCGCCGCGGACATGCCCAGCTGCCCCAGCAGCGTGGCCAGCTCCGGACGCGGCGCGAGCAGCCCGAGCGCGGCCCCGAGCCCGGCGAGCGCGGCGCCCGCGAGCGGGATGACGGCGATCAGCACCCACAGGTGCGCGAACGGCAGCCCGAACAGCACGCATCCGAAGACCGCGGTCACCACGGTCCCCGGCACGGTGAAGGACGCGTAGGCGCCCGCCGCCCCCAGCACCACGGCCGCCGGCGGCACGGGCAGCGTGGCGTAGTGGTCGAGCCCGCCGCTGGCGCGCAACTGGCCGAAGTACTGGGCGAGCAGGTTGAGCGCGACGAACGCGACGACGAGCACCGAAGACCCGGCGACCACGGCCTGCGCCTCGCCCCCGCCGTCCACGACCCCGCGCATCAGGATCATGATCCCGATCGACTGGAAGGTCGCCACGAACAGCAGCGGGATCCGCGCCACCCGCGCACGGGACAGCTGCGCCCGGTACACGGCCGCGAGCGCCGGCCACAGCCGCGCACGCGGTCCGAGCTCGGCCGCCTCCCGGACCGTCTCCTCCACGGCCAGGGCACTGCCCGGCAGAACCTCGGCGGGTACGACACTCACGTCGCGCGGCTCCCCTCTCTCGGTTTCACTCCGGCAGTCGTCCAGTCCGGTACGGATACGGCGGTCCGGGTGCTCAACGTGCTCACGCCTTCACCAGCCCCTGCCGTGCGGCGCCGCCCAGCGCCAGGTACACGTCCTC
Source organism: Streptomyces sp. a15 (assembly GCF_059026085.1). Lineage (NCBI taxonomy): Bacteria > Bacillati > Actinomycetota > Actinomycetes > Kitasatosporales > Streptomycetaceae > Streptomyces > Streptomyces sp. A15. Next base: position 3,189 of record NZ_JBWLKM010000102.1, on the reverse strand, counting down.
CAGGCTCGGCGTGGTCAGCGTGAAGTCGTCCAGCGCGGCGAACGCGGACCCGCCGGTGACGGTGGCGACGACCGTACGGGCCTCCTCCGGGGCGAGCCGCAGCGTCCAGCGGCGTCCGGACTCCACGGCCCGGTCCCGCAGTGCAGCCACCTCGGGGACATGCAGCGGGGCGGACTCGCGCCACACCAGGTCGACCCGCACCTCGCCGGCGACCTGCTCCTTGAGGCCGGTGGGGGTGTCACAGGCGATCACCCGTCCCCGGTCCAGGACGGCGACCCGGTCGAGGACGGTCTCGGCCTCGATGACGTTGTGGGTGACGAGCAGCACGGTCGTACCGTGCTCGGCCCGGCGCCGGTCGACGGCGCCCCACACCGCGCGCCGCGCCACCGGGTCCATGCCGCTGGTCGGCTCGTCGAGGACGAGGAACGGCCGCTGTCCCACCAGCGCGGCGGCGAAGCAGGCGAGGCGGCGCTGCCCGCCGGACAGTTTCCTGAGCGGCCGCCCGGCGAGCGGCGTGAGGCCCAGCTCGTCGAGTACGGCGTCCCGCTCGGCGCGTGCCTGTCTCGACTCCAGCCCGCGCAGTCGTCCGGTGGTCTCGGCGGCGAGCGACACGGTCAGGTCGTCGAGGGCGGTGGACTCCTGCCCGAGGTAGGCGAGGATCCGCGAGGCCCGCTCCGGGTGGCGCACGATGTCGTGCCCGAGGATCTCGACGCTGCCGCGGTCGGGCCGCATCAGCCCGGTCAGCTGCCGTACGAGGGTGGTCTTCCCGGCGCCGTTCGGCCCGAGGAGCCCGAAGATCTCCCCGCGCCGGATGTCCAGCCCTACGTCGTCGGTGGCCCTGACCTCGGGTGTCGCCGGAACGCCGCGCCGTCCCCGTACCGCCGGATAGGTCTTGGCGAGCCCGCGCACCGCGCACACGACAGCGTCACCGTGCCGAAGTGCCTGTGCCGCGCGCGTACTCACAAGGGACGAGACTACGGGGTCCGCGACCCCGGTCCGCTCCCGGGGCGGCCCATTGCGGCATATCCGGCGGTAAGGATCTCATTCCCCCGCGGACGCGTGCTCGGCGGCCGTCCGCACGTCGATCTCCCGCCAGAACCCGGCGCGGATCGCGTAGCGGTCGTGCTCGTCGATCTGGTCGTCCTTGTGCGCGAGCAGCCCGAACCGGGCGGCGTACCGCAGCAGCTCCCCGTCGATCCGGTGCGGGACCCGCGGGTACATCCCGGAGAGCTTCTGCAGATGGCTCGGGTCCCCGAGCCGCTCCATCCACCGCCGCGCGAACACCTGTCCGACCTCAAACGGATCGCCGCCGACGGTCGTGATGTCCTCCTCCCGGTCCGCCCACCGCTGCTCCGCCGTGGTCAGCTGCGCCAGCGTGGGCATCGAGGCGACCTCGGGCGGCTCGGCCGCGCCGCCGGGCCGGTCGACCCACCCTTTGTCGGAGGACCAGCGCAGGGTCGCGGTCTGCGGGGGCTGGGCGGGCTGCTGGACGCCGGGCGCGCGCAGCGCGGCCAGGTCCTTCGGCGTGGGTACCCCTCCCTTGGGGGCGGTCGCGGGCACCCGCTCCTGGGTGCCGTTCTCCGAGACGGTGGCCGCCGGGGCGTGCTCCTCCTCGGCCGACCGCTCGGCTGCCGTGCGGTGCGCGGACTCGGGCAGCGGGGCGGAGAGGATCGCGGCGATCTCGGGCCGCGGCACGGGCGGCGGCGCACAGATCCCGCCGAGATCCTTGGCGCGCACGGCCTTGGTGATCCACGTACGGTCCAGCACGCGCCGCTCGTCGGCCTCGGCGACCAGGTCCTCGGACTGGTTGTAGTCCCCGTCGGCAGCCTGCACGGCCCACAGGTGTACGGCGACGCCGTGCTCCTTGGCGGCCATCATTCCCGGCAGCAGATCCCCGTCGCCGGTCACCAGGACGATGTCGGAGCAGGCGCGGTTGCGGGCCAGCTCGGTCAGCTCGGCGTGCATCGCGGCGTCCACGCCCTTCTGGGCCCAGCGTCCGTCGCTGCGGGTCAGCGCGCCGAGCCGGACGGTGACCCGGGGCATCACGCGCAGTCTGCGGTGCTCGGGCTGCGGGACGCGGTCGGGGGCGCCGTCGAACCAGTAGATGCGCAGCAGGGGCCGTTCCGTGTCGGACTCGGCGCGTTCACGCAGGCCCTGGATGAGGGCGGTGTGGTCGACGGTGATGCGGGACCGTGAGGGCTCCCCGGCGAGGAGACTCGCGGCGGCCCCCAGCAGATACCCGGCGTCCACCAGGACGATGCAGCGGTCCACGCGATCCACCCTCTTTCCGGGAGGTTTGCTTCGGGCTTGCTTCGAGTCTGCCCGACCACGCGAGGGTTAACGGCCCGAACTCGATCTTCGGCGTGGCGTTTCGGGGCTTCACGCCCCGACAAGCCCTGTCACAGACGGTAATTATCCGACATGCGCTCTTCGTCAGCCTATGTGAATCTGATCCCGGCCCTGGTCCCTAGATCCCCCGCAGGAGGTAGATCACCGTGGCCAAGAACAAGAACCGTGAACGCAAGCAGCCGCAGTCCGAGCGTGCTCAGGAGGCGGCTCGGCCGTCGTCGACGGAGACGCAGACCGAGCCGCACGCCACGCAGGTGACTCCCGGCGACATGGCCCGCAAAGGGCGCCAGAAGCGCTTCGGTCACAACTGACATCTTCATAACGGGCTGTTGAAGCCCAGGCACACACCGAGGGGCGCACCCGGCTGCGGGTGCGCCCCTCGCGTACGTCAGTTGCCCGTCGGCCGGCCGCTCAGCCGGCCAGGCAGGACGGGCCCAGCAGCACCTTCAGATCGCCGAAGAGCGCCGGGTCCGGCTTCACGCGATGCCGGTCGAGGCGCAGCACGGTCGTCTTGCGCGGGCCCTGGAGCTTGATCCGGACCTCGCTCTCGCCCTTGTGGTGGCTGAGGATCTCACCGAGCCGGCTCACCATCGGCGGGGTGATCCGGGTGGCCGGGATGGTGAGGATCACGGGCGCGTTGGTGCCCGCGTTCGACAGGTCCGGCACCTGGAGCTCCATTGCGACCAGGCGGGGCACGTCCTCGCGCTTGTCCAGGCGTCCCTTGACGAACACCACGGCGTCCTCGACGAGTTGGGTCGAGACGAGCTGGTAGGTCGCCGGGAAGAACATGCACTCGATGGAGCCGGCGAGGTCCTCGACGGTGGCGATGGCCCAGGCGTT
>NZ_JBWLKM010000101.1:0-27358 GCF_059026085.1 Streptomyces sp. a15 | reverse complement strand
TGATGTTCCAGCGGGCGTTGGCGGTGAACCGGATCGACTGCCGCTTGTCCTTGCGGGACTTGAAGCGGGGCGGGCCGGTCTTGGGCCCCATGCGGGTGCCCTTGAGGGAGGCGAAGAAATTGCGGGTCATAATCAGCCTCTTCGACAGCTCGGCGGCCTTGGGGAACGGCTGCTCGGCCTTGCGGGCGTCTTCACGGGCGCGGACCGCGTCGTTGAACACGACCCGGGCGCACCCGAACGCCCTCGCCAACGCCCTTTGCTTGCCGGTGTCCGGGTACAACCTGAAGGAGTACCGGAGCTGCATGACCATCACCCTACAAAAATGGGTTATGGGTGAAATGCAGGAGATCAGAACTGGTCGTCACTATGCTTTCGTGATGCACGTCCACTTGGTCTTCGTGACCAGATTCCGGCACAAGGTGTTCACCGATGCCCACCGGCCCAGGAGTGCGCGATCTCGTTCGCGGTAAGGGGCCGCTCCGGCCCCTCGACGCCGACCCACCCGTCACCGACCTCGACAACGCCCCGCTCGGCGAGCCAACGTCGCGCGTCCTCCATGGCTTGCGTCTCCATATGAAAAGTATGACAAGCCGTGGAGTGGCGTCCGACTGCCAAGTGTGACCCGAACTCGGATCAGGGACTCGGATCAGGCACACATTCCGTGAGAACGATCATCGATGTTGTGGCTTCTGACTGAGTGGTGGGCCCGACGCCGGGTCAGGCGTTGCTGTGCTTGGGATGGAGGACTGCCTCGGCGGTCTCCCGGACCCGGTCCATGGTGATGCCGGTCCGCTGTTCGACCGCTAGGGGGTGATCGGTGGGCTCCAGCTCGATGAGCGGACGTCGGCCGACGGGACGAGTGTGGGCGTGTGTCTTCAGGTTGGTGGTGCTGGGTGAGTAGAGCCCCAACTCGGTGGTCAGCCAACCGAAATAGAGGGGTTCGGCTTCCCGGCCGGGCGTCTCCCACATGTCCAGGGCACGCGCGAAGCTGTCCCGACTGAGGGAGACCCAGACACCCCAGGAGAACGCCTCATCGCTGTCGGCCACGGGTATCTCGATCAGGCCTTTGACGAAGAAGTGTTCACCCTTGATGATGCACTGGTCGGAGGAGAGCATGCTGGCGGAGTCGTCCGCAAAGCTCTCGGACCAGACGTCGGGGGCCATGGTGGAGAACCCCATCGGGAGTTCTGCGTGGTATTCGCCGCAACATGAGCAGGTGAAGCCGAGATCGTTGGTCATGACCGGGAGCCTGACGATGTACTGCGCTGCCGCCCGGAGGGGGAAGGCAAGCCGAGCCTGCCGGCAGGCGCCCCCCTCGCGAGTTCGTTGTCGTTTCAGGCAGTGGTCGGGCACTGTTGCGAGTGGTCAGGCCAGGAACTCTGACAGCAGGCGGTTGAGTTCGGTCGGCCGCTCGGTCGGCATGGAGTGGTGGGTGGCACCCGGCAGCGCGGTGACGGCTGCGTTCGGCAGGAGCCGGCGGGCGCCCGCGGTGACGTCCCGCACGTCGTGTGCCCGGCTGTGCTCGGCCAACAGCACCAGGGTCGGGACGGCACAGGCCCGCAGGTCCTGCGCCCTGGGCCGTCGCATCGCGACGACCTTCGACCGGCGGGCGGAAACGGTGGTGTCCAAGAAGTCCCGCCACAAGGGGTCTTGGGGAGTATGCCCGGACTCCCAGAGAAGAAAGGCGCGTTGACGCTTCACGGTGCGCCTCAAAAGCATGGGGGCTGCGCGCAGCAGGTAGCGAGGGCTCATGCCGGCGAAACAGTTGGGGGGATCGAGCAGTGCGAGCCTGCTGACGCGGTGGGGCGCGTGCAGTGCGTAGTTCAGCGCGATCCACGCGCCGTAGGAGTGGCCGCATACCTGGGCGGCGTCGAGCTGCAACGCCTCGCACAGCGCGTCCAGCCACGTCATCAGGTCTGCGGCGCCGCCCAGTGGCGTCCCGTTGTGGACGCTGCGCCCGATGTCTCCCATCAGGTCGACTGCGTACACCCGATGGGAGCGGCTGAGGGCTTCGATGTTGGCGAACCATGCCGCCGAGGTGGTTCCGCCGCCGGGAAGCAGGAGGAGTGCGGTGCCGTCCTGTGGGCCGCAGAGATGGACCCGTGTGGTGCCGTAGGCGGAGGGCACATCCATGCTTCGGACATCCGCCGGCCACCGGCGCAGTACGGCGTCGTACGCCGCGTAGAAGGCCGCTTCACCATCCATGGCTCCTCCGTGGAATCATTCGACCATCAACTCTCTCGACCATCGAGACAATAGCGCGGAGGCAACGATGGATGACGAGGACCCCGCACTCCGGCTGGTCCATCTGCTACGGGCCATCACGGTCGAACTCGACCTCTTCGGCGCCGAGTTCGCCGACGACAACGGGCTGCATCCCACGGACGTACGCGCACTGATCCACCTGCTGGACGCCGGTCGTGCGGGCGTCATCGCCACACCAGGTCGGCTCGGGAGCGGGCTGGGGCTGAACTCGGCCTCCACCACCGCCCTGGTCGACCGACTGGAGCGGCTGGGCCTCGTCCGCCGCGAACGCGACACCCGCGACCGCCGCCGGGTCCTGCTGTCGGTGGAGGACAAGGCCGTCGCCCTGGGCTGGTCGTTCTTCGGACCACTGATCAACAGCATGGTCGTGGCCATGCGTTCCTTCGACGATGCGGAGCTGACCACAGTGCGGCGCTTCCTGGTGGAGATGCACGACGTCGTTGCCGCAGGACGACAGGCCCAGCAGGAGAACGCCACCGGGCGGTGAATCGAGTTGAACGGGATAGCGCGGGAGGTCCGGTCAGCGATCTCGTGATGGCGAGGTCAAGCCGCTGCTCAGTCGATAGTCCCTGACCTTCAGGGCTGTGTGTTTGTCGCCCGCTGAGGCGCACAGGGGCGAGGGGAGCTTAGCGACGGGATTCGCCGGCGGGTGCGGACCGGTGCCGCGTGGCGGGACCTGCCAACGGAATACGGCCCCTTGGCAAACGGTCTGTGGGGTTCTTCCGCCGCTGGCAGGCCGCTGGCAGTGCGACGGGGGCTGGGCAAGGGTGTTGCCCAGGTCCCCAGGCCCGGCCCCGCGTCCGTCCCCTGCGGGTCCGGGGCGACAAGGCCTCCACTGATCAGGTCGGCCACCGCAGACGCCGGGGAACGGCCGGCGGGCGGCCTCCAACCTTGACCGTGACGGCTACAAGGCCCGGCACACGGTCGAGTGCGGCATCAACGGCGCTCACAGTGATGCTTCGTACGCATCGCGGATACTTTTCGGGATACGCCCGTGGTCATTGACGAGGTAGCCGTTCGCGCGGGCCCAGAGGCGTATCGCCTCGTCCTCCGGACTGCGATCGGGCATACGACGCCCGGCGGCCACGCCTGTGTTGCCCGGGGAGACCCCTTCCAACTGGTCCGCTACATCGTGGAAGAAGGCGAACAGTGAGGTGTATTCGCGGTCGTTGGGGAGGGACCCTTCGCTCCAAGATCCGACGCTCCCGGTGCGTGTGTTCAGGAACTTCCCGTAGAAGCCGTCTCTTTCCGCGGAGATCGGCACCCACTCCCGGCGCCAGGACGGGCAGTCAGGGTCTCCCGACGGCGCCATCTCCTCCATGGCCACCTGGTGGAGGTAGACACGCTCGATGTCCGTGAGACCAAGAAGGAGTCCACCGCTGGGCAGGACCCCCTGGCACCCCAGCGCCACCAGACACGATCGGACATCAGGTTCCCTGCCGGCATCGAGGCCGTTCGCCAAAAGCCACTGCCGCATCGCCGGTGGCAATGTGAGGCCCATGCGCGTTTCGGCTTCGCTGATGGCCGTTGAGCTCCCCGGTCCGCCGAGGAAAGCGAAGACGCCAGGGTCGTGCTGCTCGAGCCACGCGGTCACGCGGCCCCACGCCTGTCGTACGTCTCCCGCCTCGTGCGTCGGCGTTCCACTCACGTGCGATCTCCAGCTCCGTCGCATGCGGGCGCATACGGAGTACGCCCGCACGCGTTGCTGGTGGTGAAGCTGTTTATCGGAGGCAGAGGCGACCGCTGATCATCCATGGGCAGACCGTACGCGGGGCCACTGCCACCGAATGCTGTCAGGGCCCCGTGCTGCTGCGGGCCGGCTACGGCGCTCAGCCACACCCACCAGCGCGCCCTCCCGTGGTGCGCCGGTTGCCTCGGCCCCCGAGCCGCTGTGTGATCTCTGCAGGTCGGGAAAGGCGGTCAGCGGACTCGGCCTGGCGAGGCGGCTGTGTGACGACCGGCGTCAGACCTGGCTCAGTTGACGTCGGCGGCTTTCCGCGCCACGTAGACGGTGTTGGCCGCGGTTCCTCCTTGCAGTGGGTTGCTGAAGTCGACGACGTGAGCTTCCGATTCCGAGAAGACATCTGCGAGGACGGAGTTGAACTGTTCGTCCGGCGGATCGTTCGACCAGAGGGCGAAGACGCCATCGGGCTGGAGACGGGCGGCGAGGGCGCGCATGCCGGCGGGCTGGTAGAGCGTCGCGTGACGTGGGTGCAGCACATGCCGTGGCGAATGGTCCACGTCCAGCAGGATGGCGTGGAAGCGGCGGCCCGGCTCACGGGGATCCAGACCGCAGGCATCTTCGACCATCGCGAAGAAGTCACCCTGGACCAGGCGGCAGCGGGGATCCGACGCCAGGGAGGCGCCCAGCGGGACCAGCCGCCGCTGATGCCAGTCGATGACCTCGCCGAGTGCGTCGATGACGACCAGGGAGCGGACACGTGGGTCGCCCAGGGCGGCCTGGGCGGTGTAGCCGAGGCCGAGCCCGCCCACCACGACGTCGAGTTCGGAGTGCGGCAGTTTCGCCAGGCCGAGCCGGGTCAGGGCGATCTCGCCCGCCGTGAAGAGGCTGGACATCAAGAACTCGTCCCCGAGCTTCACTTCGTACACATCGTCGCCCGATGCCGGGTCCCGTCGGCGCCGCAGACTGATGTCGCCCATCGCCGTCGGGCGCCAGTCGATCTCCTCGAAACGCGCGCTCATCCGTTCACCTTTCTGATGCCGACGATGCGTACGCCGGGGCCCTGCTCTGCGAGCTCAGCGCTGTGCACTTCCCTGCCGTCGGCCGGACAGGGAAGTGGCAGTCAGGGAAATGTCAGGCGTCGATGATGACGGGGATGATGAGGGGCTTGCGGCGGTAGGTGCGGAACGCCCAGTTCGCCACGGCGCGGGCGATGAGCTGTTCGAGCTGGTGCGCGTCGCCGACGCCCTCCTCGGCCGCGGTGGCCAGCGTCTTCTCGATCACCGGAATGACCGGTTCGAAGGTGGTGTCGTCGTGGACGAATCCGCGGGCCAGGAAGTCGGGGGTCTCGGCGAGGGCGCCGGTGTCGGCGTCGACGATCGCCACCACCGTGACCACGCCTTCCTCCGAGAGGGTGAGGCGGTCCTTGAGGGAGGCCTCGGTGGCGCCGCCGACTTCCATTCCGTCCACGTAGACGTTGCCCGCGGGCACCTTGCCGGTGATCGACGCGCGCCCGTCGACGAGGTCGACGACGACACCGTCCTCGGCGATCACCACGTTCTCGGGATCGACGCCGGTACGGATGGCCAGATCGGCGTTGGCCCGCAGGTGACGCCATTCGCCGTGTACCGGCATGACATTGCGGGGCTTGACGATGTTGTAACAGTAGACGAGCTCACCGGCACTGGCGTGCCCGGAGACATGCACCTTGGCATTGCCCTTGTGGACGACATGGGCGCCCCACCGGGTCAGCCCGTTGATCACCCGGTAGATGGCGTTCTCATTGCCGGGGATCAGGGAGCTGGCGAGCAGGACGGTGTCGCCCTTGCCGATCCGGATCACGTGGTCGCGGTTGGCCATCCGCGACAGAGCGGCCATCGGCTCGCCCTGGGATCCCGTGCACACCAGGGTGATCTTGTGGTCGGGGAGCTTCTCCAGCTCCTTCATGCTGACCACAAGGCCGCGCGGAACCTTCAGATAGCCCAGGTCGCGGGCGATGCCCATGTTGCGGACCATGGAGCGGCCCACGAAGGCGACCTTTCGGCCGTGCTGGTGGGCGGCGTCCAGGACCTGCTGGATGCGGTGCACATGGCTGGCGAAGCTGGAGACGATCACCCGACGTGGTGCGGTGCGCAGGACCTGCTCGATCGCGGGGTTCAACTCGCGCTCGGAGACGGTGAAGCCGGGCACTTCGGCGTTGGTGGAGTCGGTGAGGAACAGGTCGACGCCCTCCTCGCCGAGGCGGGCGAAGGCGCGCAGGTCGGTGATGCGGTCGTCCAGCGGAAACTGGTCCATCTTGAAGTCGCCGGTGTGCAGGACCATCCCGGCGCTGGTACGGATCGCGACCGCCAGAGCGTCCGGGATGGAGTGGTTGACCGCGACGAACTCGCAGTCGAAGGGCCCGAACGCGCGCCGGTCGCCCTCACGCACCCGCACCGTTCGGGGCCGGATGCCGTGCTCCTTGAGCTTGGCCTCCAGGAACGCCAGCGTCAGCTTCGAGCCGACGACAGGAATGTCCCGACGCTCGCGCAACAGATACGGCACGCCCCCGATGTGGTCCTCGTGGCCGTGGGTGAGCACCACGGCCACGATGTCGTCGAGGCGATCCCGGATCGAGGTGAAGTCCGGCAGGATCACATCCACGCCGGGCTGGGTCTCCTCGGGGAACAGTACGCCGCAGTCGACGATGAGCAGCTTGCCGGCGTGCTCGAAGACGGTCATGTTGCGGCCGATCTCACCGAGGCCGCCGAGGGCGACGACCCGCAGACCTCCGTCGGGCAGTGGCGGGGCGGCTTGCAGCTCTGGATGCGGATGGCTCATACCGCGACGTTACCGGAGAGTGAGAAAGGATGATCCATTGCCTGCGCGGTCTCTTCGTCTAGACGTCTGGTCTCACGCCCTTGCGAGTGCCCTGGATCACCTGGCCCACACGGCCACCGTGTACGTGATGTACCTCGTCGACCGGGGAGTGAGCACTCACTCCGCCACTTCCCCAGGAAGATGGCCAGGGAGCCGTGGCCGACAGCAATGCCGCCTCGTACGTTCCGTCGCCGCTGGATGCCGGCCAGACACCGGGCCGGACGCCCGTCTGCAGGCGGTGGCACAGGGTGGAGGCTAAGGCCCGCTCCGGCTCGCCGCCAGGCCGGCGGATCGCCGGTGGCCGCGATTCGGTCGGTGATCTCCAGCAGGTTCCGCAGCTCCTCCGGGCAGAAGTCCGACGGCTTCGTCCTGATCGGCGAACCGCAGCGCGCCTTCAACGGCAACCAGCGCGCGGCCTGACCTTCCCCGTCTTCAGCCACTACGGCGTGCCCCTGTGGATGCCTGCCCGAGGCCGACGGCCCCATAGACCTCGAATCCGTGGCCCGCGACCTGGTCAGGATGGAGAACCCGGCAAGACCCGGTACTTGAGGTGGGTGACGCCGGGCGCCTCGACGGCCCGGACCTGCTCGAGTCGCACATTCGCGTTCCCGAGGTTGTCGAGGAGGCGTGATCCGCCACCGAGCAACACCGGAACGACGTGCAGTTCGAGCTCGTCCAGCAGTCCCGCTGCCAGATACTGCTGAGCGACCTGGCCGCCGCCCCACAGCATGACGTCCTTGCCGCCGGCGGCCTTCTTCGCCTGCTCGAGCGCGGACTCGATTCCGTCGGTGACGAAGTGGAACGTGGTACCTCCCTCCATCTCCACCGGGCCACGTGAGTGATGGGTGAGGATGAACACGGGGTAGTGGTAGGGCGGGTTGTCACCCCACCAGCCCGTCCACTGCTCGTCGCCCCAGGCACCACCGCGGACGGGGCCGAACATGTTCCTGCCCATCACCCCGGCGCCGATGTTCGCGAGCGCCTCCTCGAACACCGGCGTGCTCGGGTTCACCTCGCCCCCCTGCTCGCCGTGGGATCGGCGCCAGGCGGCCAGCGGAACCACCCAGTCGTGGAGCCGCTCGCCGCCCTCGCCGAGCGGGTTCTCCTCACTCTGGTTCGGGCCGGCGACGTAACCGTCCAGCGAGATCGAGATGTGACACCTGAGCTTGCTCATCGTGCCTCCTCAGTCGGCTCGGCACCCCGCCCGGCACCCTCACCAAAAGAGCATGGACCGATCCGTAGATGACGTCTAATGCCAATCCCCCGAAGAGCACATAGATGTCCTTGATCTGTGCTGAACCTGGTCCATCTCAAGGTGCTGGCCGCGGTGGCGCGACACGGGTCCGTGACCGAAGCGGCGAGGGAGCTGCACTACTCGCAGCCGTCGGTGAGTCATCACCTGTCGCGTATGGAAGCGGCCACCGGAGTCAAGCTCGTCCAGCGGGTGGGTCGTGGGATCCGCCTGGCCCCGGAGGGCGAGCTGCTGGCCAACCGGGCCACCGAGATCATGGGACGGGTGGACGCGGCAACCAACGAGCTGGCCGCGCAGGTCGGTCTGCGGACGGGGCGGGTTCGCCTCGCCGCCAACGCGTCCGTACTGAGCACGATCGTGCCGAAGGCAGCCGCCACGCTGACCGAGGCGTATCCGGGCCTCAAGCTGAGCGTGATCGACAGCCATCCCGTCGAAGCGCTACAGATGCTGCGGCACGGCGAGATCGACGTCGCACTCGTGTTCCGGTACGCGCACGCTCCGCTGGAGGACGATGGATTCCGCATGGTCCACGTCGCCGACGACCCGATCTACCTGGTGAGCCGGCGCCCCGACGACAGCATCGCCAACCATCGCCACTCCGCCTGGATCGGCGGTTGCGAACAGTGCCAGGGCGAGCTGACCGCCGTCTGCCGACACCATGGCTTCACCCCACGCATCGAGTCCGTCTGCGACGACATGGTCGTCGTACAGGCCCTCGTCGCCGCCGGCATCGGTGTCACCACCCTGCCCGGACTCGCGCTCCGAGCCCACCGCCTGCCCGACGTCCACACCACCGAGATACCCGGCTTCCCCCGCCAGATCTACACCGTCACCTTCGGCGATCCGCCCGACCCACCCGCCACCAAGGCGCTGATACAAGCCATCCAGGACTCCGCCCGGTAGGAGTCAGTCCGGCGAGCGGCAAGGCCGGCGAGCCTCGTGCGAGGCTGAGCGCCATGGTGCACTCGAGAGTCCGTGGACTTGCCCTGCCCGCTCGACTGACATCGCTCGTCGACCGCGGACTCTGGTGTCACCCGGGCGATGCCACGATGGCCCAGCTCATCCCGTGGTTCAAGGACCCGCTTGCCTTTCTGACGAGCCTGGAGTGGATGGAGTCGGAGTCCCGCTCGATGGACGTGTTCGCCGACGATCCGTCCTACGCTCTCTTTCGCGAGAAGCGGGGCAGCAGGACGGACGCGCCGGTCACACTGCCTTGGCTTGACGTGGAACAGGCCGTTCTCATTGCCGTCAATCGCGACCCTGGTGATGACGTTGCCCTGGCACTCGACTACCGCACTGATCCGTCAGATCCCCGTGTCGTCGGCAGCGACTTCTGGACGAACCCCCGGCTTTGCCAGTGGCGGATCGTAGCGCCCACATTCTCGGCCTTCGCCACAAGCCTGGGCCTGTAGACACCGCATCGGCCCGGTCATCGGCGGGCTCAGATGAAGAGGGCGGTGAGGTGGAGTGCGGCCTTGTGCGCGATGGCAAGCTTGTCGGTTCGTAGGGCCAGGCCTGGTATGCGTCGGCGTCGGCGTCGAAGCCTGGCGGGCGGCCTCCCGCGCGGCCTCGCCGCAGACGGTGGCCGAGCTGGTCGGCCGGCAGCGGGATGACGGCCGTTATGCCGCGCCGGCGGAGATGTCCAGGATCGCGCAGGGTCCGGCCGGGTGGTCACCGGGCACACTGGCCGACATGCCTGTCTCGTTGCATCACATCGTCATCGACGCCCATGACCTGCCCGCGCCGGCCCGGTTCTGGGCCGAGGTGCTGGGCTGGCGGATCCTGTCCGAGCGGGAGCGGGAAGTCGTGATCGGGCCGGACGAGACCGCGCCGGTGGGCATCTGCTTCATGCCGGTGACGGACCGTAAGGTCGTCAAGAACCGTCTGCACCTCGATCTGACGTCCGCTGCGGAGGACCGGGAGACCGAGATCGAGCGCATCCTCGCACTCGGCGCCCGCAGGGCGGAGGTCGGGCAGAGCGGCAACGAGTCATGGACCGTGCTGGCCGATCCGGAGGGAAACGAGTTCTGCGTGGTCCGCCCGAAAGAAACCCTCGTCGGCTAGGACGCGTTCAGGCCTTGGGCGCCCTCTCACAGCAGGCCGAGGTCGCGGGCGCGCAGGGCGGCCTGGGTGCGGTCGCGCAGGGCGAGGCGCTGGAGGATCCGGGAGACGTGGTTCTTGACCGTGCCCTCGCTCAGATACAGCCGCGCGGCGATCTCCCGGTTGGTGTGCCCATGCGCCAGGAGCCGCAGGATGTCGATCTCTCGCGGACTCAGCGCGACGGCGGGAGCCTGCGCGGGAACGGATCCGGCAGCAGGTCCGGCGACGGTTCCGGTGGGCGGCAGGGAGTCGGTGAGGCGCCGGGCGACGGACGAGTCGAGCTGGGTGACACCCGCGTGCGCCAGACGCACCGCGTGCGCGAGGTCCTCGGCCGGCAGGTCCTTGAGCAGGTACCCGTGCGCACCGGCCCGCAGCGCCTGGACGACGTACTCCTCGTCGTCGAAGGTCGTCAGCATCACCACCCGGCACTGGGGCGCCCGCTCGCGCAGCACGGCGACCGCCTCGACGCCGTCCATCACCGGCATCCGTACGTCCATGAGGACGACGTCCGGACCCAGCTCCAGGGTCTTCGCGACGGCGTCCCGGCCGTCCGGGGCCGTGCCGACGACGGTGATGCCCGGGCGGATGGAGAGCAGGGAGGCGATGCCGTCGCGGATGAGCCGCTGGTCGTCCACGACCAGTACGCGCACGGCTGGGGTCGATGCGGGCGGCTGGTCCATGTCAGGCCTCACGCCTCTCCTCGGGCCGCCCCGTCTTGCCGCGCGGCACGGTCACTGTAAGACGGGTTCCGGTGCCCGGGCTGCTGTCGACGTCCACGCTCCCTTCCACCAGGTGCACCCGCTCCCGCATCCCGAGCAGCCCGAACCCGGTGGCGGCCGAGTCCGGTGCGAAGCCGCATCCGTCGTCGGTGACCTCCAGCCGTGCCGCGTCCTCGGCCAGGTGGACCACCACCCTCACCCATGAGGCCCCCGCGTGACGGCGCGCATTGGTCACGCCCTCCTGTGCGGCCCGGTGCAGCGCGGTCAGTTCGGCCGTGCTGTAGCCGTCCTCGTCGCCGCTGACCTGAACCGTGACCTGCGGCCGGGGGCCGCCGTCCCGGGCCAGCGCGGCCAGCGCGTCCGACAGGTCGGGACGCGCCGCCTCGTCGCGCAGCGTGCGGACGGACTGTCGTACGTCGCCCAGCGCGAGCCGCACCGAACGCCTCGCCTCGGCCAGGGCCCGCTGGGCGGCGTCGGGGTCCAGGGCCCGGAAGTCCTCGGCCATCTCCAACTGCACGGACATCGCCGTGAGATGGTGCCCGAGGCTGTCGTGGATGTCCCGGGCCAGCCGGTTGCGCTCGGTGGCGGCGGACAGTTCGGCGACTTGGGCGGCATACGCCTCCAGTTCGCGCCGGGCACGCTGCTCACCGACGGCCACCGCGGCCATCGAGACCGCCAGCACCAGGCCGACGCAGAGCATCAGCAGGTCGGACACGTGCTCCGGATCGCGATACCAGCAGGGCGCGGTCAGCAGGTACGCGACGAGCAGCCCGGCCAGGCAGAGCGCACTCAGCGCGAGCGCGGTCGTGCGCCCGAAGGCGAAGTAGGCGGTGAACGGCAGCAGCACGAACAGCACCTGGGACAGCCCCGAGACGTCGAGGAACACCACCGCGCCGATCAGCCCGCAGCGCGCCAGCAGCAGCGGCACCCGGGCCGCGGACCGCCGGTGCCCGACCGCTTCCAGGGCGAACAGCGCTCCGATCACGGCGACGAAGGCCGGCATCCGCCAGACCTGGGGCCCTGGGCCGTCGCCCAGACCTGCCACCGCGTAGTACAGACTGCCGATGAGCACCGCGCCGTACAGCAGCGGTGCCACCCACCGCACGGGCACATACGCCGCCATGCGCACCCCTCTCACCCGTCGCCGTCAGCGTAGGCCGGGCATCAGGGCGGAGGGACACCCGCGGGGAAACTCAGGCCGGTTCGGGACGGACGGCACCTGCCGAACGGCACAACACGCGCCGCAGGACCGTGACTTACGGCCTTCGAAACCCGTCGTCCTTCATCTCCCCTGGCTTGTCGGCCGCTCCCTACGGTGGCGCTCCTGGCCCACTGCCGTGGCCAGCCTCATCCCTCTGGAGCGGCTCATGTCCTCGTCCACGTTCCGTGCCGGCGCCCTGTGCGGCCTGCTGTCCGGTCTTCTGATCTCCCTGCCCGCGCTGGTCGAGGCGTTCACCGGGGAGACCTCCGCGACCAGCGTGCCGTTCGCCCTCTCCCCCGCGCTCGCCCTGCCGCTGCTCGCCGCTCTGCACCTGCGCCAGGGGCCGGCCGCCGGGCGCCTCGGGGAGATCGGTCACGCCGTGAACCTCGTCGGGCTCGGTCTGTTCGGCGGGGCCGCGTTCGCCTCGAACCTGGTGCTCTTCTACTTCGACGACGCCCTGATCGAGGAGACCCTCACCGGACCCACGATCCCCGCACTGATCGGCTCCGCGACCGTCTTCGCCGTGGGCTGCGCCCTGTTCGGGGCTGCCATGGTCCGCGCCCGGATCCTGCCGAGGGTCCCGTCGGGGGGATACGCCACCGTCCTCCCGCTGTTCGCGTTCCTGACCTCGCTGCCCGACTCCCTGCTGACCATCGCGCTGCACGTCCTGGTCGGCGTCATCCTGATGTGGCTGTCGGCGGCGCTGTGGCGGACGGCGACCGGCGAACCCGCGAAGGCGGCGGAGAGCCCGGTCGGTTCGGGTCGGCATGCGTGACACGGATCTCGGACCGGACGTGAGTCCCGGGCGCGGTCCAGTCGCCGGCGCGCCCGAACTCCGTACCCGACCGACCGCCTACTGCGGCTTGGTCGCGATCTGGATCAGGTTGCCGCAGGTGTCGTCGAAGACGGCGGTGGTGACGGGGCCCATCTCCAAGGGCTCCTGCGTGAAGCGGACGCCGAGGCCGCGCAGGCGCTGGTACTCCGCCTTCACGTCGTCGACGGCGAACTGGGCGAGTGGGATGCCGTCGTTGACGAGCGCGTCGCGGTAGGGCTTGACGGCCGGGTGGCCGGCGGGCTCGAGGAGGAGTTCGGTGCCGTCGGGCTCGTCGGGCGAGACGACGGTCAGCCACCGGTCCGTCTCGCCGACGGGGACGTCGTACTTCTTCACGAAGCCGAGGATCTCGGTGCAGAAGTGCTCGGCCTTGGCCTGGTCGTCAACGAAGACGCTGGTCAGATGGATCTTCATGGGGTGCTCTCCTTCGGTCCGGACGTGTCGGGCACGAGCCACCGCTCGGCGATCTGCCGCAGCGGGGCCGTGTTCAGGTCGTGGAACTTGTAGCGGCCCTCCCGCCTGTTCTCGACGAGCCCGGCGGCCTCCAGCACGGCGAGGTGCTGGGAGACCGCCTGGCGCGAGATGCCGAGCTGGTGCTTCATGCTGGCGCGGGGTGCCGTCGGTCGGTGGAGGATTTGCTGTGGGGCCGTCATGGGGTGGCCGGGGGCGTCAGGTGGTCGCGAAGATGCGGTCCAGGTGATGGTGGAGGACCGCGACGGCCGACTTCGGCCCGCGCTGGCCTACGAGGATGCTGGTCCCCATGGCTGCCGTCATGGCGAGGAGGCTGATCGCCTCCGTGCGCGCGTCGATGTCGCGGCCCGCCAGACCGGCGTCCTGGGCTTGCTGGAGCAGGCTGGTGATGGTGTCCTCGGCGGCGTCGGGATTGTCGATGAAGGGTTGGGCGGCGAGCGCGTCATCGGTCACGGACAGGATCGCGTACGAGCTGTAGAGGAGGTGGAAGGTGCGGCTCTCCTCGTCGGTCGGGAGAGAGGCCAGGAGCACCGCCTCGATGGTCGCGCGCAGGCCCGGATCCCGACCGGCGGCGCCGAGGCGGGCACCCACCCGCGCAGTGAACCGGTCCGTCAGGTGCTGCAGCCCATAGAAGAGCAGCTTCTCCTTCGTCTGGAAGTAGTACTGCACGAGCCGGAGTGACACTCCGGCCTCGACTGCCACGTCGCGCATACCAACCGCGTGCAGTCCGCGCCGTCCGGCGACCCGGATGAGCGCCTCAGCGATCTGCGTGCGCCGTTCCTCGTGGTCCACGCGTTTCGGCATGGGATGTCTCCGCCCGTCGGTGGTGATTCGCGTCCGGCCCCTGCGAACCTCTTTATGGTACCGCCGTATCAGCACCATGGTACGGTCGTATCACGAAGAACGGATCTCCCCGGAGGTGCCTCCGTGCCCGAGAACACGACCCGAAGCCGCCCGCGACGCGACGTCGGCCGCTACGTCAACGACACGTTCCGCGACCGCTACTTCGCCGCCTGCGACGCCCTCTACGCAATGGGCGAGCCCGCCCGCTTCGAGACGGACGTGGAGACGAGCTTCGGCACCACACACGTCTACCGCTACGGCCCCGCGGACCCCGCCGGTGAATCCCGTACGCCGATCGTCCTGATCCACGGCGCCGGAGGCTGCTCCGCCCAGTGGTACCCCAACACTCCCGGTCTCAGTGCCGAACGCCCCGTGTACGCGCTCGACACCCCGGGCGACCCCGGCCGCAGCGTCCAGCGCGAACCGATGTGGCAGCCGGAGCGCGCGGCTCAGTGGCTCGACGAGGCGCTCGACGCCCTCGCCCTCGACCGAGTGCATCTCGTCGGTTCCTCCTACGGCGGCTGGCTGGCGCTCAACCAGTCGCACCGCAAGCCCGAAAGGCTCGCCTCGGTCACCCTGCTCGACCCCGGCGGCTTGGAGAAGGTGGGCCTGCGCTTCTTCGTCTGGATCTTCGTCAGCCTCTTCGCGACCTTCGCCCCCAAGGCGCTGCGCCCGCGTCTCGCATCCTGGCTGGAACAGCCGGTGCTCGTCGTTCCTGAGTTGCGCGCATGGATCCAGGCGAGCCGTCGGGCCTTCCGGATACGCCGCCCCGCGCCGCTGCCTCTGACGGAAGACGAACTGGGCGCCATCCGCACCCCGCTCTACCTCGTCCTTGGCAAGCGAAGCCTGCTCGTGCACCCGAAGCGGCAACAGGAGCGCGTGCCGCGCCTGATCCCCGGCGCCCGCGCCGAGATCTTCGCCGACACCGGCCACGGCCCTGCGATCGACCACCCCGACCTGCTCAACGCCCGGATGCTGAGCTTCATGGAGGACGTCGACTCCCGCGACCTGACCGCGTGACGCTGACGCCTGTTCGGTCGTGTCAGGTTGAACTCCCGGTGTGCGACGGAAAATCAACGTCCAGGCCGGTCGCAACAGGGCAGTCGGCCGGTACCCGCGGCAGCCGCCGGCGGCCTCGCCCCCCTCGCTGCGGCAGCGCCCATGCCTTGGGAAGCCGGCCGCCAGCCCGCCACCACCCACACCGCAGTCGACCATCGGGACGGCACGATCACCATCCAATGCTCCGGCGGCTGCCCTCAATAGCAGGAGGCGGCCGACCCGAGAGCAGTCCCAGGTCGGCGCGTGACCTGGCCGGCGGGCGCGCGTTGGTACAGCATCGCGACGATCGCCCGGCTTCGGGCCCTCGCCCCTGCCCGACCCCGAGCATGTGCTGGACCGGCATGATCAAGGCATGTCGCCGCGCCAGTCGAAGTGTCGGCCGTCCGCAGCACGAGGGGCGTACAGGGCGCGGCCGCCCGGCCCGCAGGCACCTATCTCCGTCGCCAGCGCCACGCCCCCGCGCAACTCGCTCTCGGGCCTGCCCGTGATGTCCAGCAGCAGACCGTCCAGCGGCCCGCCAACCAGTTCCACGTACACGTGGCCGGACCGGGGCCCGGCATCGTCATGGTCGGCACCATAGACGCGGCCGCGCATGAACTCCAGCTCATCCATGCCCTTCAGGCTCGCACCCGCCACTGACAATCGCTGACCGTTGCATGCCCTCGAAGGTGCGACCCAGCTGAAAGCCTCCGGCTACGTCGTCCTTCGCGAGGCTGCGGGACGCGACAGCGAACCCTCGGCCCCCGTACGGGACTCCCCACCATCAAGACCTCTGCCAACGTGCCCCTGAATGACCAGGGCACAGACGCGGGCAAACGGATCAGCCATCTGGGGTGCGACACGCTCGGTCTGCTGCTGACCGTCCTGGCACCGCCGCCAACCCGCGCGCACGCAAGCCTGTATGAACGTCGGCTACCGCACCACCGCCATGGACCGCGGCGCCGGCCCGGGCAGCAACGTCCAGCCCGTCCAACGCCCGCCGGGCACCGAGCGCTCGTGGTGATCCCCACACGAATACGCAGCGCGCCGACGAAACTTCCCAGTGACTTGTCCCTGCCCCTGGGCACTGCATCCCGGTAGGCCTCCACGCACTGCCAGGCCGTCTCCAGAGCCTCGTCGAGTCGGCCCAACTCTGCCAGGACCAACGTACGCACGCGCAGGGCGTAGGCGGTCTGCGTCTGGGTCATCCGGGCGCCGACGACGGCCAGGGACTCGTCGGCCGCGGCGAGCGCGTCCCCGTTCCGGTCGCTCGGACACAGCGCGTCGGCGTACTGCACCAGGGCACGCGCCAGGCCGTCACAGTTGCGCCGGCGAGGGCCTCCACGAAGGACGAGAGCGCGGTACACCGTGACAGCCTCCTCACTCCGTGCGAGCCGTCGCGCCGGCGGCCGTTGCCATGCCAGGAACAGCCCCGGAGTGAGGCACCGCAGCAACGCGGCCCCGAGCACCGGCCCACCCACCCCGACGCCGGCCCGTGCCAGCATCCGAGGCAGTGGCAGAAGGATCCGCACAGCCCCCATCCGCTCCCCCTTTCACGGAGTTGAGTTGATGACAACCGGGACCCCGCCTTGGTTGCACAAGACGCCAGGGTGACCGCTCTCGGCTCGACGGCGTCAGCCGTGGGCTGGTGGCCGGTTGTTCGGTCGTCGCCTTCCGGCCCAGGTCAGCGCATCGTCGGCTTGGGCAGCCGGCGTGGTGACGAGGACGGCCGCGGAAGGAAGGTCGGTGATGAGGTCGACGGCCTCGCCCGCCCGGGTCGGCAGGGGTGGAATCGCCGCTCGTGCCACGTCGTTCTGGTATGCCTGACGGGCCTGGGAGTCGCCGGCCAACTCGGCCTCCCGGCCGCGCCATCGGTCGAGACAGGGGTGGCCGAGGTACGGGCGGTGTACTTGCGAGCGCGCTCACCCAGCCGACGTTGCCGCAGCCGCACAGGGCGTCACCGCCGCCGACGGCCCGGATGGGCCGATGTCGCCGACGGCTCCGTCGGCGCCGCGGAACACCTCGCCGACCGCGGTGACGGTTCCGGCTCGACACCCGTGGCGATCTTGATGCACAGCAGCGGGGTGTCGACCTGGTCCTGGCAGGCCTCGCCGAGGGCCATCAGGTTGGCGTCGTTGTCCACCACAGCGGGGGCGCGGAATTGCATACTGAGCCATTCGGCGACCGGATAGCCGTCCCAGCCGGACATCCCTCCGGTCGGCCACGCCGCGCGCCAAGGAACTGCCCCGACCTGCGAAGTAACCGTCGACCAGGGCCGATGCAGGCGCGCACAGCGGCGTGGTCGTACTGGCGCGGACAGATGGCACCTGGCCCGGCCGGTGCCGAAATCGGCTTGTGGCTGTCGGCTGCATGATCAAGGCTGACTCGCGATGATGCCCTTGACTGAGATCGATCGACTGAAGCGGACCGTGTCCGAAGCATGGGACAGCCCGATCGCCGACCAGGTCGCCGCCCGGTGGGGTTACCCGGCCGGCACTGCCAGGTGGTGGCGCTCCAGCGCCTCGCATGTGTTCGTGCTCCCGGACAACGGCCGACGGCGCTATCTGCGGTTCGTGCCCGGCTCGTATCGTGGGCCGAAGCCCCTGACCGCGGTGGCCGAGCTGATGGCACGGCTCAGCGACAGCGGCTCGGCGGTGGTGCGGCCGGTCGCCGCCGAGTGCGGGGCCCTGACCATGACCGTGGCGACCGGGCTCGGCGCCATGCACGCCATGGTGGTCGATCCGGCGCCCGGCGAGGAAATCGACGTCAGCGAACTCACCGCATCACAAGCCTTGCACTGGGGGCAGGCATTGGCACGTCTTCACCGCGATGCCGCCGGACTTGATGCCGGGCTGCCCGAATCCTTCGGCGAACTTCCGGAGATCGGCGAACTGTTCCCCGACGACACCGCGTTGGCCGAGGCGACGGCGAGGCTCACCGCCATGATGAGCGACTTGCCACGTTGCCAGGACCGCTGGGGCGTAGTGCACGGCGACTTCGAACTGGACAACATGGCCTGGGAAGACGGCCGGCCGACCGCCTACGACTTCGACGAGGCCGCCCTCTCCTGGTACGCCGCCGATATCGCCTATGCGGTACGCGACCTGACCGACCACACCGGCCGGCCCGCGACCGGGCACCGGGCGCGGTTCGACGCCTTTCTCGATGGATACCGTAGCGTGCGCCCGATCGACGACGAGGAGGTGGGGCGCCTGCCGCTGTTCGCCGGCCTGCATGCCGCGGCTTCTCTCGTACGCATCACCCGGGCGCTGGGCGAACCCGCCCGGCACGAACCGGAATGGCTGTCCGAGCTGCGCAACGATCTGACCGACATGGCCCGCACACACCGGCAACTCGTGATCGACATCGGCCGGCAGGTGGGCTGAAGGATCCGCTGGGGAGTCGCTCCGAGCCGGCTCCCGCCGCCGCTGGTCCTGCTCGTTCCAGAGGCCGGCGAGCTCGCCAAGTGCACTTTTGACGCGGCCGAGTTCCCAGCGCAGGTAGCTGCTGGTTCCGGATGGCCGCCCGCCCTCCGCTGCCGCGCCCCGGGCGACCTCGCACGCCTTACCCCACGGAAAGGCGTCGGCGCACTCCTGCGAGGCTTCCCGTCGCGAGGGCGAGCACGAACAGTGTGAGCCCGATGAAGATCACGGGATTCACCCAGCCCGGCACCAGCTCGCTTCCCACGCCCTCCGACGTGACGCACTGCGCACTGACCGGCAGCGTCTCCCGCGTCACGATGTGATCGCCCTGCAGGCCCCGCGCCGCACACAGTTGGTCCGGGTCCAGGATGTAGAACCCCGACATCAGACCCCACGCGTACGCGCCGAACGCCGCCGCGCCCGCCATGACCGCGACCAGCGCGCACGTCGTGGCGCTCGGCAGGTGCCACCCGCTGCCCGGTAGCCGCGTGCAGGCCCGCCGGGCGAGCGCCGCGACGGCGATCACGGACACACAGGGCGCCAGGAACGGCGCAAAGGTCAGAGTCAGGAACAGAAAGCCGGCCATGCCTGCCCAGACACCGCGGGGGAAAGATCGGTTCCTCGTTCAGTCCTCACGCGCAGCGCAGCCGGCGCACCCGTCACAACAGTCTGCGGGTCAGACGTGTGGCCGCTGCCCCGTACGTCACGCCGAACGCCAGGGAGACCAGCAGAGCCAGAACCGGGGAGTCGTCCCGCAGGTAGGGATAGACATGGAAGTGCGTCAGGTAGATGTACAGCGAGCTGCCCGCCAGGATGCCCGCGAGCCGGTTGAGCGGGTCCATGCTGGGCAGGGTCGGGATCCACAGCACCAACAACAGGCCGCCCACGACGATCGAGGTCCGTAGGGGCTGGCCGCCGGGGAACAGGCCCGGCACGGTGATCAGCAGGACGGCGGTCAACAGCAGCCGGTGCGCCGTCGTGCGGGCGCGCGCCGCCGCCCAGCCCAGTGCGAACAGGAAGAAGACGACGGTGGGGCTCAGGTGGTGACGGATGTGTGCCAGGCCCCAGGGGTCGTAGCGCCCGACCAGTCCCACGGCGACCAACACCAGGGCGAAGCCGAACGGGCTGCGCCGCTCCGCGCGGTCGAGCAGCGGGACCGCCAGCAGCACCGCGAGGCCGGTCAGGAAGTAGACCAGTGCCTCGACGAACCAGTACCGCCACTCCGGGTCCGAGTTGTCCTGTGCGAAGAGGCTGTTGGCCAGCACGATGTTGGCCAGGTCGTATTCGCGGGTCAGCAGCAGCACGAGGGTGATCCACACGATGCTCGGTACGGCGATGCGCGCGATGCTGCGCCACAGCCTGCGCAGGCGGTCCCGACGTTCGTGTCCGGTGAGGTGGAAGCGGGCGAAGTTGAAGCCGGCGACACCGAGAAGTACGTGGGCGCCGCCCTGGACGGCGAACACGGGGATGTGCGAACCCACGATCAGGACGATGCCGATCGCGCGCAGGGCTATTCCGGTGTCCAGGGTGCGTCGCAGCCCTCGCTTTCGGCCGGGGCCCCCGGCCGGGCGCCGCGTCGCGTCAAGGGCGTGCAGCTCCCGGATCGGTGTGGTGTGCCAGTCGGTGGGGAGCACGCCCAGCGCCTGCTCGAGCCGCAGGGACATCTCGACGTAGGAGAGTGAGTCGCCGCCCAGGCTGACGAAGCTGCTGTCCTCGGTGACGTCGGTGCGGTCGAGGATCTCGGCGTAGAGGGTGCGGAGGTCGTCGGTGGACGTGCCGGGTCGGGTCGGCGCCTGCGACTCGCGCGCCAGTCGCCGTACGGCCTCGTAGTCGGGCTTGCCCGAGGCGAGCCGCGGGAGCTCGGGGACCGTCCGTGCGTGAATCGCGCGGGGCGGCAGACCACAACTGTCCGCCACCAGACGCCGGATGCGTGCCGCGTCGACGCCCTCGGCGCGGATCGCGAGCACGGCCAGCGCGTCGTCGTCGCCTGCGCAGGACGCGCGTATGCCGTGCTCCCCCAGGATCGCCTCGACGCGCTGCGGGTCTATCCGCAGTCCCAGGATCTTGGCGAACCGGCTGCGGCGCCCCACGATCTCGTACAACCCGTCGGGGGCCCGGCGGGCGATGTCTCCGGTGTGCAGTTCCTCGACGGTCCGTCCCCGTGCGAGGTCCGCCGCGCTCTCGGCGTAGCCGAGCATGACGTTCGGGCCCGAGTAGACCAGTTCGCCGGTGTCCGGCTCGTCGATGCCGTCCACCGGTCCGATCCGGAAGGAGCCTCCGGGGATCGGCACTCCGACGGCCTGCGGGCGCTCGGCGGCGAGGGCCGGAGGCAGATACGCCATGCGGGCCGTCGCCTCGGTCTGCCCGTACATCACGAACAGTTCCCAGCCCGCGCGGCGACCCGACTCGGCGTAGTGGGCGACCCGTTCGGGCGCCAGGCGGCCCCCGGCCTGGGTGACGTACCGCAGGTGGGGCAGGCGCATGCGCTCGAAGCCGACCCGGTCGAGGAGGTCGAAGGTGTACGGCACCCCGGCGAGCGAGGTGCCGCGGGCGGCGCGGAACTCCTCCCAGAAGTCGGCGTCGGCCACCGACCGTTCGGTGAGGATCAGTCCGGCGCCGCGCAGCAGATGGCTGTGGATGACGGACAGGCCGTAGCAGTAGTGCGGGGGCAGGGTCGTGGCAGCGCGGTCGGTGTCGCGGATGCCGAGGTACGTGGCGATGGACTCGGCGTTGGCCTGGAGGTTCTCGGCGGAGAGCCGGACCAGCTTGGGCGAGCCCGTCGAACCGGAGGTGCTGAGCAGCAGCGCCAGGTCCGGGTGCAGGGTGTGGGCGCTGCTCTGGGGCCGCCGTTCGTCCAGCGTCCAGGTGCCGTGGCCGTCCGGCCGCGCGACCACATCCGGGTCGTACGCGGCGCTCAGGGCGTCGATGGTGCCGGCGCTGTCGCCGGGGACGAGCAGGACGGGGTGGCCGGCCGAGAGGGCCGCGAGGTGGACGACCAGGGCGTCGGCGCGGTTCGCCCCGGCCAGCAGGACCAGGCGGCGTGCGGGGCCGAGGCGTTCGGCGGTGGCGGCGACCCGTTCGGCGAGTGCGCGGTAGCTGACCTCGCCCTGTGGCGTGATGAGTGCGGTGCGGTCGCCGTACGACGCGAGGTCCCGTGCGAGCGGCACACCGTGCCGCCGTACGGGTGGTCGTGGGAAGGGCACCGTGGTGCGCGTCTTCGGGACGGCGGACGGGGGCGAAAAGGCCACGAAAGGGTCTATCACGGGCGTGCGACCTTTCTGCGGCACGTCCGCAATTAGCACAGGTCCCTTGACGGTTAGGCAAGCTTTACCTTATTCATAGCATGTTCACAGTTGGCTGAAAAGCTTCGTTCCGCCGCTCGCTGACCGACGACGCGACCCGCGGCGTATCGGCGGGCCACGCAGGAAGGCACACCTCATGCGACGCCCCTCGGCTCGCCGGATCACCGCGCTCGTCACGGCCGGCCTGCTTCTCCCCGCCCTCGCCGCCTGCGGCTCCGACAACGACAAGGGCGGCTCCGCGGACGGCGGCGACTCGGCCCTCGTCATCTACTCCGGGCGCAACGAGAAGCTGGTCAAGCCGATCCTGGACAAGCTGGAGAAGGCCGTGGGCAGCAAGGTCGAGGTGCGGTACGGCGACAGCGCCGAACTGGCCGCGCAGATCCTGGAGGAGGGCGACCGCACCAAGGCCGGGCTGTTCTTCTCGCAGGACGCGGGCGCGCTCGGCGCCCTCTCCAAGGAGGGCATGCTGGCGAAGCTGCCGCAGTCGAGTCTCGACGAGGTGAACCCGGCCTACCGCGGCGGCGCCGGCGACTGGGTGGGGCTGTCGGGTCGCGTGCGCGTCATCGCGTACAACCCGGACCAGGTCGCCGAGGACGAGGTCCCGGACAGCGTCCACGACGTGGTGAAGCCCGAGTGGAAGGGCAAGGTCGGCTTCGCGCCCACCAACGCCTCCTTCCAGGCCTTCGTCACCGGCATGCGTGTGCTGGACGGCGACGACGCCACCCGCGAGTGGCTCAAGGACCTGAAGGCCAACGGCAAGACGTACGCCCACAACCTCGCCACCCTGGACGCCGTCGAGTCCGGCGAGGTCTCCCTCGGTCTGGTCAACCACTACTACTGGTACGAGCGGGTCGCCGAGAAGGGCGAGGACAAGGTCGACGCCAAGCTCCACTTCCTGCCCGGCAAGGACCCCGGCGCGCTGATCAACGTGGCCGGCGTCGGCATCCTGAAGGACGGCGGCCAGACCGCGACCGCCCAGAAGGCCGTCGACTACCTGCTGTCCGAGGAGGCGCAGACCTACTTCGCCGACAAGACGAAGGAGTACCCGCTGGCCGCGGGTGTCACCAGCAGCGTCGAGGGCCTGCCGCCGTTCGACTCACTCAACGCCCCCGACATCGACCTCGGCAAGCTGGAGTCACTCCAGGAGACACTGGCCATGCTCCAGGACGTCGGGCTGGTCTGAGGACCGGGGTCCCGACGGAAACCGTGAGCGCAACGTGACCACAGCCCGATCCGCGCCACGCCCTGCCGAAGCACCCGCTCCGGCAGGGCGCCGACGCGTCCGCACCACCCGCGGGAACCGCGCCGGCTCCGGCCGCCGGCCACCGCTCGTCCTGCTCGTCCCCGCCTGCGTCGCCGCCCTGTTCGCCCTGCTGCCGCTCGGCTACCTCGCCGTCCGCGCCCTCGAACGGGGTCCGGGCTACGCCTGGGATGTCGTCGCCGACGAACGCACCCTCCAACTCGTCGGCCGCAGCCTCGGCCTGACGGCGGTCGTCGTGGTGGCCTGCCTGGTCCTGGGCATCTCGCTGGCCTGGCTGACCGTGCGCACCGCCCTGCCGGGGGCCCGCGCCTGGTCGGTGCTGGCCACCCTGCCGCTCGCCGTGCCCAGCTATGTCGCCGCCTTCACCTGGCTCGCCGCCGTACCCGAGACCTCGGGATTCCTCGGGGCCGCGCTCGCGCTGACCCTGGTGAGCTTTCCGTACGTCCATCTACCGGTCGCCGCCGCGCTGCGCGGCATCGACCCGGCACAGGAGGAGGCCGCCCACTCCCTCGGCCACGGCCACCTGCGCACCTTCCTCCGGGTCACCCTCCCCCAGCTCCGCCCGGCCGCCGCCGGCGGGGCCCTGCTCGTCGCGCTGTACGTGCTCTCCGACTTCGGCGCCGTCTCGCTGATGCGCTACGACACGTTCACCCGGGCCATCCACACCTCCTACCGCGCCTCCTTCGACCGCACCCCGGCCGCCGCCCTCAGCGTCGTGCTGGTGGTGATGACGGTGGCGCTGGTCGCCGCCGAGGCCCGCACCCGGGGCCGCGCGGGACACGCGAGGACCGGCGGCGGAACGGCACGTCCCGCCGCCCCGGTACCGCTGGGACGCTGGCGGATCCCCGCCCTCGCCTGGTGCGCGACGGTGGCGGCCGCCGCCGTCGCCCTCCCGCTCGGCACCCTCGGCTACTGGCTGACCGTCGGCTCCTCCGCGGCCTGGGACCTCGGCGCTCTCGGCCAGGCCGCCCGGGCCACGTTCGGCGTCGCCGCCGCCGGAGCCGCCCTCACCACACTGCTCGCGCTGCCCGTCGGAGTCATCGCCGCACGCCACCGGGGGCGCGGCGCCCGGCTGCTGGAGCAGGCCGCCTACGCGGGGCACGCGCTGCCCGGCATCACGGTCGCGCTCTCCCTGGTCTTCTTCGCGGTCCGCTACGCCTATCCGCTCTACCAGCAACTCCCGCTGCTGGTCTGCGCGTACGCCGTCCTCTTCCTGCCGGTCGCGGTGGCCGCCACCCGGGCCGCCGTCCTGCAGGCACCGCCCGTGCTGGAGGACGTGGCCCGCTCGCTCGGCAGGTCACCGCTGCGGGTCCTGCGCGAGGTGACCGTGCCGCTGGCCGCACCAGGGGTGGCGGCCGGTGCCGCCCTCACCTTCGTCGTCTGCATGAAGGAACTGCCCGCCACTCTTCTGCTGCGCCCCACGGGCATGGACACGCTCGCCACCCGCCTGTGGACCGAGACGGGAACCGGATCCTTCGCGGCCGCCGCCCCCTATGCCGCCGCGCTGATCCTGCTCGCCGCCGTCCCCTCCTACCTCCTGGGCAGGCACCGCACATGAACGACGTCCACATCGCGCAACTGGCCAAGTCCTACGGCCCGGAAGCCCCCGTCCTCCAAGGGCTGGACCTCGCGGTGCCGGGCGGTTCGCTGGCCGCCGTGCTCGGGCCCTCCGGCTGCGGCAAGACCACCCTGCTGCGCATCGTCGCGGGGTTCCTGCGCGCCGACGCGGGCACGGTCATCGTCGGCGGACGCACCCTGGCCGGCCCCGGCGTCCATCTGCCCCCGGAGCGGCGCCGCGTCGGGATCGTCCCGCAGGAGGGTGCGCTCTTCCCGCATCTGAGCGTGGCCCGCAATGTGGCCTTCGGCCTGACCGGGCTCGACCGCGGGGAGCGGCGCCGCCGTACGGAGGAGATGCTCGACCTGGTCGGGCTCGCCGGGTACGGCGACCGCATGCCGCACGAGCTGTCCGGAGGACAGCAGCAGCGCATCGCCCTGGCCAGGGCGCTCGCCCCCCGCCCCGCACTCGTCCTGCTCGACGAACCCTTCAACGCCCTCGACAGCGCCCTGCGCACCGGAGTGCGGGCGGACGTACGCGCCGCCCTGCGGGCAACCGGGGCCACGGCGCTGCTGGTCACCCACGACCAGCAGGAGGCGCTCTCCACCGCCGACCTCGTGGCCGTCGTACGGGAGGGCCGGATCGTCCAGTGCGACACCCCACAGGAGCTCTACCGGCGCCCCGCGGATCCCTGGGTCGCCGGTTTCGTGGGCGACGCGGTACTCCTCCGGGGGACGGTCGCCAGCAGCGGCTCCACGGCGACCACACCGCTCGGCACCGTGGCGTTGGCCTCACCACCGAACGGGCGGCGCACCGGCACGGTGGTACTCCGTCCCGAGCAGTTGCGACTGACCGACGCGGACGCCGCGGGGGTGGTGCGGGGCACGGTGACCGACGTGTGTTTCTACGGCCACGACGCAAAAGTGACCGTCGCCGTGCGGGGCCTCGACTTCCCGGTGGACGTCCGTGTCGCGGGTCCGCTGTCGGTCGGTCCCGGCCAGGAGACCGGCATCCGCGTGACGGGCGAGGTCACGCTGCACCCGTAGCTCTTCGTATGGGGATCCTGGAAGCGCGGACGCGCGTGACGCCCCGGACGCGTACGTCCGGGGCGTCCGGCCGCGGTGGCCGCTTTCCTTACACCGCGGCGATGCCCTCCATGCCGGAAGCGGCAAAGGTGGGCAGACCGGTGGCCGTGGTGACCTTCGTGAGGGAGCCGTTCCGGCCGATGCGGAAGCCGTCGACCGTACCGGAGACGGCGTTCTGCACGTACAGGAACTTCTCGTCCTCGGTCACGGCCAGGTCGATGACTCCCTGCGACGTGGCTGACGGGGGCGTCGCGATGCCGACGTCGTTGGTGAGCGTGAGCCTGCCCTGCCCGTCGGTGCGGTAGCCGGTGACGGTGGAGTTGCCGGTGTTGCCGCCGTAGAAGAAGTCGCCGGCGCGTTCCAGCCAGCACAGCGTGTCCTGGCCGTTGGCCAGGGGCTTCTGGACGAGCTTGAGGCGGCCGTCGGCGCGCACCTTGTAGGTGCTCACCGTGGACTTCTCGGCCTCGGCCACCAACATCCGGCCGGACCGATCGAAAGTGATCGCGAACGGCACGCCACCGGCCGAGTCGTTGACCACCGCCCGGTGCGCGGGACGTCCGTCGCGCCGTATCGGGAAGACCTCGATCGTGTTGGCGGACTTGGTGGTGACCACCAGTTCGCGGCCGTCCGGGGTGAACGCGACCTGGCCGGGCGAGCTGCTGAACAGCGGCACCTTCGCGTTGTCCAGGCCCAGCGAGCGATGTGAGCCGGAAAGCGGCACCAAACCCTTCGCGGTGATCCGGAAACCCTGGACGCTGCCTGCTCCGCCCGCGTTCATGACGTACGCCAGCCCGCCGGACACAGCGATCGAGGCGGGGAAGTCGCCGCCCGAGGACACCACTTGACGATCCGTCAACTTCTGGCCCTCGACCCGGAACGAGGTCACGGTGCCACTGCCCGCGTTGACCGCCAGCAGTAACCCGGACCTGTCGTCGTAGACGAGCGAGCCCTGGGAGGCGAGCGAGTCGGTGGGGGCGTCGACCTGGTCACCGCCCTTGCCGCCGGTCGCGTAGTCGCCCGCGGCGGTCAGCGCGCCGTCGTCGCCCCGCTCGAAGGCGTGGATGGTGTTGCCGGCGAGCTCGTTGCCCTGCACGAAGACCGCGTGATCGGCCTTCGCCGTACGCCCGGACCGCTGGGGCTCCCCGGCGGAGGCGAAGTTCACCGTCGTGACAGCCGCCGCGGCGGCCAGGATCCCGGCTCCGGCGACGGTCAGCCGGACCTGTAGCGGTGACCTGCGCCTGGTGTGCCTGCTCATGCGTTGCTCCTCGGACCTTCCGCGCCACCACGGGCGGTGACGGGCAGCACCAGAGTTGTTCATGGGGCCGGCGAGGCGGAGGGGTTCGGCTGTCGCGTCAGGCTCTCGTAAGGTCTTCTCTCCTCCGGGTTCTTCCCGGGCCGCTAGGGGGTGTTTCGAAAGTCCTGTGCGGTGCCCGCGGTGTCCGGTGCGTGCTCTCGGTGTGCCGGACGGAAGG
>NZ_JBWLKM010000100.1:0-27601 GCF_059026085.1 Streptomyces sp. a15 | reverse complement strand
CCTTTCGTCCGGCACGCCGAGAGCACGCACCGGACACCGCGGGCACCGCACAGGACTTTCGAAACACCCCCTAGGGCTGTCCCGGCTCCCGCCGGGTGCGGTGTCGGTGGCAGGCCCTAAGCTTCGGTTCATGCTGAAGGTGGGCCTGACCGGCGGCATCGGTGCCGGTAAGAGTGAGGTGTCGCGGCTGCTGGTCGCGTGCGGTGCCGTGCTGGTCGACGCGGACCGGATCGCGCGCGAGGTCGTGGCACCGGGGACGCCCGGGCTCGCCGCGGTCGTCGAGGCCTTCGGCGAGGACGTGCTCGCCGCGGACGGCGCCCTGGACCGGCCCAAGCTGGGCTCCATCGTCTTCGCCGACCCCGAGAAGCTCGCCGTCCTGAACTCGATCGTGCACCCCATGGTGGGCGCTCGCTCCCACGAGCTCGAGTCCGCTGCCGCCGAGGACGCCGTCGTCGTCCATGACGTCCCGCTCCTCGCGGAGAACGGCCTCGCCCCGCTGTACGACGTCGTGATCGTCGTCGACGCGAGCCCCGAGACCCAGCTCGACCGCCTCGTCAGACTGCGCGGGATGACGGAGGCGGACGCACGCGCGCGAATGGCCGCCCAGGCAACCCGCGAGAAGCGCCTGGAGATCGCCGACGTCGTCATCGACAACGACGTACCGCTGCCGGAGCTGGAGCGCCGCGTGAAGGACGTATGGGCCGATCTCCTGCGCAGAGCCCACGCGCGCGGGACGGCGCCTCAGCCGCCTCAGGAATAGTCGTCCCTGTTCGGGCGTTGAACCCCGCGAGTGAGGGAAGGACTTTGCCGTGCCCGAGACCAGCGGATCGACCGGACGTACTCCGGAGACGCATGTCATCGACTTCCGTGCCGCGGAGCAACTGCTCGCCGCACGGGACCCGCGGGGCGCGGTGAAGCTGCTCGACGCCGTGATCGCCGTACACCCGGAGAACACCGCCGCCCGGCTGCTGCGCGCCCGCGCCTTCTTCGCGGCCGCGCAACTGCGGCCCGCCGAGCTGGAGTTCACCATCGTCCTGGAGCGTGAGCCGGACAACGCGTTCGCGCACTTCGCGCTCGCCCGGACCTACGAGCGCCAGGCCCGGCCCGACCAGGCCAGGCGCCACTTCCGCCTGGCGGCCGCGCTGGACCCGAACCCGCGGTATCTGCGGGCGGCGCGCTTCGAGTCGTGAGCGCCGGATCGCCGGATCGCCGCTAACCGTGGCGGCCTTCTGGGGGCCGGTACGGCGGGATGTCGGGGCCCGGCTGGTAGTGCGGGCCCTGCCGGATGTGCCTGAGGATCATCGCCATGTCGACGGTGATCACCAGCCACAGCAGCCCGCAGGCGATCGCCCACCCGGGCCGTCCCGCGAGTGCGAAGGCGACGGTGCCGAAGACCGCCCAGACCAGCCCCCACACGGTCAGCCAGAAGCGCACCCGCAGAGCACTGCGCGCTGTCGTCGGTTCACTGCCCGTACGCATCGGAATCACTACTCCTCTGGGGAAAGTACCCTTCGTGGCGGACCTTCACCCAGCGGTCCGAACAGAAGGGAGCAGGCGTGCTTCCGGACGCCGATGAGCTGGCCGAGGTGCTGCTGGACCTCGCCGTACCGCACGATGACATCAACGAACTCGTACGGATGGGCCGACGGGTCACGGACGACCCGGAGCTGCTGAGACTGCTGGAGGCGTCGGTCGAGGAACTGGTCCGCGGCATGGGGGAGGCGGGCGGCGCGGTCGACCTGCTCGAACTCGACTGGGCGTCGGGCGCCCTGCAGCGGTGTTACCCCGTGTTCGTGTTCGTGGCGGCGTTGCCGCACACCCGCGCGTATCACCGCGAGCGCGGTATCCCGGCCGATGTCTCCCGGCGCACCCTCGCCGACCTGGGGCGGAACATGGCCGTGCACCGCAGGCGCCACGGCAGGACAGGGGTCCAGGCCCCGCGATGGCTCACCCACCACTTCCGGGGCGAGCTGTACCAGCTGGGCAGGCTCCAGTTCGAGCGGACGCGGCACGGGCAGCGGACGGGACAGGCACTTGCGGCGGCCGGACTGGACGCGGCCCCCGGCACGCCCTGTCTGAACCTTCACATTCCCGACTTCTTCGGCCCGCTGTCACCGGCCGCCTGCGACCGCTCGTTGGCGTTGGCCGGCGAGTTCTTCGCCCGGTACTTCCCCGACGAGAAGCACCGGGCCGCGCTCTGTCACTCCTGGCTGCTGGACCCGCAGCTGAAGCGGTATCTGCCGGCGGACTCCAACATCATCCGGTTCCAGGAGCGGTTCCGGGTCGCCCGCGAGGACACGGAACCGGCCGACACCGAGCCGATCCAGTTCGTGTTCGGTGACCCGGGCCTGGACGTGGAGGCGCTCCCGCGGCGAACCTCGGTGGAGCGGGCGGTCGGGGATCATCTGCGGGCCGGGGGCCACTGGTACATCGGGCACGGCTGGTTTCCGCTATAACTCGAACGGGTGAACCCATGTCGGGTGGGAACGGGCGTGCGGATGCGGGCCGTTGGACGGGCATGGAACTGAAAATGCGAACGGGACATCAGGGGACGGGACCGGGCCCCATCACCCCGGACGGTTGTGCGGTCGAGCTCTACTCGCGGCTGCCTGCGGGGGACGCCCCGGACGTCGTCAGCGCCGCCGTGCCGGCGGGTGCGCGCATCCTTGAACTGGGCAGCGGTGTGGGCCGCATGACCCATCCACTGCTGGAGCGGGGATTCACCGTCACGGCGGTCGACGAGTCCGCGGAGATGCTGGAGCGCGTCCGCGGGGCGCGCACGATACGCAGCACCATCGAGGACCTCGACCTCGGCGAGCGATTCGACGTCGTGATGCTCGCGTCGTTCCTCGTGCACGCCGGCGATCCCGAGGAGCGGCAGGCGCTGCTGCGCACCTGCGTGCGGCACGTCGCGAAGGACGGCTGCGTGCTCTTGCAGCGCGAGGGCGAGGACTACCACAGCAACGTGCCGCGCGAGCGAGTGGAGCCAAGTGGCTTCACCATCCGCATCGTGTCCTCGGAACCGGTCGGGGACGGCGTCAACTCGGTGCATGCGGAATACGAGTTCCCGGACGCGACATGGACCCAGACGTTCCTGGCCCGGCCACTGACGAAGGAGCAGTTCGAGGAGGCGCTGGCGGAGGCCGGTCTGGAGGTGGACAGCTATCTGACGGAGGACGGGGTCTGGGTACGCGCCGTTCCCGCGAAGTAGGTGCAGGGGGACAACTCGCCCGGCGGCGATGAGTTTTGGGGCGGGGGCCGGTCTACCTCTGTGAAAACACCACGGACCGCTTCACACAGGAGACCTCGATGTCCGAGACCACCGTCCCCGCCACCGCTGCCACCTCCGCCGCTGCCACCTCCGCCTCCGCCGCAGCGTCCCGCCCCGTCGTCGCCGAGTCCGCGACCGCCCGTGGCCGCCGCGCCCGGATCGCCCTGCGCGGCCTCCAGGTGTTCCTCGCCCTCTTCTACGTGATCGCCAGCGCGCTCCCCAAGCTGATCGCGCACCCCACGGCCGCCGAGGGCTTCGACGACATGGGATGGGGCAGCGCGGGGATGTACACCATCGGTGTCCTCGAACTGGCCGGAGGGATCGCGCTGTTGATCCCGGTCCTGCAGTCGGTGGCGGCCATGGCCCTGAGCGGGCTGATGGTGGGGGCGTTCGTCGTCACGCTCACATACTTCAACGGGGAGAACGCGGCGACACCGCTCATCCTCATCGTGCCGCTCACCCTCATCGCCTGGGCCCGGCGTGGCCACAACGAGCAGCTGCTGGCGCTGGTGCGGCGCCGGGCGTGAGGGAGTGCGTCGTGCCGCGCCGGTGACGGTGGTGGTGTCCGGGTCGGTTCTTCGCCCCGGGCGCCACCGCCGTCACCGGCCTGTCCGCGGTCAGTGCCCCTCCGGTGAGCCTCCTGGCATCCCGCGCAGGCGTTCCAGCTCGCGGCGGTCGCGCTTGGTCGGGCGGCCCGTGCCGCGGTCGCGGATGCCGGCGGGGGCGACGGCCTCGCGGGGCGGGGGCGGGGGGCTGTTGTCGACGTAACACTGGGCGGCCACGGGGGCGCCGACGCGCTTGCGGATCAGCCGCTTGACGACGACGATCCGCTCCCAGCCCTCCTGGCGTACGCGCACCTCGTCGCCGACGCGCAGGGAGTGCGCGGGCTTCACACGCTCGCCGTTCACCCGCACGTGCCCGCCCCGGCAGGCGGTGGCACCCATGGAACGCGTCTTGACCAGGCGGACCGACCAGATCCAGCTGTCGATGCGCACGGTCTCGCCGCTCTGCGGACCGGCCGCCTCGGCGGCGGCCACAGCGGCGGCGATCTTGGGGTCCGTCTCGTTGGAGTCAGTGTGCTGGGGGCCCGGGTCCTTGGGGTCCGTGTCCTGGGCGTGCGCGTCCATCGGGACGGACCCCGCGGGACCCTCGGTCCCGCCTGTCCCGCCCCTCCCGCCCGTCCTGATGTCGTCCGTGTGCTCGGCAGCCATGCCCCTGACTTTAGTGCCCCGTGCCGGGCGGGCCGGGTGGGTTTTCCGGCGGACCCGCGCCGAGGTGCACAGCCCGGGGCGGATGCCGGGCGCGGCGCTTCCGTACCGTGGAGAAATGGACACCAGCCCTCGTGCCGGTCTGGCCGCCCTCGATGCGCGGATCGAGGGCTGTCGGGCCTGTCCGCGGCTGGTCGACTGGCGCGAGGAGGTCGCCCGCACCAAGCGCGCCGCCTTCGCCGACTGGACGTACTGGGGCCGGCCGGTGCCCGGTTTCGGCCCGCCGGACGTCCGGCTGCTGATCATCGGCCTCGCCCCGGCCGCGCACGGCGGCAACCGCACCGGCCGGATGTTCACCGGCGACCGCTCCGGAGACGTCCTGTACGAGGCGCTGTACGACCTGGGGCTCGCCTCGCAGCCCACCTCGGTCTCGGCTGACGACGGCCTGGAACTGTACGGCGTCCGGGTCACCTCGCCGGTGCACTGCGCCCCGCCCGCCAACAAGCCCACCCCTGAGGAGCGGGACACCTGCCGGCCCTGGCTCGTCCAGGAGCTGAACCTGCTGCGGCCGACGCTGCGGGCCGTGGTCGTCCTCGGCGCCTTCGGCTGGCGGGCCGCGCTGCCGGCGTTCACGGAGGCGGGGTGGCACGTGCCCCGACCGCGCCCGCCCTTCGCCCACGGCACGCACGTGCCGCTCGACGGTCTGGAACTCTTCGGCTGCTTCCACGTCAGCCAGCGCAACACCTTCACCGGCCGGCTCACCCCCGTGATGCTGCGGGACGTGCTGCGCACGGCGGCGAAGTCGGCGGGGCTGCCGACACGTTCGTAGGACGGCTAGGGTCGTCCGATGGTCCTCCACCCTGAGACAGAACCGTACGACCACGGCATGCTCGATGTCGGTGACGGCAACCGCGTCTACTGGGAGACCTGCGGGAACCCGCGGGGCAAGCCCGCGCTGGTGCTGCACGGCGGGCCGGGGTCCGGCTGCACGCCGTACTTCCGGCGGCTGTTCGATCCGGCCGCGTACCGGATCGTCCTGCTCGACCAGCGCGGCTGCGGGCGTTCGACACCGCACGCGAGTGCGTACGACACCGACATGAGCGTCAATACGACCGCTCACCTCATCGCCGACCTGGAGCTGCTGCGGCGGCACCTCGGGATCGAGCGGTGGCTGGTGTGGGGTGTGTCGTTCGGGTCGGTGCTGGGGCTGCGGTACGCGCAGACGCATCCGGGGGCCGTGTCGGAGCTGGTGCTGACGGGGGTCGCGACCGGATCGAATGCCGAAGTCGCCTTGCTGACCCGGGGACTTGGCGAGATCTTCCCGGAGGCGTTCGAGAAGTTCCTGGCCGAACTGCCGGAGGGCGAGCGGTCCGGCAACCTTGCCGCCGCGTACAACCGGCTGATCGAGTCGCCCGATCCCGAGGTGCGGGCGAGGGCGGCGCGCGCCTGGACGGACTGGGAGACGGCGACGATTCCCGCGCCTCCGCGGTCGGTCGAGCGCTTCGAGGACCCGGTGTTCCGCATGGGCTTCGCCCGCACCGTCACGCACTACTTCGGGAACGACCACTTCCTGGGCGAGGGCAACGACGAGGGTGTCGTCCTGCGGGACGCGCCGTTGCTGAAGGACATCCCGGGCACCCTCGTTCAGGGCAGCCTCGACTTCGGCAACCTCCTCGGCATCGTCTGGCGGCTGCATCACGCCTGGCGGGGCAGCGAGTTGGTGATGGTGGACGACGTGGGCCACAACGCGGGTGCGCCGGGCGTGGCGGAGGCACTGGTGGCGGCGACGGACAGATACGCGGCCCGCTAGCGGAGTTCGGAGGTGTCGCCGAACAACTGCCGTACCGTCGAGCGGTAGTTGGTCCGCACGTGGGTGAGGGCGTGCGCCCGCGCCCGCTCCGGATCGCCGGAGGTGATCGCCTCGTACAGCTCGCGGTGTTCGACGAGGAGTTGTGGCCACTCCTCGTTCCTCCGGGTCATCCAGCGCAGGCGGCCGGCGACCGGTTCGAGGGCCTCTATCAGCAGGCTGTTGCCCGCCATCGCCACGATGCGGTCGTGGAGACGGCTGTTGATCTCGGTGATGGCCTCGGCGTCCCCCGCCTCGGTCGCGACGGCCGCGCGGTCCAGGAGCTCCTCGACCTCGGCCAGGTCCGCGGGTGTCGCCTTCGCGGCGGCGAGTCCGGCGGCGTAGACCTCCAGCGCCTCGCGCAGTTCGAACAGCTCCTTGACGTCGTTCGGGGTCAGTCGCCGTACGACCGTGCGGCGTGGCGTCTCGAAGTGGACGAATCCCTCGGCGACCAGTGCGCGGATCGCCTCCCGGACCGGCACCCGGGAGACCCCGAAGCGGTCGGCGAGCTCCCGCTCGACCAGTCGGTCGCCCGGGAGGAGGCGGCCCGCGATGATCTCCTGCCGCAGGGTGGCCAGGACGCGCTCGCGGACGGCGCCCAGGGGTTCGATCTTCGTCGTGGAGCTCATGGAGCCATCTTTGCCGACTCCGGGTGTGTTTTACGGAGCGTTAACGAAGGCGACATCGGTCGGAACGGTTGGCGGAGGGACTATGTCGGCTGTTTGGTATACCAAACGGCTGCAGTCCTCCTCCGTCCCCCTGGCTCCTGGAGGCCCCGTGTCCCTCGCCGACCGTGCCGAAGCCACCGGCACAGCAGCGTTCGTCCCCGACCCCCGGCTCACCAACGAAGACCTCGCGCCCGCGGGCAAACGCAACTGGAAGGTCTTCGACCTCTTCGCGATGTGGATGTCCGACGTCCACAACCTCGGCAACTACACGTTCGCGGCCGGCCTGCTCTTCCTCGGCATGAACGTCTGGCAGATCTTCACGTCCCTGCTCGTCGGCTTCGTGATCATCTACATCGTGATGAACATGATGGGCCGCATCGGGCAGCGCACCGGCGTCCCCTTCCCGGTCGTCAGCCGCATCGCCTTCGGCGTCTGGGGCGCCAACATCCCCGCCCTGATCAGGGCCGTCATCGCCATCATGTGGTACGGCATCCAGACCTACCTCGCCTCCGTCGCCGTCAACGTGATGCTGCTGGCGGCCTGGCCCGGCCTGGAGTCCTGGACGCACAACTCCTTCCTCGGACTCGACGCGCTCGGCTGGGTGTCGTTCGTGGCGCTGTGGCTGGTCCAGGCTGCGATCATCAGCCAGGGCATGGAGTCCGTGCGCAAGTTCCAGGACTTCTGCGGACCGGCCATCTGGGTCGTGATGATCGCGCTGGCCGTGTGGATCCTCGCCAAGGCCGGCTGGACCATCTCGCTCACCACCACCCCGAACCCGGTCTCGGTCGGCGAGCAGTGGCGGCAGTGGTTCGGCGCGGTCGGTCTGATCCTCGCCACCTACGGCACGCTGATGCTCAACTTCTGCGACTTCTCCCGCTTCGCGCCCGACTACAAGACGGTCCGCCGCGGCAACTTCTGGGGCCTGCCGGTCAACTCGACGGCCTTCGTGATCCTGTCGGTCGTCGTCACGGCGGGCGCCTTCGAGGTGTTCGGCAAGCAGATCACCGAGCCCGCCTACCTCGTCGCCGAGATCGGCAACACCTGGGTGCTGGTGCTGGGCGCGCTGACGTTCGCCATCGCCACCATGGGCGTCAACATCGTCGCCAACTTCGTCTCACCGGCGTACGACCTCGCCAACGTCTGGCCGCAGAAGATCACCTTCAAGGTCGGCGGCATGATCAGCACGGTCGTGGCGCTGCTGGTGACCCCGTGGAACCTCTTCTCCAACCCCGCGGTCGTCAACTACTTCCTCGGCGGACTCGGCGCCTTCCTCGGGCCGCTGTTCGGCGTGATCATGGTCGACTACTACTGGGTCAAGCGCGGCCGCATCGACGTGGACGAACTGTTCAACGCCCAGCCCCGTTCCCGCTACCGCTACCGCAAGGGCGTCAACCCCAAGGCACTGTGGGCGTTCCTGCCGTCGGCGGCGGTCGCGGCGGTGCTCGCACTGGTGAAGACGTTCAGCGAAGTCGCGCCGTACTCCTGGTTCATCGGCACGGCGCTGGCCTCCGGACTGTACGTGGTGCTGTGCCGCGCCGAGCGCGCCGCCGATGCCGGGGCCGTGCCCGAGAAGCCCGTGGAGGTCTGAGGAAGGTGCGAATCGCCGTCACCAACTGCAACACCACGCAGGAGATGACCGAGGAGATCGTACGAGGTGCCCGGGCCGCGGCAGGCCCGGGCACCACCGTGACCGGACTGACCCCGGCCTGGGGGCCCGAGTCCGCGGAGGGCTGGCTCGACAGCTACCTCTCGGCCGCGGCGGTCATCGATCTGCTGCGCACGTACGACGGTCCGCCGTACGACGCCGTGGTCATGGCGGGCTTCGGCGAGCACGGGCGCGAGGGCGTGCGCGAGCTCGTGGACGTGCCGGTCGTCGACATCACCGAGGCCGCGGCCCATCTGGCCTGTCTGCTGGGACGCCGGTACGGGGTCGTCACCACCTTGGAACGGTCGTGCGGCCAGATCGAGGACAGCCTGGAACTGGCGGGCGTGGGCCGCAACTGCGCCGCCGTCGTCGGAACGGGGCTCAGCGTCCTCGACCTCGGGGACGGGGACGGGGAGCGCACGGAAGAGTCGTTTCTCGCGGCCGCCGAGCAGGCGGGCCGGGCCGGCGCGGAGGTCCTGGTGCTGGGCTGTGCCGGGATGACGGGCCTGGAGCGGGTGGTGGGGGAGAAGCTCGGCCTTCCGGTGGTCGACGGGGTCGCGGCGGCGGTGAAGCTGGCGGAGTCGCTGGTGGCCCTGGGACTGACGACGAGCCGGGCGGGGAGCTATGCGAAGCCCGTGCCGAAGAGGCGGGTGTGGGGGAGGGGGACGGCCTGACATCGGCGCCGCCGCGATGCCGGGCCCCAGGGCCCGCCCACCGCGGCCGCGGTGCCGCACCCTGGGCGCGGCCCACCGCGGCGTTCACGGCCGCCACTCGTACCGCACATCCGGCTCGCGCTCCTCGTTCCCGCTGCCGTCCGTGTACTCGACGGCGACGAAGCCGTGCCGCTCGTAGAACCGGTGGGCGGGCTTGTTGACCTGGAAGGTCCACAGGCTCAGCCCCTGTGGGCTGCGCTCCTTGGCGAGGGCGACGAAGCGGTCGCCGATGCCGCGTCCGCGCCAGTCGGGGTCGAGGTAGAGCTGGGACAGCAGGCTGCCGTTGAGCACCAGCACCCCCACAGTGCCACCCCCGTCCCCGGCCTCGGCCATCCACGTCTCGCGCAGCGGCACCACGACTTCCCGGAAGTAGGCGCGCACTTCGTCGCCGGAGCGGGGGCTGACGACCGTCGGTAGAGCGGCGGCGAAGGAACGCAGCCAGACGTCGGCCACCGCGGCCGCGTCCGGGGCGGTGGCGCGACGCAGGGTGACGACGGCTTCGGGACGGCTCACTGGCGTACGACCTCCTGCTCGCGGCCTTCCGGGACGACGGCCGTCGCCGTGATTTCCACCAACTGCCCCGTGTACCCGAGGCAGGCCACTCCGAGGAGGGTCGACGCATGCGGACCGACGCTCAGCCCGGACGCCTCGACGACTTCCCAGACGGCGGAGAGCACCGCGGGTTCGCCGCTCACCACGTACACATCGGTCGCCAGGACGTGCTCCAAGTCGCTCCCGACAGCCCGCAGTTGCTCACGGAGGTTCGCGATCACCTGCTCGGCCTGCCGCACCGGGTCTCCCGCACCGACCAACTCGCCGTCGGCATCGAGAGGTACCGACCCGGCGAGAAAGGCGAGCCTCGTGCCGGCCTCGACGACACAGGCGTGGGAGTAGGTGGGCGGTGGGAAGAGTGCGGGGGAGGTGACGCGCTGGATCATGACGCTCCTGGGTCGGTCGTCGTCGGCAACCTGCCGATCATCCGCGCGTACGGCCGCGCCCGCATCCCGATTTCCCGGCGTCAGGCCTCTACGACTCTCCACCCACGGCCGCACCTCATTGCTCCGCTCGGCCGCCTCGACCCGCTCCAGCCGGTACAGCCGAACCTGCGGCGCTCCCCGGACCCGGGGATCGAGACTGAGCCGGTCCGGCGCCCCGAGCAGCCGGCGCACCGAGCCGCCGGTCCACCCCCGCAGACGCAGCCCGGCCAACGAGACGTACCGCCGCCCGTCCTCCTCGTGCTTCCCGCAAGCCACTGCCGTTACCTCCCCCGTGCCGCCCGACAGCCCGTCACCCGCGGCTGCCCGTGACGCTCCGTGATGACAACTCCCATTGAAGCGGACCCCACTGACAATCACCCCGGGCGGACGACCGGCGCAGTGGGGGAGGGGCGGCGGTGGGACTTCAGGCCGTCAGAACGATCAGCCGCCGGTCGGGGGTGTTCTCAACTGCCGGAGACCTCAGGACCATCACGCCCCTCAGGACCCCTCTGACCTGCGGGGGGGGGTGCCTCAATTCCGGAGACCGGGGCGGCCGGGGTGCCGGCAGGTCGATCAGGTCGCTGACCCCTGCCACTTCCTGGAGGGTCCGCGCCAAGGAGACCAGGGTCTGCCGGACCGCCGTGATATCGGCGCGCAGCGCCTGCGCGTGCTCCCACTGGCGTTCGTGCGCGACCGGGTCGCGGCCGGGCGGGCGCTGGGACTCGTAGGCCGTCAGGCGGGGGTGCCAGGAGGCGAGGAGCGGCCGCAGGACGCGGTTGAGGACGGTGACCGCGAGGACGCCGAAGCTCACGTGGCCGGGGGCCAGCGGAGGGGCGACGTCGGGGCCGTAACGGCGGAGGATCTCGCGGGTGGTGGTGAAGAAGGTGTAGAGGGAGGAGAGCGCCTCGCGCAGGAAACCCTCGTCCGGATCGAGCTCCTCGACCGATACGCGCGTGACCAGTTCCAGGTACAACTCCCAGGCCGCACTGCGTTCCGCGTCGGCGGGCTCCCATGTACCGGATATCTCGCCGACGAAGGGAATCGTCAGCTTGGCCGTGACCTGCGCCGGGCCGCCAGGGCTCCGCCGCCTGCGCTGCCTGTGTCTCATGATCGCCTCCCCGGTACCCACAGTAGGGTAAGTCGCCGTGTGGGACGTCTTCCTCAGCTACAGCCGCGGTGATGCGGAGCAGGTCCGTCCGCTCGCGCGGGCGCTGCGCGACGGCGGGCTCCGGGTTTTCACCGACGAGACGGGAGTCGCCTCCTTCGCCGGCATCAGCGACACCATCCGGCGCGAACTTGCCCGCTCCAAGGCCCTCCTGGCGTACTACTCCACCGGCTACCCCGAGCGCGAGGCCTGCCGGTGGGAGCTGACCACCGCCTATCTCGCGGGACTTGAGGAGGGCGACCCGCGGCGCCGCGTCATGGTCGTCAACCCGGAACGGGGGACGGACCACATCCACCCGGTGGAACTGCGCGACGCCCGACACGCCCCGAACGACGACCTCGCCGCCCTCGTCACCGACGTACGCGCGCACGTGGCGCGGCTCGACGGCCCGATGACCGCCGGGGAACGCACCGTACGACGTCGGCCGCCGGGCGCACCGCAGCCGCGCCCCGGGTTCCTCGGCCGCCTCTCCGAGCTCTGGCAGGTGCACTCCGCGCTGCACGCCCATGCCGCGCCGCTCGTCACCGGCCGCGCCGCCGCGCACGCCGTCCAGATCCGCGGTATGGCGGGCATCGGCAAGACCGCACTCGCCCAGGAGTACGCCCTCCGCTTCGAGGCCGCGTACCCGGGCGGCGTCTTCTGGCTGGACGGGGAGGCGTACGACGACTCGGTGCCCTCGCACGTCTCGCGCGCCCTCGGCACGGACGACCTCTTCGGCCACTTCGACGCCGCCGGCGAACCGTTCCTCTGGATCGTCGACGGCGTCCCCGCGCGCGGCCACCGCACCGCACGCGAGATCGCGGACATGGCCGCACCCCACCCCTTGGGCCACACCCTCTTCACGCTCCGCAGTCGTGCCTACGACGGACTCGGCACCCCGGTCGACCTGGGTCCCCTCGACGCGCTCCACGCGCGCGTGCTCGTCGGCGGCGAGGACACACCGGCCGACGGGACGCAGGGCCCCGCGCCCGCCCTCGTCGAAGCGGTCGACGGACATCCGCTCGCCCTGGCCCTCCTGGGCCGCGCGGTCCGTGCGGGGCACCCGCCCCACACCCTCTACGACCGCCTGCACGCCCGGGGCGCCTCCCTGTTCGACGCGCTCGCCGACGAGGATGTGACGGGCTCCCTGATCCGCGACGTGGACACCGCGAACGCCGCCGACGTACTGCGCTGCGCGGCCGCCCTGCACCCGCTGCCGCTCACCGTCGAGGACGCGGAACGCGTGCTGGCCGCCGCCGACCGGGTACCGAGAGCCGTCGCCCACCGACACGCCGAGAACGGAGTCGCCGAACTCCGCGTCCGTAGCCTGCTCGCACCCGTCCCCGACGGAGGCTGGCAGCTCCACCCAGTCACCCTGCACGCCTGGCACCACCACGACCCGGCCCCCGCCCGCACCGAAGTCCTGCGCCACACCGCCCTGCGCACCCTGTGCGGCGGCCGTCGCGACCCGGTTACGCTGGCCTTCCCCGGCAGCCGGAGGGAGGCACCCGTGGCAGCATCCAGCGAGTCGGAACGCATGGCCGCCTTCGACATCCAGGTCGAACTGGTCACCCGGATCGGGGTCCAGGAACTGGTGCCGGGCACGGGCAGCCTGCGCGAGGCATTGACCTCCCTGAAGTCGCTGATCGACTTCACGCGCGCGACGCTGCACACGTACAACATCCACCTCGAGCAGGGTTCCCAAGCCGGCGCGCCGACGGT
Source organism: Streptomyces sp. a15 (assembly GCF_059026085.1). Classification (NCBI taxonomy): domain Bacteria; kingdom Bacillati; phylum Actinomycetota; class Actinomycetes; order Kitasatosporales; family Streptomycetaceae; genus Streptomyces; species Streptomyces sp. A15. The sequence continues at coordinate 14,407 of NZ_JBWLKM010000100.1, read as the reverse complement.
CCAGAGCCTCGCCTACACCCTGATCAACGACGTCATCCGGCCCTTCACCACCACCTGGCACCCCCGCCTCGCCGCGTACGAGGCCCGCTGCCCGGCCGACGTCGCCCCTCTCGACCACGAGACCGCCTGGTTCGAAGCCGAGGCGATGCGCGCCGAACTGGCCGCGCTGCGGGAGCCGTTGCGGCGGATCGCGGAAGAGCTGGGCGGCATCTCCGGGGCCGACTTCGGGGTGGCGGCGGCGGGCTGAGGGCCGCACGCAATCGCGTGGAGCCACGGCCCTCGACTCCGTACGCTGCGACCATGCCCTCCCTGCCCGACCCCTCCCTCCCGGACTCCGGCTTCCTCGACACCACCGCCGACCGCCTCGCCGCCCTCCCCACCGTCCGGGCGGTCGCCCTCGGCGGCTCCCGCGCCCAGGGCACCCACAAGCCCCACAGCGACTGGGACCTGGCCGTCTACTACCGCGGGCCCTTCGACCCCGACGACCTGCGCGCCCTCGACTGGGAGGGAGAGGTCTCCGAGGTCGGCGGCTGGGGTGGCGGGGTGTTCAACGGGGGCGCGTGGCTGACGATCGACGGGCGGCGCGTGGACGTGCACTACCGCGATCTCGACGTGGTGGAGCACGAGGTGGCGGAGGCGGAGCAGGGGCGGTTCCGGGTGGAGCCCCTGCTGTTCCATCTGGCGGGGATTCCGAGCTACTTGGTCGTCGCCGAACTGGCGATCAACCGCGTGCTGCGCGGCGAACTCCCGCGGCCGACGGGCTATCCGGAGAAGCTGCGCACCTCCGCGGCCGAGCGCTGGCACGGGACCGCCCTCGCCACCCTCGCGTATGCCGGGGCCAACCACGCCCCGGCGGGCCGGCTCGCGCAGGTCGCCGGCGCAATCGCCACGGCCGCCATGCAGGCCGGGCACGGCGTGCTCGCGGGGCGGGGGGAGTGGGTGACGAACGAGAAGCGGTTGCTGGAGCGGGCGGGGCTGCGGGACGTCGACGAGATCCTCGGGCGCTTGCGTCCGGAGCCGGACGTGTTGGCCGGGGCTGTCGCCGCTGCGGAGAGGCTCTTCACCTCGTCCTAGAAGTGGCAGCGGGCAGGCCGGGCCCCCGGCCCACCCCCGTTGCGTTCATAAAGAACACGCTTCTCCGGCCGATCGTCACATCCCCGAAATACGGTCGTCCCGTTCTCTCCAAGAACGCGATCTACCGTGGACACCACAGTCCACAGCCCACAGCCACTGCCCGGCCACCGTCGCCCGAAGGCACACCCCCGCCTCGCACAGACGACAGGAGCCCCGTGTCCCGCCCCGCCGCCCTGACCCTTCCGCCCTGGCTTGCCCACGCCCTGCGCGCCCAGCGCGGGCCCGTGCCCTGGAACGCGGTCCTGCGGGGGGCGCTGTCGGCCGGGCCGTTGCTCCTTGTGGCCGTTTTGGTCGACCGTACGCACCTTGGTGTCGTCGCCGCCATCGCCGCCATGCTCGCCGGGATCAATGACCGGCCCGGCAGTCGGCGGGCCTCCGTCAGGCGGCTCGGGGCGCCCGCGCTCGCGGGGGCGGGCGGGCTGCTCGTCGGGACGTATGCCGGGGAGCATGTCGGGGCGGTGACGCTGACCCTGCTGCTCACGCTGGTCGGGCTGGTCGCCGGGAGTGTCAGTGCCGTCGGGCCGGTCGCCTCCGGGGCCGGCACGCAGTTGCTGGTGGCCTCCGCGATCGGGGCCGGGATGCCGTTGCCCGAGCCGGGCTGGCAGCGCGCTGTGGCCTTCGTCGTGGGGGCCGGGTGGCTGCTCGGGCTGCGGCTGGTCCTGCCGACGCCCGGCGCCTTCGCCGGTGACTTCCGCTTCGACGGGGAGCGCGCCGCCGTCGCCGCCGTCTACGACGCCGTGGCGGAGCTGCTCGACGCCGCGGGCAGCCCGGAGTCCACCTCCCGGCGCGCCGCGCTGACCGCCGCGCTCGATCACGCGCAGGACGCCCTCGCCGGGCCCCGGCTGCGGCGCTACGCCAGCTCCGCGGCCGAGCGGCGGCTGCACGCCCAGTACGCCGCCGCGCTGCCGCTCGCCGAGGCCGCCACCGCGCTCGCCTGGACCGGGGAGGCCCTCTCCGGGCGGGCGTCCGAGGGGCCGCGGCGCCTCGCCGAGGCCGTGCGCGCCGGCACCCACACCGGGCCGCTCCCCGCGCCCTCCCGTTCGGCGGCCGGGCTGCGCGCGCTCGACGACGCCCTCCTGCACGCCGCCGAGGCCTTCGACCGGGGCAAGGGGAGCGACCTGCACACGCGTCGGCGTGGGGTCCGGGATGTGCTGCGCACCGCCTTCGGGGCCGGCGGACGGGAGTACGGCCTGCGGGTCGCCCTCTGCTTCGGGGCCAGCGTTGGCGTGGCGCAGGCACTGCACCACGCCCGCTGGTACGGGGATCACCCGCACTGGTACTGGCTGCCCGCCACCGCTGTCTTCCTCGTCAAGCCCGACCTCGGGCCGCTCGCCTCGCGCGTGCTGAACCGGGCGGCCGGCACCGTTCTGGGCGCTCTCCTCTTCGCCGGGTTCGCCGCGGTGCTGCCCCGGCCGGAGGGGCTCATCGCGCTGGTCGCCCTCAGCGGTGCCCTGATACCCGTCGCCACCCGGCACTTCGCCGCGCAGACCGCCGTCGTCACCCTGCTCGTCCTGTCGCTCGTGATGGTGGGTGGCGAGCCGCAGGCGTCCGCCGGCCGGATCGGCGAGACGCTGCTGGCCTGCGCGATCGTGCTGATCGTGGGGCATCTGCCGATGCCGGGGCAGCGCGGCGGGGGCGTCCGCACCCGGCTCGTCGCGGCGAGCGATGCCGCGCACGCCTACCTCGCGCACGTGCTGCGGGAATCCGACGCGCACGTCCTGAGGGTCGGTGTCGGCGGCGACTCGGACGCCCGCGCCGTCCGCTGGACCCTGCGCCGCGAGGCCTACCGCACCCTCGCCGAGGCCCGTACCGCCATCGCCCTCGCCGCGGCCGAACTGCCCGCGCTCGCCCGGCACTCGGAAGGCACGGACGAGGTCGTCGCCCTCCTCGAACGGCTCGTCGACACGACCACCGCGTGCGCCGTCCACCTCGACGACTCCGGGCGGCTCACGCGTCGGCACACCGAGCGGCTCAACGAACTGCTCGACGAGCTCGCCAAGGAACGCGAGCGCGTGGGGCTACGGCTGCCCGAGCTGCCCCTCGCCGTGTAGCCCGCCGAACTGCCCGGCTCCGTCCAGCACCGTGTGCACCAACGCCGTCCCCGGTTCCGTCCGCCCGCCCGGTCCCGGTGTGTGCCTGACCTCCCCCGGGCGCAGTTCGTCCCCGCAGTGCGAGCACGTCACCCGCGCCTGGGCCGTGTGCCCGCACGTCTCGTGGACCAGCACGAGCGGCGGTCCCGCCACCGCCCGGTGCCGGTCGCCCCACGTCAGCAGCGTCAGTACGGTGCCGTACAACTCCCGGCCCGCATCCGTCAGTTCGTACGCGTACCGCACCGGACGCTCCTGGTACGCCACCCGCTCCACGACCCCTTCGGCGACCAGGTGGTCGAGCCGGTCCGCCAGCACGTTGGTCGCGATGCCCAGGTCGGCGCGCAGATCCTCGTAGCGGTTCAGGCCGAGGAAGAGGTCGCGCAGGATGACGACGGTCCACTGGTCCGCGACGACGGCGGCGGCCCGGGCGACCGAGCAGTGCATCCGTGCGAAACGTTCACCTTTCATGCCGCCACGGTAGTCCCTTGCAAACTACAAGTGACCCGCCTAGCCTCTCCGGGGAGAGTCACTTGCACATAACAAGTCGCTTCCGAGTGGGTGCCTTCATGTACCACGCCATCGTCCGCCGCAAGGTCCGCAACCTCTGGCGCACTGTCGGCAGCGGGGAGGGCGGCTGGCGGAAGGCCGTCGCCCTGGCCGCTCCCGACGTGCATTTCCGCTTCGTCGGCGACACCCCGATGGGCGCCGATCTGCGTGGCCGGGCGGGCTTCGCCGACTGGTTCGAACGGTTCGAGCGGACGTTTCCCGGACTACGGCTGACCCTTCAGGACGTCGTCGTCCAGGGCCCGCCCTGGAACACGACCGTGGTGACCCGACTGACCGTCCGGGGCACCCTCGCGGACGGCGGCGCGTACGAGAACGAGGCCGTGCAGTGGGTACGGCTGCGCTGGGGCCGCATGGTCGAGGACACGGTCCTGGAAGACACCCTGCGGCTCGACCAGGCCTGCCGGCGACAGGAGGCGGCTCGCGCCGCGTAGCCCCCGGACCTATCCCACCCGCACCCGCACCCACACCGGTGCGTGATCCGATCCCGGCTCCCCCCGCCGTTCCACCGGATCCGGCCCCACCGACGGCAGTCGCGGCGTGCCGTCGCCCGGCAGGCCCGTCCCGGCCTCCGTCACCCGGTGGACCAGACGGTGGCTGACCAGGACGTGGTCGATGAGCTCGCGGCGCCCGGAATTGATGCGGGAGTAGCGCTGCTCGGCGGGGATGAGAGGGGCCACGTTCCACAGGCGGACCGCATCTCCCCGGTCGGCCGCCTCGAAGCCGGGGGTGCCGATCTCGGAACCGGGCGGGCCGAGCAGGATCTGGGTGGTGGCCGCCCGCACCTCGTCGTTGAGGTCCCCGAGGACGGCCACGTCCCGCTCGCGACCCTCACCGGACAGCAACTCGTCGGCCAGCGCGCGCAGCGTCGCCGCCTCGGCCGCCCGCCGGTACAGGGCGTATGCGCCGTACCGCGCCCGCTCGCCCTCGTCACGCGGCTGGAACCGGCCGCCGGGATACGACAGCAGCTTCGACTTGAGATGGGCGACCGCCACCCGCAGTGGCCCGTCGCCGGTCGCAGCCTCCACCGCCAGGAAGCCCCGCCCCGCCTCCGTCACCGACACGCCCTCGTCGTCCGCCTGCACCTGCCGCAGCTTGGCCGGGAACGCACTCGTGTCGGACAGCACCTCGAAGGGCGTACGACCGATGAAGCCGACCCGGATGCCCCGGCTGTCCGGGCGCCGGGAGAGCGCGAGATGCCACTCGCCGTCCAGCATTCCCGCCAGGTCCCGCAGCGCCTCGGGTTCGCCGACCTCCTGCAGGCCCAGCAGCGCCGGGTCCAGCTCCGTGATCACGGTGGCGAGCGCGGCGAGCTTCGTCTCGTACGCGGCCTTGTCCTGGGGACCGAACGGCCCGCCGGGACGGTAGAGGTTCTCCAGGTTCCAGGTGCCGAGGAGCATGCGGGGCCCCCTTCCAGAAGCCGTCGGGCGGCGGGCGGTGCTGAGGTCAGGGTGCCCGCCCGGCGCGCCCCGGGACAGAGCGGCGACGGAATGCGCGGTTCGGCTCACGCGGGGTGACCACGGCGTCGTACGTTGGCGTAATGAGTGACTCTCCCGCCGATCTCCTCATCACCGGCTGCACCGTTCTCGTGCACGACGAGCAGGAGCGGATCGGATTCGAGGAGGACGCCGCGATCGTCGTACGGGACGGGGTCGTCGAGTCCGTGACGAGTGCCGCCGCGGTCGCGGACCGGCCCGCCGCCGAACGCCTCGACGCCCGCGGCCAGGTCGCCCTGCCCGGGCTGGTCAACTGTCACACCCACGCCCCGATGGTCGCGTTGCGCGGCCTCGCCGAGGACCTGCCCACCGAGGAGTGGTTCAACGACGTCGTCTGGCCGGTGGAGTCCAACCTCACCGAGCGGGACGTGGAGTTGGGGGCACGGCTCGCCTGCGCCGAGATGATCCGCGGCGGCGTCACGTGCTTCGCGGACCACTACTTCAGCATGGACGCGGTCGCTTCGGTCGTCACCGAGTGCGGGATGCGGGCGCATCTCGGCGAGGCGTACTTCTCCTCCCAGGGCCCCCAAGGCCGGGAGAAGTCCCTGGAGTTCGCGCTCCGGCACCGTGGCGGCGCCGCCGGCCGCATCACCACCGCCCTCGCCCCGCACGCCCCCTACACCGTGGACGACGCCGACCTCGCCGCCACCGCCGAACTCGCCCGCCAGCACGGCCTCCCCGTGCACATCCACGCCTCCGAGAACCGCGACCAGACCGACACCAGCCTCGCCCGGCACGGCGTCACCCCGATCGAGGTCCTCAAGCGCACCGGGATCCTCGACACGGACGTCCTGCTCGCGCACGGCAGCGGCATCATCGAACGCGACCTGCCCGTCCTCGCGGGCGCCGCGGGCCGTACGGCCGTCGCCACCGCACCCCGCGGATACCTCAAGTTCGCCTGGCCCACCACCACACCGGTGCGCGCCCTGCACGACATCGGCATCCCCGTCGGACTCGCCACCGACGGCGCCGCCTCCAACAACTCCCTCGACGTGTGGGAGTCGATGGCCCTCACCGCCCTGATCCAGAAGTCCACGACAGGGGACCCGCGCTGGCTGACGTCCCGCCAGGCCCTGCATCACGCCACGCTGCAGAGCGCCCGGGCGGTCGGCCTCGGCGAGGACGTCGGCAGCATCGCGCCCGGACGGCGGGCCGACCTCGTCCTCGTCGACCTCACCGGCCCGCACACCCAGCCCGTCCACGACCTCGCCGCCACCCTGGTGCACAGCGCCCGGTCCTCCGACGTCCGTACGACGATCGTCGACGGCCGGATCCTCATGCGGGACCGCGAGCTGCTGACGATCGACGTGCCCTCCGTGGTCGCGGAGCTGGGGGAGCGGCTGCCCGCACTGGTCGACCGGAGTCACGGCAGGCGGATCCAGGACTACGACACCTGAGCGGGCCCGGAAGACCGGAAGACCGGAAGACCGGAAGAAAAATCTGCGGGCGGCGATGAGTTCCGCGCTTTTGGCCGGTCACCCCTCGGAACGGACCGCTGCCCAGGAGGAGCCATGTCGCTTCCGGAGATCGTCTCGCGTGCCGAGTGGCGCGTGGCGCGTGGCGCGTGCGGAGTTACTGCTGAAGGAGAAGGCCCTCACGCGCGCGCGGGACGCGCTGAACGCCGAGCGGCGCGAGCTGCCGATGGTCGAGGTCGACACGGAGTACGTCTTCGAGGGCGGCGACGGCAAGGCCACGCTGCTCGACCTCTTCGAGGGACGCCACCAACTCGTCGTCCACCATTTCATGTTCGCGCCCGAGTGGGACGCCGGCTGCCGCGGCTGCTCGGCCTTCCTGGACCAGATCGGGCATCTCGCGCACCTGAAGGCACGCGGTACGACCTTCGTCGCCGTGTCGAGAGCGCCGTACCCGAAGATCCTGCCCTTCAAGGCGCGGATGGGCTGGACGGTGCCCTGGTACTCGTCGTACGCGAGCGACTTCAACCACGACTTCGAGGTGACCCTGGAACGCGAGGGGCAGCTCGTCGAGCGGCCGGGCGTCAGCTGCTTCCTGCGGGACCGGGAGAGCGTCTTCCACACCTACTCGACGTACGCACGCGGTCTCGACGGGCTCGGTTCGACCGCCACCCTGCTGGATCTCACCGCGCTGGGACGGCAGGAGGAGTGGGAGGAACCCGAGGGACGCGCGTCGGCTCTCGGGGCGCCGGCGGGCAGTGAGCGCGTCCGGTATCACGATGAGTACGAGGTCTGACACGTTCCGTAGCGCAAGTGACCGTTCGGTAACCAATTCCTCACGCTGCGCGCTGAATACGTGTCAGCTACGTCTCAGTCCCGCAACTGAGCGAGGCGATCGGCCTCTGGAGAGCGTTAACTCCTAACAAGTACGACGCTTTCTGGAGGTGCAGGGTGGTGAACGGGCGAACAGTGCTCGAACGCTTTCCCGCAGGTGGGCCGCGAGGCTCGTGGCCGGCGGAGGAGTTCGCGCAAGCGCGGCGACTTGAAGGGATGCCCGCCGAGGTCGTCATGGATCTCGCGACGGACATGTTCCTGGTGATCGTGCGGAGCGGGGAGGCGGCGGTCGACGCCGTCGCGTGAGGTCAGCCCGCCTTTGGGGCGGGCACCTTCGCCGTGAACTGCTCCGCCTGGAGGGAGTACAGCTCCGCGTAGACCCCACCGGTCGCCAGCAGCTCGTCGGGCGTACCGGACTCCACGAGTCGGCCCTGGTCCAGGACGTGCACCAGGTCCGCGTGGCGTACGGACGCCAGCCGGTGGGTGATGAGAATGACCGTCTGGCCGGTGCCGGCCAGGGCCCGGATCTTCTCGAAGACCTCCAGCTCGGCCCGGGCGTCCAGGGCCGCCGTCGGCTCGTCCACGATCAGGATGCGGCCGCGCCGGTACGCGGCCCGGGCGATCCCCAGCCGCTGCCACTGACCGCCCGACAGTTCGTGCCCGCCGCTGAAGTTGCGGGCCAGCAGCGTGTCCAGGCCGCGCGGCAGGTCCGCCAGCACGTCCTCGGCGCCGGCCTCCCCGACCGCACGCGCCACACGGTCGTCCGTGAGCGGCACCGAGGAGCGGCCGACCGCCACGTTGACGCGGGCCGTGAACGGCCACCGCTTGAAGTCCTGGGCCACCATCGCGACGCGCTCCGCGAGCAGCTGCCGGTCCGCGCCCGCCGCGTCCACGTCGTCCCACAGGATCCGGCCCCGGTCAGGGGCGTACAGCCCGGCCAGCAGCTTGACCAGCGTGGTCTTGCCGGAGCCGTTCTCGCCGACCAGCGCGACGATCCTGCCGATCGGGACGGTGAGCGACACGTCGTCGAGGGCGGGACGGGCGGCGTCACCCGGATAGGTGAAGCTGACGTTCTCGAACCGGATCTCGCGCGGATCGTCCGGCAGGACGGCCCCGCCCACCGGGATCGCCCGCTCTGCCGCCTCCACGTAGAGCCGCTGCAGGTCGCCGACGAAGAGCGCCTCCTCGTGCAGGGCGTTCATCTCCACGACGAGGGTGCCCAGGCTCTGCGAGCCGGTGCGGATGGCGATCACGGCCGTGCCCGCCACCGACAGTGCCATCGCGCCCGCCAGCAGCAGCCCGCCCAGCGTCGCGTACGTCGCCGCCGTCGCCAGACCGGTCCAGCCCGCCGCGATCAGGCCCGTGCGGGCCGCGAGCCGGGCCAGCCGGGCCTGCTCCGCCTCCGCCGTCTCGGACATCTCGCGGAAATGGCGGAGCAGGAACGGGCCCACTCCGTGCACGCGGATCTCGGGAGCCGCCTCGGGTTCGATCAGCAGGGCGCCGAGCAGCCGTCCCGCGCGCGCGTGCTGCACCCAGGTGTGGAAGGACTCGTAGCGGCGGCGCGCGTTGGTCAGCGCGCTCCAGGCGCTCGGGATGGTCATCGTCACCAGCAGCGGCAGCAGTGCCGGGTGCAGCACGGTCAGTACGCCCGCCGCCGCGATCAGCGAGATCATCGCGTTCACCACGCGCGTGGCGTACGAGATCATCCGCCGGGCGGAGGTGGCGCCGTACTGCGCGGTGTCCAGCAGCTTGTGGAAGGCGTGGTCCTCGATCGCGGACAGTTCCACGGTCGCCGCCCGCTCCAAATAGCGCTCGGTCGCCACCCGCTCCACCTTGGGCTCCAGGCGCCCGGTGGCGTAGATCGACGCGGCCCGCAGCAGCGCCCCGACCAGCATCACGGCGGCCATCACGACCAGCGCGGGCGCGGCGCCGCGCAGCCGGTCCTCCATGGCGCCGCCGCCGATCAGCCGGCCCAGCACGCTGTTGACCGCGAGCAGGCTCACCGCCTGGGCCAGGCCTCGGCCCACCTCGGCGGCGACCACGGTCCGGGCGGCGCGGCGGTCGGCCTGCCAGGCGAGCCGGAAGCTGGCCGTCAGCAGGGACGGGAGGCGGGTGAGCATGGCCCGGAAGTTCAGTTCCAGGAACGCGTCCGCGTGCGAGTTCCAGCCCATGTCGTAGCGCAACGGGCCACCGAAGAGCAGCTGCTCCGACTCGGAGACCTCCGGTTTGTCGGGGGTGTCCCTGTCGCCCTCGTCGCGCCTCGTTCCCACCGTCGGCCTCCCGCGCTCGTGGACGGAGGGCCACTATCGCGGGGCGGACATCTGTGGGGGCAGGGCGCGGGCCGAAGAGACGGGTGCGCGCGGGCGCACGACCGGTGGCCTAGGCGCTGACCGGCCGGGACCAGGTGGGAGTGGTGCCGGTGAGCCGGCACAGGGCCAGGAAGAGCGGTATCGGCGGGGTGTACGGCAGCGAGCCGTCCGGCCTGTGGATCAGGTCGGGGACGGCCGGCGCGGCGGGGACCGTCGCTCCGGTGGCGTACCGCGCCGGGGCGGGCCACTCCAGGGCGTAGTCCGAGTCGGACGGAACGATCCACCACCAGTGCGTCTCGTCGGCGTAGACGCACCCCACCTGCGGCAACCGGGATCTCAGCAGCGGGCCGAAGCGGGCGGGCACCGCCACCGCGTCACAGCCCAGCGGGGCCGCCATGCCCTCGGGCAGAGGCAGCCGCAGCGGGTCTCCCGGCGTGCGGAGCCCGCGTCGGAGGCGGACCAGCGAGTCCAGGGTCAGCACCTGGCCGCCGGGGCCGGCCCTCACATCCTCCCCCGATCCCGGCCCTGCTCGATCGGAGGGAAGGCCGGGGACTCCGTCCCGTGGTGACGTGCTTCGGTGTCGGGCAGCGCGCGGTGATGTGCCGTTTCTTCGGACGCCGGGCGTGCGGGTTCTGCTGACGCCGGGCGTGCCGCCTCTTCTGGCGTCGGGCGTGAGGCTGCGTCGGATGCCGGGCGTACCGCCTCTTCGGACGCCGGGCGTGCCACCCGGTGGTGCGCCGCCGGCTCGTCCTCCTCGCCCGAACCGCCGGACGGCTCCGGCTTCGGGCGGGCTCCCCAGCCCAGGTCGTTGCGCGGGACGGCGGTGTCGTCGCGAGGGGTGTCGCCCTTGTGCGGCAGCTCCGCCCAGACCAGCAGGCCGGGGCCGTGCTCGTGGGCGCCCCAGCTGTGACACAGGGCGTCGACGAGGAGCAGTCCCCTCCCGTGCTCCTCCTCGGGCCGCTGCGGGGACGGGTGCGGCTCACCGGGCGCGCAGCCCTCGTCACGCACGGCTATGCGCACCAGGTCGTCCCCCTCGTGCAGCTCGCAGACGACGCGGCGGCTCGCGGTGTGCATGATGGCGTTGGTGACCAGCTCGGAGACCACCAGGGCCGCCGAGTCACAGGTGTCCTCGCCGACCGACCAATGGGTCAGCCTGGCCCGTGCCAGCCGTCTGGCCTGCGCGGGAGAACCCGGATGTGCGGCCAGCTCGAATCGGAACCGGCGCGCGGCGCCGGCCCTGTCAGGGCCCGCTTCGGCGGCGGCGCCGAGACCGGTGGGGCGGTCCGCAGCGGCGTCTGTTCCTAAGGGCGGGGACGGAATCACGCTTGCCACTATCGCCCCGCCGTGAACACTTGGCAAGTGTCACTCTGAAAAATGCAGAGTGCTGTATGACGCCGTGAAGTGCCGTGGCACACTGCTCGCAACAGCACGTCGAGCGGCGCCAGTTGAGATCAGCGAAGATCCGTACAGGTCTTCGAATAGGTCTTCGAATGGCGCCGTAAGGCTGTCAGCATGCTGTGTGGCCGGCCCGATGTGTGGAGGTGGAGGGTGAGCGAACCGCGGTCCGCGCCGACGGTCGGCCAGGTCGTCCTCGGTCGGCGCCTGCTGGACCTGCGGGAACGCGCCGGCCTCAAGCGCGAGGAGGCCGCTCGCATCCTCCGCGTCGCCCCGGCCACGGTCCGCCGTATGGAGATGGCCGAGGTCGGACTCAAGATCCCGTACCTCCAACTCCTCCTGAAGGCCTACGGTGTCACCGACCTGGAGGCCGAGGGCTTCGTCCAACTGGCCGAGGAGGCCAACCAGCCCGGGTGGTGGCAGCGCTTCCACGACGTCCTGCCCGGCTGGTTCTCGATGCACGTCAGCCTGGAGGGCGCGGCCGCCCTCATCCGCCAGTATGAGCCGCACTTCGTTCCGGGCCTGCTGCAGACCGAGGACTACGCGCGCGGCGTCCTGCGGTCCGGGGCCATCGGCCAGACCAGCCCCGACGACATCGAGCGCCATGTCGACCTGCGCATGCAACGCCAGGAACTGCTCACCCGTCAGGATGCCCCCCGGCTGTGGGTCGTGATGGACGAGACCGTGCTGCGCCGCCCTGTCGGCGGCCCGGAGGTGATGCGTGCCCAGATCGACAAACTGCTCGACGCCACGAAGCTGCCCAACGTCGCGTTGCAGGTCGCCCCGTTCGCCAACGGGCCGCACCCCGGCACGTACGGGCCCTTCGTGCTGTTCCGATTCGCCGTGCCGGAACTCCCGGACATGGTTTACAGCGAGTACCTGACCGGCGCGGTCTATCTGGACGCGCGCGCAGAGGTGGCGACCCATCTCGAGGTCATGGACCGCATGGCGGCGCAGGCCGCTACGGCACATCGCACGAAGGAGATCCTCCGGGATCTCCGCAAGGAGTTGTGAATGGATCGCATCAAGCCGCGCATACGGGTCTACAACGGTATGCCCGCGCGGGAGTTGGGCAGCGAGGGCTGGCACAAGCCGTGGAGCGGCGGCAACGGCGGGAACTGCCTGGAGGCGATGAAGCTCGCCGACGGCCGGATCGCCGTCCGCCAGTCCACCGACCCGGACGGTCCGGCGCTGATCTACACCCCGGACGAGATGACCGCGTTCATCGAAGGCGCGAAAGCGGGGGAGGCCGACTTCCTGTTGTCGTGACGTGATTGGCTGACGCTCACTCAACTTCCTTGTAATGCACTGATTTGATAGACATTGATGGACATTGATGGGTACTGAATTAATGGTTGAGATCGACACCGGCAAGCCCCACCCGGCCCGGATGTACGACTGGTACCTCGGCGGCAAGGACAACTACCCCGTCGACGAGGCCATGGGCCGGCAGATGCTCACCCTCGACCCGCGGGTCCCGGTCATGGCCCGGGTCAACCGGGCGTTCATGCACCGGTCCACGCGCTGGCTCGCCGAGCACGGCGTACGCCAGTTCCTGGACATCGGCACCGGCATTCCCACCGAGCCGAACCTCCACCAGATCGCCCAGCGGGTCGCGCCCGACGCGCGGGTCGTCTACTGCGACAACGACCCGATCGTCCTCGCCCACGCGGGCGCCCTGCTGCGCGGCACGGACGAGGGGGTGACCGAGTACCTCCAGGCCGACGTGCGGGATCCGGACGCCATCATCGAAGGCGCCCGGAAGATCCTGGACTTCGGCCGGCCGGTGGCCCTCTCGCTCGTCGCGCTGCTGCACTTCGTCCCCGACGAGGACGGCGCGCACGCGCTGGTCGGCCGGCTGCTGTCCGAACTGCCCTCAGGCAGCTACCTGGTGGTCAGCCACGCGACCGCCGACTTCACGCCCGAGGAGTCGGCGGCGGCCACCGAGAAGCTCAACGCCGCCGGCGTCACCCTGGCGCTGCGCTCCCGCGAGGAGTTCAGCCGCTTCTTCGACGGCCTGGAACTCGTCGAGCCGGGTGTCGAGGTGCCGCACCGGTGGCATCCCGAGCTGGGCGAGCCGGTCCCCGGGCAGGACGACGGGGTGATTCCCGGGTACGGGGCGGTGGGGCGGAAGCCCTGATCGCAGGGTCTTGCGGCAGCGTTGCAGGGCCTCGCCCTCAGAGTGAGGACCAGATCCGCCGGGGCGCGTCCACGAGACGGCTCACGACCACCACCGGCAGCGGCGGCTGCTCCGCCTTGCTGGGGCTGAGGTTCAGCCCGTAGTAGATCTGCTCGATCGACGGCGGTCCGACCGCGAGATTGCGCCGGACCGCCGAAGACGACGACTGCTCTCCGGTCTGCACGAGATACGCCGCGGCCATCGCGCCCGTACGGCCGACTCCCGCACCGCAGTGCACGAACACCGGCCCGGACGACTTGGCGACGATGTCGAAGAAACGCTGTACCTGCTCGGGCTTCGGCGTCTGCCCGTCGCGAATGGGCAGGTGTACGACCTTCAGCCCGGCGTTTCCGGGTCCGGCGAGCTGGGACGCGCTCAGATCCTCGGCGCGCAGGTCGACCACCGTGGTGATGCCCATGCCCGCGAGTGCCTGGTAACCGGCGGGAGAGGGCGCGGCACCGCGCCACAGCCGTCCCTCGGCGTCGACCGGCTGGAAGTGGTGCACGCCCTGCACCGTACGGGTCCCGGCGGGCGCCGGGGTCTCCTCGCGTGCCATGTACGACAGGCCCAGGATGCCCAGGGCGCCCGTGGCCCACAGGGCGAGGTAGCCGAGGACCACGAAGAGGAGGATCCGCAGCGCACGCCGTGACAGCGGGCGCGGGCGCGGGCGGAGGGCAGGAGGGGGCAGGGTGGCGCTGAGGACAGCCATGGGCGACCCGGGGGGCTGGGGGGACGGGGTGTGCCTCGCATGCTAACCCGGGCGAGCTATGGCGGTCTTGTCGGTGTACGGGCTGCTATGTGATCGCGGATGGAGTCGAGGGGCGTCGATTCCCGTCATTTTCGGGTGATGCCGGTGTCATTTTGCGACTTTCGTCACCTTCGGGGTCAGGCGTCTGTGAGTGTCGTCGCCGTCGGGTTCAGTCGTCCCTACGTTGTTCATCGGGATGAGCGAGCCATTCGTAGGGTTGGCTCACCCAGGGGCGCTGGGTGTGGC
>NZ_JBWLKM010000099.1:0-27650 GCF_059026085.1 Streptomyces sp. a15 | reverse complement strand
ACATCGTGCCCGGTGAGGCACTGGCGGAGGATACGAGATTCGAACTCGTGAGGGGTTGCCCCCAACACGCTTTCCAAGCGTGCGCCCTAGGCCACTAGGCGAATCCTCCGCCGCAAACAATACAAGACGTTGAGGAGTGCTCGCGAACTCGTTCCCCCTGGCCGGCATCGGGTACTGTGGGCGCAGCCCCTCACGCGGCGCTATCTGACTGAACTCCCCCAGGGCCGGAAGGCAGCAAGGGTAGGTTGGCTCTGGCGGGTGCGTGGGGGGCGCTTGCGTTGCCGGGGTGAGACCTGCGGGCGGGGCCCGATGTCAGTGGGCGCCTATAACCTCGTATGCGTGTCGTCTCTCGCGTTGTACCGCCGCTATCGCCCGGAGTCGTTCGCCGAGGTCATCGGGCAGGAGCATGTCACCGACCCGCTGCAGCAGGCGCTGCGGAACAACCGGGTCAATCACGCGTACCTGTTCAGCGGTCCGCGCGGGTGCGGCAAGACGACCAGTGCGCGGATCCTGGCCAGGTGCCTGAACTGCGAGCAGGGGCCCACACCGACCCCGTGCGGGAAGTGCCAGTCCTGCCAGGACCTCGCGAGGAACGGCCCGGGTTCGATCGACGTCATCGAGATCGACGCCGCTTCGCACGGCGGTGTGGACGACGCCCGTGATCTCCGGGAGAAGGCCTTCTTCGGGCCCGCGGGCAGTCGTTACAAGATCTACATCATCGACGAGGCCCACATGGTCACGTCGGCCGGCTTCAACGCGCTCCTCAAGGTCGTCGAGGAGCCGCCGGAGCATCTGAAGTTCATCTTCGCCACCACCGAGCCCGAGAAGGTCATCGGGACCATTCGGTCCCGGACGCATCACTATCCGTTCCGGCTCGTGCCGCCCGGGACGCTGCGCGAGTACCTGGCCGAGGTGTGCGGGCGGGAGGGGATCCCCGTCGAGGACGGGGTGCTGCCGCTCGTCGTGCGGGCCGGTGCCGGGTCCGTGCGTGACTCGATGTCCGTCATGGACCAGCTGCTCGCCGGTGCGGGGGCGGACGGTGTGACGTATGCCATGGCGACCTCCCTGCTCGGCTACACGGACCTGTCGCTGCTCGACTCCGTCGTCGAGGCTTTCGCGACCGGTGACGGCGCCGCCGCCTTCGAGGTCGTCGACCATGTCATCGAGGGGGGCAACGACCCCCGGCGGTTCGTCGCCGACCTGCTGGAGCGGCTGCGGGACCTGGTGATCCTCGCCGCCGTGCCGGACGCCGCGGAGAAGGGCCTCATCGACGCCCCCGCCGACGTCATCGAGCGGATGCAGGCCCAGGCCGGCACCTTCGGCGCCGCCGAGCTCACCCGCGCCGCCGACCTCGTCAACGCGGGGCTGACCGAGATGCGCGGCGCCACCTCCCCCCGCCTCCAGCTCGAACTCATCTGCGCGCGCGTGCTGCTGCCCGCCGCGTACGGCGACGAGCGGTCGGTCATGGCCCGCCTGGACCGCATCGAGCGCGGCGTGAACTTCTCCGCGGGGGGCGGAGCGCCGGCCATGGGCTACGTCCCCGGCCCCGACGCGCACGCGCACGCCCAGGGGCAGGGTGGAGCGGTGGCGGCCGCGCCGGTTCCCCCGGGGGGCGGCGCGGCCGCGGCTCGCGCTGCGGTACGGGCTTCCGGGGCCCCGGCGGGCGCGGGCGCTGCCGCGCCGGGCATGCCCTCTGAGCAGGCGGCGCCCGTCTCGGGCGGACCGGCCCCCGTCGCCGGCGGACCGCCACCCGTGGCCGGAGGACCTGCGCCCGTGGCCGGAGGTCCGGTACCGGCCGCCGGAGGACCTGCGCCCGCTGCCGCTCCCGCCACCCGCCCGGCAACCCCCGACCACACCCAGCACCAGCCGCCGCCTCAGCCTCAGCAGGAGCAACCGGCCCAGGCGCCCCCGTCGGCACCCACCCCTGCGCCCGCCCCCGCCCCCACGTCCCCCGCCCCCACGTCCCCCGCCCCCGGCGCCTGGCCTACCGCCGCCCCCGCCGGTGGCGGTCGACGCCCCGGCGGCTGGCCCACGGCGGCCCCCGCCGGCGGCGGACACCCCCCGAGCGCGGCCCCGAGCACACCCGCGCCCGGGTCCGCGCCCACGCCCGCACCCGCCGCCCCTTCCACCTCCGCACCGCAGGCAGCGACCCCCGCTCCGGCCACCGCCTACACGCCTCCCACCGGCGGCCTCGACCCGCGCACGCTCTGGCCGAACATCCTGGAGGCCGTCAAGAACCGCCGCCGGTTCACCTGGATCCTGCTCAGCCAGAACGCGCAGGTGACCGGTTTCGACGGCACCACCCTCCAGCTCGGCTTCATCAACGCCGGCGCGCGTGACAACTTCTCCGGCAGCGGCAGCGAGGACGTGCTGAAGCAGGCGCTGGCCGAGCAGTTCAACGTGCAGTGGAAGATCGAGGCGATCATCGACCCGTCGGGCGGCTCGGCACCCCCGGCCACCGGCGGCGGCCCGACCGGGCCCAACGGCGGCTACGGCGGAGGAGGCGGCGCCGGCCAGGGCGGAACAGGCGGCGGCTACGGCAGCGGCGGTGGCGCTACGGCCCCCCCGCGCCCGGCGTCCCCCCAGCCCTCGCCCGCCGCACCCACGCCGACCACCTCGGCGCAGGCCCAGGCGTCCTCACCCCGCCCCGCCCCCCAGCGGTCCGCCCCGGAACCGACCCCGGTCTCCCCCGAGGACGACACTCCGGAGGACGACGATCCCGACCTCGACGAGTCGGCCCTCTCCGGTCACGAACTCATCGTGAGAGAGCTGGGAGCCACGGTGGTGGAGGAGTTCTCGAACGAGTAGCACCGGATCACGCCGGGCCACGCCTTGGAGGAACCCACAGCTCACCTCCCTCCACCCCTTCGGAACCCCGCACAAAACCCGGTTAGGCTGACCCCCGTGAAGGTCCTCGTCATCGGCAGCGGTGCCCGCGAACACGCCCTGTGCCGTTCTCTGTCCCTAGACCCCGACGTCAGCGCGCTCTACTGCGCTCCCGGCAACGCCGGCATCGCCGAGGTCGCCGAACTGCACCAGGTCGACGCCCTCGACGGCGCGGCCGTGTCCGCGCTGGCCGTGGAGCTCGGCGCCGACCTGGTCGTCGTAGGCCCGGAGGCGCCGCTCGTCGCCGGGGTCGCCGACGCCGTACGCGATGCGGGCATCCCCGTCTTCGGCCCCTCCAAGGAGGCCGCGCAGCTCGAGGGCTCGAAGGCCTTCGCCAAGGCCGTGATGGCGGGAGCGGAGGTACCCACCGCGCGGTCGTACGTCTGTGCGACCCCGGCCGAGGCCGCCGAAGCCCTCGACGCCTTCGGTGCTCCGTACGTCGTCAAGGACGACGGGCTCGCCGCCGGCAAGGGCGTCGTGGTGACCGACGACCTCGACGCGGCCAAGGCGCACGCCAACGCCTGCGAGCGGGTCGTCATCGAGGAGTTCCTCGACGGCCCCGAGGTCTCCCTCTTCGCCATCACCGACGGCGATACGGTCCTGCCCCTCCAGCCCGCCCAGGACTTCAAGCGCGCGCTGGACGGCGACGAAGGCCCCAACACCGGCGGCATGGGCGCGTACTCCCCGCTGCCCTGGGCCGACCCGAAGCTGGTGGACGAGGTCATGCAGACCGTCCTGCAGCCGACCGTCGACGAGATGCGCCGCCGCGGCACCCCCTTCTCCGGCCTGCTGTACGCCGGTCTGGCGATCACCAGCCGTGGCGTCCGGGTCATCGAGTTCAACGCCCGCTTCGGCGACCCCGAGACCCAGGTCGTCCTCGCCCGGCTGAAGACACCGCTGGCCGGCATCCTGATGGCCGCCGCCACGGGCAACCTCGCCGACCTGCCGCCCCTGCGCTGGAGCGACGAGGCCGCGGTCACCGTGGTCGTCGCCTCGCACAACTACCCCGGCACCCCGCGCACCGGCGACCCGATCACCGGGCTGGACGAGGTGGCCGCCCAGGACGCCCCGCACGCGTACGTCCTGCACGCGGGCACCAGGCGCGCGGGTGACGCCGTCGTCAGCGCGGGCGGCCGCGTCCTGTCCGTCACGGCGGTCGGCGAGGACCTCACCGAGGCCCGCGACCGCGCCTACCGGGCCCTCGCCCGCGTCAACCTCGACGGCTCCCAGCACCGCACGGACATCGCGGCGAAGGCGGCGTCCGACGCCTGACAACACTGGCGCAGACCGTGTGAGAACCCCGGCGCGGACCGTCGCGGACCGGCGAAAATACCCAGACATCGATGAACCTCGCAGGCCCCGGATCCGTCTCACGATCCGGGGCCTGATCGTTGCTGTCCGTCATCCACCTTTCCCCAAGGCCATTCCATCGAGTGACCGATGCCCCATCCGGCTGACGAGGGCCGGGGCCCCAACTAGGGTGCGGCGCAAGCGGTCCGGCACTTGGCCCACCGGCATTGCGATGTCAGTGGGCGGTGCCACAGTGGGGGAGTGAGCAACGCCAGGAGAGCCGGGCAGAGAGCCGGGCGGGCAGGACGGCAGGGAGGGGGCGAGGTCCGGTCATGACCGGTATGGGTGTGGAGGCGGGAGCACAGTCCGCGCGGTCCCGAGCCCTGGCCGTGCTGCGCATACGCAGCCGGGCACTGGCTGTCGCGCTGCTGCCCGCGGCCGTCGCCGTCGTGCTGCTCGCCGGCGGCTCGACGGACCATCTCGTGGGCCCCGGCTGGGACGCCGCGCGGTGGACGATGTCCGTGGTCGCCGTCCTCGCACTGCTCGCGGCCGGCGGCATCGCCCTGGTCGTCGCCCGCTCCCGGCCCGCCGTCAGCCCGACGGTCCCGATCGCCGAGGAGTCGGCCCCCGACCTCTACCGCATGGTGCGCGACCTCGCCGACCGCCTGGACGTCCCGGCACCCTCCGCCATAGCGCTCACCCCGGACTGCGACAGCTGGCTGGAGGACCGCACCCACCCGGCCCACGGCCCGCCCCCGCGCGAGGACCATGACGAGATAGCGGGCGTCCGCGGCTCCCACCGGCGTGCCGCCGCCGCGCCCGTCCTCGTCATCGGCTCCCCGTTCCTGTGGTGGATGCGCGTGGGCGAGCTGCGCGCCGTCCTCGCCCCGGTCGTCGCCGGTACGGGCCCTTCGGCGCACCCGGACATAGCCGCGGCCCGCCGCTTCGTACGGGGGCTGGACGCGGCGGTGGCCGTGACCTCGGCGCCCGGCCGCAGCGTCCTCATCCGCCCGGTGCTCGCGGGCATCGGCTGGGTCGCCCGGCTGCTGCTGCGCAGCTGTCGCGGCCATGCCGCCGAGATGGAGCGCGGAGTCGCCGCCGCGGCGGCCGAGCGTGCACAGGCTGTGGATTACGGCCTGAGGATCGTCGCCCAGGAACAGGTGGGCCTCGCGTACGCCGGCTGGGACCGGCTGCTGACCCGGGTCGCGCTGCCCGCCTGGCGGATGGGCCGCTGGCCCTCCCGGCTGGACGCGGGCGTCGTCGCGGCCCTCACCGAGCTGTCCCGGCGCGACCGGCTGGCCGAGGGCTTCGCCTCCCGGCTGGGCGAGCGCCCCGCCTGCGACCTGCTCGAAGAGCCCGGCGCGATCGACGAGGCGACCTCGCTGCTCGCCGCCCGCCTCTTCCACGGCGGCCCCGCCGAGCCGGGCCGGGACTGGGCCCCGGTGAACTGGCAGGAGTACCCGGACGAGGTCGTCGACCGCAAGTGGCGCACCGACGCGGCCCGCCTCCACCGCGTCCTGGACGCCCTGGGCGTCCGCCGCGCCCCCGACCCCACCTCACCCGACCCCGACGGCCCGACCCTGGCCCGCGTCCTGGCCCACCTGACGGCCCCGACGGCCCCCACACCCCGGACCGACGGCTCGCAGACCGGCAGCAGCACCGACACCGGCAGCAGCACCGAAACCGCCAGCGACACAGGCGCAGAGGCCGCCCCCGTCACGAACGCCGACACCGGCACAAGCCGCCCCGACGCCGAGGCCACCCCCACCCCGGACGCCGACACCAACGCCCTCTACCCCCCCGATGACCTCGACGACGACGCCCCCGGCGGCACCGAGAACGCCACCGCCCTCGCCGCCCGCCTGAGCGCCGAAATCGCCCGCGAAGAGGCATCCGCACCCGGAACCACACCCCCGACCGGCCCACCCCCACCCGGCCAGGCCAGCGGCAGCGGCACCGGCACCGGCGGCAGCCCCGACACCGCCCTCTGGGACGACGGCATGCTCCCCCTCTTCCCCCTTCAGTCACCCCGCACCGCCCGCGAACTGCTCACCGACCACGTCACCGCGATGGTGTGCTGCGCCGCGATGGACACCGCCGGCGCGACCCCGGGCCTCGACTGGCTCGACGGCCCGTCCCTCATGGTCAACGGCGAACGGGCGGCCGACCTGGCCCCCCGCGTCCTCAGCCTGGTGGAGGACGGCGACCCGGCCCCGCTGCAGGCGTGGCTGGTCAAGTCGGGGATACGCCCGGAGAAGCCGGTCCGCCTCGTCTGACGGTCACCTGCCGGTGAGTCGATGTACCGGATCCCCCGATTCCACTTACGGCCAATTCGCAACGAGTAGTGACCGTCTGGGTGCGTAATGTGATGTGCTGGAACCGATCGAGCACATGGCAAGGGCTTACGCCACAGGACAGGCACGACACAGGCACGACACAGCACGACAGGCACAACACAGGCGTACGGGGGCGCGAGGGAGGGGAGCCACCATGGGGTCGGAGCAGATCCGCCGCTGGGAGTCGGGAGCACTCGCGCACGCCGTGACGGACCCCTTCGGCCAGGGCCCGGTCCCCTGGCTGCGCGGCACCGAGACGTACTTCGGCGACACCGGCCAGGTCGTCCCCTGGTACGTGGACGCGGATCCGGCCCACAGCGCCCACAGCGCCCACAGCGCCCACAGCACCAACAGCACCCACAGCCCGAAGGCCGGCGCCCCCAGGGTGCCCGCTCCCCGAACCGCCTCGGGGCCCCGCTCCGCCGACGACGTCCGCCGTCAGATCAAGGGTTTCGTCTCCACGGGCGCGGTCGCGCCCGGCGAGGCCGTCGACTTCCACATCACGGTCGACCCGCCCCAGGAGTTCGCCGTCGACGTCTACCGCATCGGCCACTACGGCGGTGACGGCGCCGCGAAGATCACCACCAGCCCCCGTCTGTCGGGCATCGTCCAGCCCCCGCCGCTGACCGCGGACCGTACGGTCTCCTGCCACCACTGGTGGCTGTCCTGGCGCCTGCAGATCCCGAGCTACTGGAGCATCGGCGCGTACGTCGCCGTCCTCACCACCGCCGACGGCTACCGCTCCCACATCCCGTTCACCGTCCGCGACAACCACCCGGCCGACCTGCTGCTCCTGCTGCCCGACATCACCTGGCAGGCGTACAACCTCTATCCGGAGGACGGCCGCACCGGCGCCAGCCTCTACCACGCCTGGGACGAGAAGGGCCGGCTGCTCGGCGAGGCCGACGCCGCGACGACCATCTCCTTCGACCGTCCGTACGCGGGCGCCGGCCTCCCCCTCCACGTCGGCCACGCCTACGACTTCATCCGCTGGGCCGAGCGCTACGGCTACGACCTCGCCTACGCCGACGCCCGCGACCTGCACGCCGGCCATGTCGACCCCACCCGCTACCGCGGCCTGGTCTTCCCCGGCCACGACGAGTACTGGTCGACGAACATGCGCCGCACCGTGGAACGCGCCCGCGAGCACGGCACGAGCCTGGTCTTCCTGTCGGCCAACACCATGTACTGGCAGGTGGAGTTGGGCCCGTCCCCGTCCGGCGTCCCGGACCGCCTGCTCACCTGCCGAAAGCGCCGGGGGCCGGGCAAACCCGTGCTGTGGCGCGAGATCGACCGCCCTGAGCAGCAGCTGGTCGGCATCCAGTACGCCGGCCGCGTCCCCGAGCCCCACCCCCTGATCGTGCGCAACGCCGACCACTGGATGTGGGAGGCGACCGGAGCGCACGAGGGCGACGAGATCGAGGGCCTGGTGGCGGGCGAGGCCGACCGCTACTTCCCGCGCACCCCGCTGCCCGAGCACGACGACCGCATCCTGCTCGCCCACTCCCCGTACGCCGACAGCGAGGGAGTCCTCCGCCACCAGGAGACCTCCCTCTACCGCGCCCCCTCCGGCGCCCTGGTCTTCGCATCCGGGACGTTCGCGTGGTCACCGTCACTGGACCGCCCCGGCCACGTCGACCCCCGAGTCCAGCGAGCCACCGCGAACCTTCTGGACCGCATCTGCAAACGTGACTGAACCGTGCCGCACCACCGCGGCCCATGCCCGCTCCACACACCCCGGACCAAGACCGATCCTCGCCATACGGGAGAATCGAGCCACTTGGACATCACCACGGGGAGGAACCGTGTCCGGATTCGTAGAAAAGCCCGAGCCGCTCCAGGTTCCGGGCCTGGTCCACCTCCACACCGGCAAGGTGCGCGAGCTGTACCAGAACGAGGCGGGCGACCTCGTGATGGTCGCCAGCGACCGCATCTCCGCCTTCGACTGGGTGCTCCCGACGGAGATCCCCGACAAGGGCCGCGTGCTCACCCAGCTCTCCCTGTGGTGGTTCGACCAGCTCGCCGACCTGGTCCCCAACCACGTCCTGAGCACCGACCTGCCCGCCGGCGCCCCCGCCGACTGGGCCGGCCGCACCCTGATCTGCAAGTCCCTCCAGATGGTCCCGGTGGAGGCCGTGGCCCGCGGCTACCTCACCGGCTCGGGCCTGGTCGAGTACAACGAGTCCCGTACGGTCTGCGGCCTCGCCCTCCCCGAAGGCCTGGTCGACGGCTCGGAACTGCCCGCCCCGATCTTCACCCCGGCCACCAAGGCCGAGGTCGGCGAGCACGACGAGAACGTCTCCTACGAGGAGGTCGCCCGCCAGGTCGGCGCCGACACCGCCGCCCGGCTGCGCCAGGCGACCCTCGCCGTCTACTCCCGCGGCCGGGACATCGCCCGCGACCGCGGGATCATCCTCGCGGACACGAAGTTCGAGTTCGGTCTCGAGAACAACGACACCCTGGTCATCGCCGACGAGGTCCTCACCCCCGACTCCTCCCGCTTCTGGCCGGCCGACCAGTGGCAGCCGGGCCGCGCGCAGCCGTCGTACGACAAGCAGTACGTCCGTGACTGGCTCACCTCGCCGGAGTCCGGCTGGGACCGGAAGAGCGAGCAGCCCCCGCCGCCGCTGCCCGAGCAGGTCGTGACCGCGACCCGCGCCAAGTACGTGGAGGCGTACGAGCGTCTGACGGGCACCAGCTGGTCGTAGGACACGAAGAAGCCCCCCGGCAGAGGCCGGGGGGCCGATTCAGAGCGGACGACCAGGTTCGAACTGGCGACCTCAACCTTGGCAAGGTTGCGCTCTACCAACTGAGCTACGTCCGCAGTGCGCCGTGGCGCGAGAGCAACTATACCCAACCTCGCTCGCGTGCGAGCCGCACCGCCGTGTGACGGTTCTCCGCCCCGAGCTTGGAGACGGCCGACGACAGGTAGTTCCGTACGGTTCCCTGCGACAGCGCGGCCCGCTCGGCGATCTCCGCGACGGGCGCCCCGTCGGCGGCGAGCTCGAGGACCTCGGCCTCCCGCGCGGTCAGCGGTGAGTCGCCGGCGGAGATGGCGTCGGCGGCCAACTCGGGATCGACGTAACGGTTTCCGGCGTGCACCGTGCGGATGATCTCCGCGAGCCGCTGCGCGCTGACGGTCTTCGGTACAAATCCCCGGACACCCGCCTCGAGGGCCCGCTTCAGATGCCCGGGCCGCCCGTGACCGGTCACGATCAGCACCCGGCAGCCGGGCAGCTCGGCGCGCAGGGATGTGGCGACCTTCACACCGTCCGCGCCGGGCATCTGCAGATCCAGTACGGCGACATCGGGGGCGTGGGCACGGGCCATGGCCAGCGCCTCGGGCCCGGTCGCCGCCTCGGCCACGACGACGAGATCGTCCTCCAGCGAGAGCAGCGCGGCGAGCGCACCCCGGATGAGGTGCTCGTCGTCGGCGAGCAGAAGGCGTACGGGAGGGGTCACGCCATGACCTCACTCGCACCGGCCGTGACCAACGGCACCTCGGCCACCACCCGGAACAGCCCCCCGTCGACCTGCCCCGCCTCCAGCGTCCCCTCCACCGCGGCCAGCCGTTCCCGCAGCCCGGCCAGCCCCGAGCCGCCCGCACCCGAGCGGGCCGACGCCGCCCCGTCGTTCTCCACCGTCAGCACCACCCGTCCGTCCGTGACCCGGACCCCCACCGCACACCACCCGGCGTCCCCGTGCCGCAGTACGTTCGTCGTCGTCTCCCGCACCACCCACGCGAGCGCCGACTCCACCTCGCCCGGCAGCCCGGCCGGCTCACCGCCCGTCACCTCGCACCGGATCCCCGCGGCGGTCAACACCCCGTGCGCGCCGGCGAGTTCGACTCCGAGGTCAGCCTCCCGGTACCCGCGTACGACGTCCCGCACCTCGCGCTGCGACTCCTGGGCGATCCGCTGCACCTCGATCATCTGCTCCACGGCCTCGGTCCGCCCGCGCCGCGCCAGCTGCACGGCCAGCTCGCTCTTGAGGGCGATCACGGCGAGGTTGCGCCCCAGCACGTCGTGCAGGTCGCGCCCGAACCGCAGCCGTTCCTCGGCGACGGCGAGCCGGGCGCGGGTCTCGCGGGCCTCGTCGAGTTCGTAGAAGGCGTTGAGGAGCCAGACGGAGAACACGGAGGTGAAGGCGAGGACGGCGGAGCCGAACAGCACGGCCAGCGTCGAGGCCAGCGCGGCGGCGCCGGGAGTGCCCAGGGCGAGTGACACGGCTCCGGCGCCGGCCCCGAAGACCCCGACGAGCGCGTACACCTGCCGCCGGTCGCGGACGCCGAGCGCGAGTGTGCCGGCGCCGAAGATCAGGACGACCCCGAAGACCCCGCCCGCCGCGCCGCCGACATCCTCACCGCCGGGGCCGTGCTGCGCGATCGCGAGGGCCGCGCAGCCGACCGCGGCGGTGATCGCGCCGAGCGTCCACAGCAGCCGTACGGGCTGTTCACGCCGACCGCGCGTCCAGTCCAGCGCCCGCGACGCGGCCACCGCGCACACCACCCCGTGCACGCCCACCATCAGCAGCAACGAGCCCGCGAGCCAGGCCTCGACCTGCCAGAACCCGGTGAGCCCGATCGTCGCGATCTCCAGCACCGCGAAGAAGTGGAACGTCGACCGCGTGTACGCCTCGACCTTCGCCGGCGTGCTCTTGCCCCGCCACCACCCGGCCGGTCCCCGCATGCCCATGCCCCCGTCCCTCAGCGCCTCGGCTCCCACCGGAACCACCGCCGTACAGCAAACACGCCCAACAGGGTCCAGGCCAGTGCGGTCATCACCGGCCCCACCGCCTCATAGGCCGACAGCTCCCCGGTCCACCCGCCACGCACCAGCGTCATCACCGGTGACAGCGGCAGCAGTTCCAGCACCGATGCCACCCGGTCCGGCATCAGCTCCAGCGGTACGGCGACCCCGGAGCCCACCGCCGAGGCCATCAGCAGCGGCATCGAGGTGACCTGGGCGCTCTCCACGGTACGCGTGAAGCTCGCCGTCACGGCGGCCAGTGCCGCACACATGACCAGACCCAACCCGACGCCCACAACCGCGAGTTGCGGAGCTTCGGGGGCGGCCACGTCGAGCAGGACGGAACAGCCCACCGCCAGGATCAGGCACTGCACCAGCCCTGTCGCGACGGCCGGCAGCGCGGCCCCGGCCAGGATCTCCCGGTCCCGCGGCTCACCGGTGCGCAGTCGCTTGAGGACGAGTTCCTCGCGCCGCCCGACGAAGACGCCCACGAGCGCCGAGTACACCGCGAACAGCAGCGAGAACCCGATGGCCCCGGGCAGCACCACCAGCCCGACGTTCAGTCCGGAGCCGGCGAGGTCCATGTCCTGGACCGCCGCCCGCGCACTGACCGGCAGGACCAGCGGCACGAACACCGCCGTGACGATCATGCCCTTGCTCCGCCCGAACAGGGTCAGCTCGGCCCGCGCGAGCGCCGCGACGCGCCCCGCCGGAGTGGTGACGGCCCCGCTCATGCCGCGTACTCCTCTACGGCCTCGGAGGAGGCCTCGCGGGCGATCCCCAGGAACGCCTCCTCCAGCGACGCCGACCGCACATCGAGCCGCCGCAGCTCGATCCCGGCCCGCTCGGCCCATCCCAGCACCCCGGTGGCCGTCCGCTGAAGCTCCCGGGTCCGCAGCCGTACGACCTTCCCCTCGGCCTCGTGCCCGCACACTCCCAGCTGACCGAGCGGCGGCAGGTCGCCCAGGAAGTACCCGTCGGGCAGCTCGAAGGAGATCCGGGACGGCTGCGCGGCGGTCACCTCGGCCGGCGTCCCCGCGGCCGCGATCCGCCCTTCGTGCAGGATGGCGAGCCGGTCGGCGAGATCCTCGGCCTCCTCCAGATAGTGCGTGGTCAGCAGCACGGTCGTACCGCCGTCGCGCAGCGCGCCCACCAGCTCCCAGGTCTCCCGGCGCCCTTCGGCGTCCAGCCCGGTCGTCGGCTCGTCGAGGAACAGCACCTCGGGCTCGCCGAGCAGCGCGAGCGCCAGGTCCAGGCGCCGCCGCTCACCCCCGGACAACTGCTTCACCCGTACGCCCGCCCGGCGCTCGAGCCCGACCAGCGCGAGCACCTCCCCCTCGGGCCGCGCCCCGCTCACGCACCCGGCCCACATCCGCGCGGTCTCGGCGACGGTCAGCTCGGACGGAAACCCGCCCTCCTGCAACATCACACCCGTCCGAGGCCGTACGACGGCCCGCTCGGCGTAGGGATCACGGCCGAGGACCCGCACCCGCCCCCCGGCCGGCCGCGCGAGCCCCTCCAGCAGCTCGACCGTGGACGTCTTGCCCGCCCCGTTGGTGCCCAGCAGGGCGAAGACCTCGCCGCGGCGCACGGAGAAGGAGATCCCGCGCACCGCCTCGAAGCCGCCCCCGTACACACGCCGCAGGTCAGTGACCTCAATCACGCGTTCGTCTTCGTCGGTGTCCATGCCTTCAGCGTTCCGCGCCCGGCGGCCCGGCAGCAGTGCGCGCTGTCATCACTCGGCATGACAAATGTCAGACGCATGCCAGGTCCGCGAACGCGGCACACGAAAAAGACCCCGGTCGATGACCAGGGTCCTTTTCATGGAGCGGACGACCAGGTTCGAACTGGCGACCTCAACCTTGGCAAGGTTGCGCTCTACCAACTGAGCTACGTCCGCATTGCCTCCGACCGGCTCTCACCGATCGGCGCGTGCACCATCCTACCTGATCCACAAGAGGGACAGGGCCGGCGGTGCAGAGCGGGTGACAGGAATTGCACACTGCGCCTTCCCCCTGGAAGGGGGATGTTCTACTACTGAACTACACCCGCGTGTACTTCGGAGCCGGGCCTTTCGGCCTCGCCCCTCGGCGTGCTCCAGACTCTAGCTGACCAGGAGGGGTGCAGCGCAAGTCGGTTCTCCCGGGGGGCGGGTGACCAGGTGTCGGCCGCTCTCAGCGGGCGGCGGCGAACGCCTCGTAGACCTTCTTCGGGATCCGCCCACGCGCCGGGACGTCCATCTTGTTGGCCTGGGCCCAGGCCCGGACGGCCGCCGGGTCGGGGGCGACCTCCGTCTGCTTGTACGCCTTGCCGGACCTCGACCGCTTGCGGCCGGCCTCCACGTAGGGCTCGAGTGCCTCACGCAGTTTCTTGGCATTGACCTGGTTCAGGTCGATCTCGTACGACTTGCCGTCGAGTCCGAAGGCGATCGTTTCCGCCGCTTCCGAGCCGTCGATGTCGTCAAAGAGAGTGACCACGACACGCTGCGCCACGAATATCGGTCCCTTCGTGCGGCATCTCTGCGATGACGTGCCAGGACGTCCTGGAGATGCCGACTGTCCGCCTGTTATTGGGCAAAGTATCGGCTATTGCCAATTCATTTGTACAGTGCCCGGCATTGCATTGTGAAGCCCGACTAAATCTGTCCGCGTGTCCCCGGCGCAATAGATGTGGCGCATCGATTCGGGATCTTTCCCTGAACTTTTCGCGAAGGCACCCTTCCGATACCGGATCGTGACAGCCGTCACGTAGTTTCCTACAACTCTACCCGCGTAGAAATTTTGTGCGGGTAGTCTGAAGACACCTGCAGGAACCTGCTCAGCACCACAACACCGGGAGTGCCAGTGGCACGCGTCGTAGTCGACGTCATGCTCAAGCCGGAGATCCTCGACCCCCAGGGCCAGGCGGTGCAGCGCGCACTGCCGCGGCTCGGTTTCGAAGGCATCTCGGACGTACGTCAGGGAAAGCGATTCGAACTGGAAGTTGACGGACCGGTCGACGAGGCCACGCTCGCCCGCATCCACGATCTTGCGGAATCCTTCCTCGCCAACACCGTCATCGAGGACTTCACTGTCAGGGTGGACAACAACGAGGCGCACGTCGCGGAGGCCGTGAAGTGACCGCTCGTATCGGCGTCGTCACTTTCCCGGGCAGCCTCGACGACCGGGACACTCAGCGCGCGATCCGCCTCGCGGGCGCCGAACCGGTCGCCCTCTGGCACAAGGACAAGGACCTCCACCAGGTCGACGCCGTGGTGCTGTGCGGCGGTTTCTCCTACGGCGACTATCTGCGCGCCGGTGCCATCGCGCGCTTCTCGCCGGTGATGGAGCCCCTCATCGAGCAGGCGAAGGCGGGCCTCCCGGTCCTCGGCATCTGCAACGGCTTCCAGATCCTCACCGAGGCCCACCTCCTCCCGGGCGGGATGCTCGGCAACGACCACCTCCACTTCATCTGCCGCGACCAGAAGCTGCGGGTGGAGAACGCGGACACCGCCTGGACCACCGACTACTCGGCCGGCCAGGAGATCAACATCCCGCTGAAGAACATGGACGGCCGGTACGTCGCCGACGAGTACACACTGGACAAGCTGGAGGGCGAGGGCCGCGTCGCGTTCCGTTACATGGACTTCAACCCGAACGGCTCGCTCCGTGACATCGCCGGCATCAGCAACGAGGCCGGGAACGTCGTAGGCCTGATGCCGCACCCGGAGCACGCCGTGGAGCCGCTCATCGGCACCGGCCGCACCGACGGCCTCCCCTTCTTCACCTCGATCCTCAAGAAGCTGGTCAACGCATGAGCCGGACGCCTCTGGACACGGTCGAGCACGCGACCGCGACCCCCGACGTCGAGCTGCCCTGGGCCGAACTCGGCCTGAAGAAGGACGAGTACGAGCGGGTGGTGGAGATCCTCGGCCGCCGCCCGACCGGCGCCGAGCTCGCCATGTACTCCGTCATGTGGTCCGAGCACTGCTCGTACAAGTCGTCGAAGGTGCACCTGCGCCAGTTCGGCGAGAAGGCCCCCCAGTCCGACGCCCTGCTCGTGGGCATCGGCGAGAACGCGGGTGTCGTCGACGTCGGCCAGGGCTATGCGGTCACCTTCAAGGTGGAGTCGCACAACCACCCGTCGTACGTGGAGCCGTACCAGGGCGCCGCGACCGGTGTCGGCGGCATTGTCCGCGACATCATCGCGATGGGGGCCCGGCCGGTCGCGGTCGTCGACCCGCTGCGGTTCGGTGCGGCCGACCACCCGGACACCAAGCGCGTCCTGCCGGGCGTGGTGGCCGGCATCGGCGGTTACGGCAACTGCCTCGGCCTCCCGAACATCGGCGGCGAGGTCGTCTTCGACGCCTGCTACCAGGGCAACCCGCTGGTCAACGCCGGTGCCATCGGCGTCATGCGGCACGAGGACATCCACCTCGCGAAGGCGTCCGGCGCGGGCAACAAGGTCATCCTGTACGGGGCCCGCACGGGCGGCGACGGCATCGGCGGCGCCTCGATCCTGGCGAGCGAGACCTTCGACGACGCAAAGCCGTCGAAGCGTCCGGCCGTGCAGGTCGGTGACCCCTTCCAGGAGAAGCTCCTCATCGAGTGCACTCTGGAGGCGTTCAAGGAGAAGCTGGTCGTCGGCATCCAGGACCTCGGTGCGGCGGGCCTGTCCTGCGCCACGTCCGAGCTGGCCTCCAACGGCTCCGGCGGCATGCGCGTGACTCTGGACGACGTGCCCCTGCGCGACTCGACTCTCTCGCCCGAGGAAATCCTCATGAGCGAGTCGCAGGAGCGCATGTGCGCGGTCGTCGAGCCGGGGAAGGTCGACCGGTTCCTGGAGATCTGCGACAAGTGGGACGTCATCGCCACGGTGATCGGCGAGGTCACCGACGGCGACCGTCTGGAGATCTACTGGCACGGCGGCAAGATCGTCGACGTCGACCCGCGCACGGTGGCACACGAGGGTCCGACGTACGAGCGCCCGTACGCCCGCCCGTCCTGGCAGGACGCGCTCCAGGCGGACGACGCGAACAAGCTCCCGCGGCCTTCTTCGAGCGAAGAGCTGAAGGACCAGGTCCTGAAGCTGGTGTCGTCCCCGAACCAGGCCTCCAAGTCCTGGATCACCTCCCAATACGACCACTTCGTGCAGGGCAACACGGTGCTGGCCCAGCCCGAGGACTCCGGGATGATCCGCATCGACGAGGAGACCGGCCTCGGCGTCGCCATCGCGACGGACGGCAACGGCCGGTACGCGAAGCTGGACCCGTACGCGGGCGCGCAGCTGGCGCTGTCGGAGGCGTACCGCAACGTGGCAACGACCGGCGCCAAGCCCCTCGCCGTCTCCGACTGCCTGAACTTCGGCTCGCCCGAGGACCCGGCGGTGATGTGGCAGTTCGCGGAGGCGATCCGTGGACTGGCCGACGCCTGTCAGCAGCTCGGCACCCCGGTGACCGGCGGCAACGTCTCCCTCTACAACCAGACCGGCGAGGTGGCGATCCACCCGACCCCGGTGGTCGCGGTCCTGGGCGTCATCGACGACGTGGCCCGCCGCACGCCGGTCGCCTTCCAGGAGGAGGGCCAGCTGCTCTACCTCCTCGGCGACACCCGCGAGGAGTTCGGCGGTTCGGCCTGGTCGCAGGTGATCCACGACCACCTCGGCGGCCTGCCCCCGAAGGTCGACCTGGAGCGCGAGCGCCTGCTCGCCGAGATCCTGATCTCCGCTTCCCGCGACGGCATGATCGACTCCGCGCACGACCTGTCCGACGGCGGTCTGATCCAGGCGGTCGTGGAGTCGGCGCTGCTCGGCGGCAAGGGCGCGCGTCTGGTCGTACCGGACGGGCTCGACGCCTTCACCCTCCTCTTCTCGGAGTCGGCCGGCCGCGCCGTCGTGGCCGTTCCCCGCTCCGAAGAGGTCCGCTTCAACGACATGTGCGGGGCGCGGGGTCTGCCCGTCACCCGCATCGGTGTCGTCGACGGCGACTGCGTCGAGCTCCAGGGCGAGTTCGAGCTGTCGCTGGAGGAGCTGCGCGAGGCTCACGAGGGGACCATCCCGGCTCTGCTGGCGTAAATTCCCTTCGGCTGTACGGCCGTGAAGGCCCCGACCGTTCCGACGGCCGGGGCCTTCACGCGTGTTAACTTCTGCCGGGTGTCGGTCAGTTGGTGAACACGGGGGAAAGAAGCTCGGTGGAAGTCCCGGCGAGGATACGCAAGCCCGTCAACGTCCTGCTGTGTCTGGCCTCCGTCGCGGGGATCGGCTTCGGCGGCAGTGTGCTGTGGGGCGAGTGGCGGACGTACCGCGAGGTCTCTCAGGGGTGCGCGGACCTCGTGTCGGTGGGTGTGGTGCGGGACATCGACCACGCCGGGCGGGACCTGCGGCAGCGCGAAGCGCTCGACCTGGACGACCTGCCGTCGTCCTGCACGCTCTCGAACTCGGCGGACGGGGACCGGAGGGGGACACCACTGCTGACCCTGCGGGTCGACGCCGGTCCGGGCGGCGGGCAGACCAACATCGTCTCCACCCCCGGGTCGGAGCTCCCCGAGCGGTGGCAGCGGCTGGAGGTGCCGGTCGGCTCAGGTGTGTCGGGCCTGGCGGTGCCCTCCGCGACCACGGTCCGGCTCGCCTGTGAGGGCGGGACGTACCGGGGGAGCCCGGTGAAGAACGTCGAGGTGACGGCGACGGCCGCGTATGCCGGGCTGTGGTCGTTCGACGGTCGCACGCCGAGCGAGGGGGACCGCCGACGGATGGCGTCCATCGCGGTGAGCGCGGGCAACAGGGTGGCGGAGACGTTCGGTTGCTCCGACCGCCTGCCCGAGCCCTCCGCCGACCTCCCGGCGGTCCCGGACTTCACCGCCGCCGGCCGGGCCGACGGCACCTGTGCCTGGTACGCCCGCCTGGAGTCGCCCTCGCGCGAGCAACTCTGGCTGCCGGACGAGGCGATGGGCGCCCCGGCCGACGCGCACGCCTGGCGCGAACGGTGCGCCCTACGGCTGTCCACCGACCGGGCCCGCACCCTGTTCGACGCGGCCTACGCCGGCACCGAGGGCATCGACGACGGCGACGCGCCCACCGGCGATCCCGACGAGGCGTGGTGGGCCGACCTCCAGACCTTCTACGGCCAGGACGAGCCCAACGTCTACTTCGGCAGCGCGGGCTTCCGGGACAGCAGCGACGCACCCGTCGCCGCGGGCACGGCCGGCAGCCTCGTCGCCGAGGACGACAGCAACCCGACGTGGTGGGCCACGTCCGTCTGCGACGGCGAGCCCGCCGTCCACGTCCTGCGGCTGAGATACGTCTACGCCCGCGCCGCCGCCCCGCACTTCGAACGCCTCTTCAGGGCGTACGTCACCGATGTCGCCGCCCGCCGCGCGTGCACGGACCTGGAGTTCCCGGAGGGAGTGACCTTCACCTCCTGACATGTGCTGGCAGGGATTCACGTCCACGACTGGCAGCACGGTGCACTGACCGAGGGGCTGGTCGCTGGTCCTGGCGTACGCCCTCTACGCGCACCTGTGCCCGGCACCCCAGTCCGCCTAGGCTGATCGTCATGCCCCCGGCCAAGAAGCGC
This sequence comes from Streptomyces sp. a15, assembly GCF_059026085.1. Lineage (NCBI taxonomy): Bacteria > Bacillati > Actinomycetota > Actinomycetes > Kitasatosporales > Streptomycetaceae > Streptomyces > Streptomyces sp. A15. The sequence continues at coordinate 8,841 of NZ_JBWLKM010000099.1, read as the reverse complement.
GCCCGCACCTACGACCCCGCCAAGATCCGCACCGCGGTCCTGGCCCAGTTCGGGAACGTACGGGAAGCCGTCGGCACCCTCACCCCCGAGCAGGCCGCACTGCCCACCCGGCTCGGGGACTGGACCGTACGGGATCTGGCCGCGCACATCGGCATGGCCCTCGGGGCCGTCGTACGACTGCTCGACGAGCCCGAACCGCCGAAGCAGAACGGCGTGCTCCTCGACTGGCCGCACGCCATCGGCGCCGACGCGCCGGACATCGCCGGTCACGCCCGGGACCTCGCCGAGCGGAACCCGGACCTCGCCGCCCACCTCGCCGACGTGGAGCGGCGCTTCACCGCCCGCATCGCAGAGAACCTCGGCACCCGGCTGCTCGCCACCAGCGCGGGTGCCCTGTCGCTCGACGACTACCTGGTCACCCGTACCGTCGAACTCGTCGTCCACACCGACGACCTGAACGACGCCGTCCCCGGCCTCGACATCCCGTACGACCGGCAGGCCCTCGCCGCCGCCACCCGCCTCCTCGCCGACACGCTCGCCGCGAAGGCCCCCGGCGGTTCCACCGAGGTGCGGATCCCGCCGTACGCCGTCGTCCAGTGCGTCGAGGGGCCCCGGCACACCCGCGGCACCCCGCCGAACGTCGTCGAGACCGACCCGCTGACCTGGATCCGCCTCGCCACCGGGCGCGTGAGCTGGAAGGACGCGCTCGACGAGGCGAAGGTCAGCGCGAGCGGGGAGCGGGCGGACCTGGGCGGACTGCTGCCGCTCCTCATCTGAGGCGGGAATACCTGGGGCGAGATTGCCTGGGGCGGGAATACCTGAGACGGGAACAGAGGGAACCAACCACCCCACCCGCCCCGTCGAATCGGCATGTACAGGCAGAAGCAGCGACTCACCCTCACCGTGACCGCCCTCGCTCTCGTCCCCCTGGCGGCAGCCTGCGGCGACGAGAAGGCCGGCGGTGGATCGGTCGGCGCCGCCCCGCCCATCACCGGCGTCCACTGGAGCGTCGACAGCGTCACCGTCGACGGCACCACCCACCAGTCCCCCTCCGACGCGCACGTCGAGATCGCCGACGGCAAGGCGGCCGGCAACTACGGCTGCAACCACTTCAACGCCAAGGCGGCCGTCGAGGGCGACAGCATCGAACTCAGCGATGCCATGACCACCGAGATGGCCTGCGAGGACAAACCCATGGACTTCGAGCGGACCCTCGCCCGCACCCTCGCGGACGGCGCCCTGAAGACCGAGGTCAAGGACGACCGGCTGACCCTCACGACCGAGGCTGGCGACCGCGTCCACCTCACCAAGGCGGCCGATGCCTCCCTCTACGGCACGAAATGGCAGGTCACCTCACCCGCGTCCCAGAGCAAGGCGCACCTCACCTTCGACAAGAAGACCGGCAAGGTCTCCGGCAGCCTCGGCTGCAACAAGGTGAACGCCAAGGCGACGGTCAGCGACGGACATATCACCCTCGGCGCTCCGTCCACGACCCGAATGATGTGCGACGCCTCACTCATGAACGTGGAGAAGGACCTGCTCCGCCTCTTCGGCAGCACCGTAAGTTACGAACTGGATCATCGAACTCTCACGCTGACCAGCGAAAACGACGCGGTCGTCACCGCGGTCGCGGACAAGTGATCCTTTACCGCAGCTCAGGGCCGGGGATTCCCCAATTCGGACCAGTGGTCGACCTCGCCTACACTCGGGTACGTGCCACGTGGTGACGGACGACTCAACCACGACCTGCTCCCCGGTGAGAAGGGCCCCCAGGACGCTTGCGGCGTCTTCGGTGTCTGGGCTCCGGGCGAAGAGGTCGCCAAGCTCACGTACTTCGGGCTCTACGCCCTCCAGCATCGGGGCCAGGAATCCGCGGGAATCGCGGTCAGCAACGGCTCCCAGATCCTCGTCTTCAAGGACATGGGCCTCGTTTCCCAGGTCTTCGACGAGACCTCGCTCGGTTCGCTCCAGGGTCACCTCGCGGTCGGTCACGCCCGCTACTCGACCACTGGTGCCTCCACCTGGGAGAACGCCCAGCCGACGTTCCGTGCCACCGCGCACGGTTCCATCGCGCTCGGCCACAACGGCAACCTGGTCAACACGGCGCAGCTCGCCGAGATGGTCGCCGACCTCCCCAAGGACACCAACGGCCGTTCCACCCGGGTGGCCGCCACCAACGACACCGACCTGCTCACCGCGCTGCTCGCGGCCCAGGTCGACGACGACGGCAAGCCGCTGACCATCGAAGAGGCATCCGCCCGGATCCTCCCGCAGGTCAAGGGAGCCTTCTCGCTCGTCTTCATGGACGAGCACACCCTCTACGCCGCCCGTGACCCGCAGGGCATCCGCCCGCTGGTCCTCGGCCGCCTGGAGCGCGGCTGGGTCGTCGCCTCCGAGTCCGCCGCCCTCGACATCTGCGGCGCGGCCTATGTCCGCGAGATAGAGCCGGGCGAGTTCATCGCGATCGACGAGAACGGTCTGCGCACGTCCCGATTCGCGGAAGCGAAGCCCAAGGGCTGTGTCTTCGAGTACGTGTACCTGGCCCGCCCCGACACCGACATCGCCGGCCGGAACGTGTACCTCTCCCGCGTGGAGATGGGCCGCAAGCTCGCCAAGGAAGCCCCTGCCGAGGCCGACCTGGTCATAGCGACTCCGGAGTCCGGCACCCCGGCCGCCATCGGCTACGCGGAGGCCTCCGGCATCCCCTTCGGTGCCGGTCTGGTGAAGAACGCGTACGTCGGCCGTACGTTCATCCAGCCCTCCCAGACCATCCGTCAGCTGGGCATCCGCCTGAAGCTGAACCCGCTGAAGGAAGTCATCAAGGGCAAGCGCCTGGTCGTCGTCGACGACTCGATCGTGCGCGGCAACACCCAGCGGGCCCTGGTCCGCATGCTCCGCGAGGCGGGCGCCGCCGAGGTCCACATCCGGATCTCCTCGCCGCCCGTGAAGTGGCCGTGCTTCTTCGGCATCGATTTCGCGACCCGCGCCGAGCTCATCGCCAACGGCATGACCATCGACGAGATCGGCACCTCCCTGGGCGCCGACTCCCTGGCGTACATCTCCCTCGACGGCATGATCGAGGCGACCACCATCGCCAAGCCGAACCTCTGCCGCGCCTGCTTCGACGGCGAGTACCCGATGGCACTCCCGGATCCCGAGCTGCTCGGCAAGCAGCTCCTGGAGACCGAGCTGGCCGCCGGGCCCGCCGCCACGGCCGCGGCCGACGCGATCCGTCGCCCGTAGCCGGCCCGTCCTCCCTGCAGTACGACACGAAAGTTCTCATCGTCATGCCTGAGACCCCCAGTGCCCAGGGCGGCGCCGGCCACGCAGCTGCCTCTTACAAAACAGCAGGTGTCGACATCGAAGCGGGCGACCGCGCCGTCGAGCTGATGAAGGAGTGGGTGAAGAAGACGCAGCGCCCCGAGGTCCTCGGCGGCCTCGGCGGTTTCGCCGGCCTCTTCGACGCGTCCGCCCTCAAGCGCTACGAGCGTCCCCTCCTCGCCTCCGCCACCGACGGCGTCGGCACGAAGGTCGACATCGCGCGCCAGCTGGGCGTCTACGACACCGTCGGCCACGACCTGGTCGCGATGGTCATGGACGACATCGTGGTGTGCGGCGCCGAGCCGCTGTTCATGACCGACTACATCTGCGTCGGCAAGGTCCACCCCGAGCGGGTCGCCGCCATCGTCAAGGGCATCGCCGAGGGCTGTGTCCTGGCCGGTTGCGCCCTGGTCGGCGGCGAGACGGCCGAGCACCCCGGTCTGCTAGGCCCGGACGACTTCGACGTCGCCGGTGCCGGTACGGGCGTGGTGGAGGCCGACCGCCTCCTCGGCCCGGATCGCATCCGTAAGGGTGACGCCGTCATCGCCATGGCGGCCTCCGGACTTCACTCGAACGGGTACTCGCTCGTCCGGCATGTGCTGCTGAACCAGGCCGGTCTGTCCCTGGACGCGCACATCGAGGAGTTCGGCCGCACGCTGGGCGAGGAGCTCCTGGAGCCCACCAAGATCTACTCGCTGGACTGCCTGGCGCTGACCCGCACCGCCGAGGTGCACGCCTTCTCACACGTCACCGGTGGCGGACTCGCCGCCAACCTGGCCCGCGTCATCCCCGACGGCCTGCACGCGATCGTGGACCGCTCCACCTGGACTCCGGCCCCGGTGTTCGACCTCGTCGGCAGGACGGGTGACGTCGAACGCCTGGAGCTGGAGAAGACCCTGAACATGGGCGTCGGCATGATCGCGATCCTGCCGGAGGAGTCGGCGGACGTGGCCCTGACGACCCTGGCCGACCGCGGGGTCGAGGCCTGGGTGGCCGGCGAGATCACGGACCGCGGCGACCACACCACGGGTGCGGAGCTGGTCGGTGACCACGCCGCCTGACGAGGGCAGAGCAAAACCCGGTCCGGCGGTGGTAACCGCTGGACCGGGTGATGCAGAGCTGAATCGTCAAGCGCCGCGGCGTTGAGACGTAGGACCGGACTCGTCGTCCTCGTCCTCGTTGTCGTTGTACAGATCCGCGTACTGGGCGTACGGGTCGTCTTCCTCGTCGTCGTCCTCGAACGGCTCGCCATTCGGCGGTTGATTCGAAGTCGAAGCGCCCAGCTCGCTGGCCAGACGCGACAGGTCTGTCCCGCCGCTGTTGTACTTCAGCTGGCGGGCGACCTTCGTCTGCTTGGCCTTGGCCCGGCCGCGCCCCATGGCTCGACCCCCTCGGTGATGGGGCCCGGCGGCCCCAGAGTCTTGACACGCGTTCATGATCTGGAACGGGCTCTCCATGGAGAGACCCGTCCGTAGGGCTTCCACGGTACCTGAGCCCGCGCCCATACGGTACGTCGCCCGCAGGACGTGCCCGGACCCAGAACCCGCGAGGTGCCCTGTCCTCGCTGGTCAACCGCGATTTTAACCACTTATCCACGGCCGACCCGCCGACGAACGTGAGAGTTCTCTCTAAGTGTGCGCCGACGGGTACCGGTCAAACCTGCGAGTGCGCCTGGCGGGTCACCGCGTCCGGCGGGCCGCGGCCGCCTCGTGCATCCGCTGCTCGGCGATCCGGTCGGCCGCGGCGGCCGGCGGAATCCCATCCGCCTTCGCACGTGCGAATATGGCCAACGTGGTGTCGTAGATCTTCGCGGCCTTCGCCCTGCACCGCTCGAAGTCGAACCCGTGCAGTTCGTCGGCGACCTGGATGACACCGCCGGCGTTCACCACGTAGTCCGGTGCGTAGAGGATCCCGCGGTCGGCGAGGTCCTTCTCCACGCCCGGGTGGGCGAGCTGGTTGTTGGCGGCGCCGCAGACGATGCGGGCGGTCAGCACCGGCACGGTGTCGTCGTCGAGGGCCCCGCCCAGCGCGCACGGGGCGTAGATGTCGAGCCCGTCCACCCGGATCAGCGCGTCCGTGTCGGCCACGGCCGTCACACCCTCCGGGTGCCGGCCGAGGATCCGGCGTACGGCCTCCTCGCGCACGTCCGTGATCACGATCTCGGCGCCCTCGGCGCGCAGGTGCTCCACCAGGTGGTGCCCGACCTTTCCGACGCCCGCGATGCCGACCCGGCGGCCGCGCAGCAACGGATCGCCCCACAGATGCTGCGCGGAGGCGCGCATGCCCTGGTAGACGCCGAAGGCGGTGAGGACGGAGGAGTCCCCGGCGCCGCCGTTCTCGGGCGAGCGTCCGGTCGTCCAGCGGCACTCGCGCGCCACGACGTCCATGTCGGCGACGTACGTACCGACGTCGCAGGCGGTGACGTAGCGGCCGCCGAGCGAGGCGACGAACCGGCCGTACGCGAGAAGCAGCTCCTCGGTCTTGTCCCGGTCCGGGTCGCCGATGATCACGGCCTTGCCGCCGCCGTGGTCGAGACCGGCCATGGCGTTCTTGTACGACATCCCGCGGGCGAGGTTCAGCGCGTCGGCGACGGCCTCCGCCTCGCTCGCGTACGGGTAGAAGCGCGTACCGCCGAGCGCGGGGCCCAGGGCGGTGGAGTGGAGGGCGATGACGGCCTTGAGACCGCTGGCACGGTCCTGGCAGAGCACGACTTGCTCATGACCGCCCTGATCCGAGTGGAACAGGGTGTGCAGTACATCAGCAGGTGCGCCGGTTACGTCGGTCACTGTGGTGACTCCTGAAGTAAGTAGCGGCGGGTGGAGACCGGCTCCCGTACGGGTGGCGGGGGCTGTGAGCATGAGATTAGAGCCTGGGAGCCCCGGTCAGCGCGCAGTGCTCAGGATCACCTGCTCGCCGGGTGCGTCCGTGCGACGATTTGCATAGTTTTCCCGCTCGTTTGTGTGCGGGTTTCGCAGGTTTTCCTGGCAGACGGCGGGGGAGGGAGCAGGCGTGCCCAAGGTGTCCTCGTTGATCGTCCCGTACGCCACCTATCTGCGCGTGTACGAGCCGCTGGCCGCCTTCCCGGAGCCGGAGCGCGGCCACTGGGCGCGCTACGCCCGCCGCCCCGACCGTCCCTCGTACCAGGACGAACTCCGCCGTTCCCTGGCCGACTTGCTGCCCACCCCGCCCATTGCGGTGCCGGTGCACGAGAGCGGCGACGCGTTCGTGCTGGAGGTCGACGGGGTGGTGTGCGTGTGCCCGTGGCGCACCCGGCTGCGCGGCTGGCAGGCTCTGGCGGAGCTCGGCGAGGAGCTGCCGAGGCCGGTCCTGGAAGCGGTGCTGCCGGAGGTCGTGCGGCAGCAGGCGGCCAAGGACTACGAGCGCTGGCTGGCCCGCAATCCGGACGCCCGGCCCTGGATCCGCACGGCGACCTGGCAGGTGCCGCTCAACTGGTTCGTGCTGGTCTCCGACGAGGAGCGGCGCTTCGACAAGGGCTCCGGCGAGGTTCCCCCGATGCTGCGCTACCGGACGCCGATGGTGCAGGCCCGGCGCCGGGTCGCGCGGGGCCTCAGGGCGCTCAAGGAGGCCATCGACGAGGGGCCGCTGATCGACGGCCTGGTGGACGTCGGGCGCTGGCTGGAGGAGTTCCACCCGCGCTCGCTGGTGGAGCTGGACTACGGCGGCCTGGTGCACACCCTGCCGGCCGGCGAGCTGGAGGACGACCACTCGGCGGCCGATGTGGCCGAGGGCATCGCGGCGCTGCGCAGCGGTGACGGGGTCGCGGCGGGCGAGGCGTACGCGCGGCTCGTGGAGCGGTGGCGGTCGGTCCGGGACCGGCGCTCGGCGAACTGAGCGTGGTTCAGGTCACTCAGGTGACGCAGGTAACGAACTGACGTTTGACCTGACGCCCGTTTTGGGGTTTCGTCCTCGGACCGAGGTTTCTCCTCGGTATGTCCTGAGGTTTCGTCAACAAGGGACGTAGGTCCCGATCCGGGGCGTTTGATGCCAAGCGTGACGGACCGCACGTACGCGGCCCTTGCGTCCCTTGCCCCTCCTCATGCCAAAATAGGACAAGGAGTCCGGGGGAACTCCGTCCGTCCCGTTCTGCTGTAGTACGGGCGGAATCTCAGCATTGCATGTGCTTAGGGGGGTCTGATGACTCCTGATCGTCCTGTGACTGATCGTCACAGTGGCGTGACTGTCCGCTATGGCATGGTCCATCGGCTTCCGTCGCTGATGAACACCTGGAGGGGCAATTCCATCGGTTTGGCCGACGCGGCTGGACGGATGGTGTAGTTGTAGTGCCGAGGACAAGCCGTTCGTCCTATAACCGACTCGACTCGCGTCCGCCATTTCGGGCAACGCGGGTCAAGGTGCAGAATTTAGAGGAAAGAACCGAGAAGGTTCGGTTCTCCCGAGGAGGCCGCTCATGACCGCTCGCACCCCTGATGCCGAGCCGCTGCTGACCCCGGCTGAGGTCGCCACGATGTTCCGCGTCGACCCGAAGACGGTCACGCGGTGGGCGAAGGCCGGCAAGCTCACTTCGATCCGTACGCTCGGCGGTCACCGCCGATACCGCGAGGCTGAGGTCCGCGCTCTGCTCGCGGGCATCCCGCAGCAGCGCAGCGAGGCCTAACAACTGAATAACCGGGCAAAACCGGCAGGTCCCCCAACATGCCGCGGCGCCCGGACCCTTGGCTCCAAGCGACGCGGGTTCTGCCCCAACAGAGCCCACGCCCAGGCCCCTCCGGGCTTCCCAAGCAGTGACAGGGTGCGTCGTCGATCGCGCTGGACTCCGCCGAGTCCAGCGCGATCTTTTTGTGCGCGTGTGTGTGTACGTGTGTGGGTGCGGCGTGGCCTACGGGGCGGCTCTGTGAGCGGGCTTGTCGGACTCTGGGGAGGGCTGTCGGATCTCCTGTGGGCACGCCCTGACGCTGGTGCAATTGCACATATTAAATTGACCAGTTGTATGTGAGGCGTAAGTACCGCGGTTTCAGAAACTCATGCAGTGACACCCGTCACATGCCAGAGTCCTTGTTGCCCCTGGCTCATGTGCGCTAGAGGAGGCACAGCTTCCATCGCCCCGCAGCGGAGCGGGTGTTGGGGCCGCGTCACGGTCACGCACCGGAGGGACTCTCGTCCTCGACGGCCTTCTCGGGCGTCTGGGCGGTGCGTGGGGCGCCGTCCATCGCCAGTCGCAGCAGGCGATGGCAGATCGGGCAATGACGCGTCAGGTGGCGATAGGAGGAAGCGGCCGCCAGATGGGCACGGAGCAGCGCCCGAGTCTCGTGCCTGGTCGATGCCGCCATACCCCACCTCCAAGGGGCCGCACGGAAAACGGGGCCCTGGTTTCTGGGTACCGAGCGAAAGTGACGCCGTCAAGGGCGCCGAGGACGCAAGAGAGCCCGGATCCGAAGATCCGGGCTCTCTTGCTTACTTCACTGCGGTCCTGACGGGATTTGAACCCGCGGCCTCCACCTTGACAGGGTGGCGAGCACTCCAAACTGCTCCACAGGACCA
>NZ_JBWLKM010000098.1:0-27843 GCF_059026085.1 Streptomyces sp. a15 | reverse complement strand
GCTGGTACTGCTCTACTACGCACTGCTGGTGATGCGAACTGCTCAGCGGCCTGCGACAGCGCCACTCTTCGACAGCCAGCCCCGTCGCCCGTCCTGCACCTGCTCTGGCTTGGAACCCCACTGCCGAACCTCCCGGCGCGCGCGTCCGCAGCCGACGCCTTCACCGAGGTACTGCCCACTCCACTGCTGGGTACCGCGAACTGCACATGCAGGTACTGCCACTGCGTCAACCGCAGTCCTCACGGCGGCCCCTGATCACTGCGGGCCACCCGGTCCGGCCGTCAGTCCCGTCACCGTCCTGCAACCACCCTGGCTTCGGAACTCCACCACCGCACCGCACTGCGAACCACAACTGCTTACTACTGGCCGGCAGTTCGTGTCTGCCAGGCCCTGCTGTCTCTCTGGGCTACGAGGGAAACCATAACCACACCACCACCCAATGTCTACTCCAGCAAAAACAGATTTCCGCGCGTTCGACACTGAAGAAATCAACCCCGAACAGCGATGAAGGACGACGCCAGACAGAGTCGACCGGAGACCACGCGACGCACGCCTGACTCGGATGACGCGGCCTTGTTGAACCGCGCGACGCCCGAGCCGTTCCGTGCGACCGTCTCTCTCCCCCCCCGGCACCGGCTGCGCATGCCGCCGCGGCTGCCGATCGCCCCAGCGGCAGAGCGGAGCTCAGCAGGGCGGACCCACACGGCGGGCTGAAGCCGCGTCAAACGGCAGGGTGACGTCAGTACGAGGCGCGCTCCCCTGCGATCGTCTGCTCGTACGCATCAGTCGCGTGTCAATGGTCCGGCTGGTCGTCTCTGCTCGTCTGCTCCGGAAGGCCGGGAAGGCAGAAGCCACGGCGGCGGCCTTTGGGTGTCTTGGCCCTGCTAGAACAGTCATCGATGGGCATCCAAGAGCGCGACCGTAAGGTGTACCGGCCGCTGTGGCGGGCCGGCCTTGAGGTGATCCCGAACGCGGTGCCGGACGGCACGATGCCGTTCGTCCACGGATACGGTGCCGAGGAGGTGGGCAGCGGGTTCTCCCACCGGTACGACACCCCACGGCTCGTCGAGCGGCTCAATGAGGACTGGTACGACCTCGCCGTCTCCTCGGGTCTTCTCGACCATCGGCGCGAGTTCCTCGTCCAGCTGCCGCAGGGCACCCGGACGCACCGGGCTGCCCTGCAGAGCATGCATGGTGGCGGCCACGCCGCGCCGGCCGTCTGGACCCGGGTCCGGCTCCTGGAGCGCTGGGACATCATGGGGCGGGGTGCGGCTTCAGCGTTCCTCGGCGCACACGCGGGCCACCCGGGCTTCGCCATGATGGCGCTCGACAGCAGCGTGTACGTCTGTGCCTGGCGGGTTGCCGCTGGACGGGCAGCGCACGCTGGTGGAGGGCGATGGCCGCCCGCCTCGGCGGGGACGGTAACCGGGAGGCGCTGACGCACTGCATCACCTCCAGCCCGTGGGATCCCGCGCATGTGCGGGCCCGGCCGGCCTGGAGGATGCACGTGGCGATCGGTCCGGAGGCACTGATCGTCGACGACACCGGCTTCGTCAAGGACGAGGCTGCCTCGGCGTGTGTGTCCAGGCAGTACACCGGCACCGCGGGCAAGGTCACCAACTGCCAGGTGGACGTGTCGCCGCACCTGGCGCACCATCATGCCTCGGCGGCGGTGAACTGGCGGCTGCCCCTGCGCACTTCGTGGGATCCCGTCTCTGCGAAGGCCGATGCGGCCAAGGTCCCCCGCCGCACCCGCCGCACCCGCCGCACCCGCCGCGGTATCCGGATCAGGTGGGGCATGTGGAAAGTGGCAGCTGGCGCTGGACATGATCGACGAGATCACGGTCGTGGGGCGTCGATGTTCCCCTGGTCGTGGCGGATGCCGGATACGGTGATGCCTCCACCTTCCGCCGCGGCCTGGAGGAGCGCAAGTTTGCCTTACGCGGTGGGGATTTCCTCCCGCTTCAAGCGCATGTACTCGCGGTTCGTCGCCCTGCACCTCCGCCCCGCTGGCAATGGCATCCGCCGGGCCACCGACGAAGTGAAATTGCCCGAACGGTGGCTGCTGGCGGAATGGCCGACTGGTGAGAGCGAGCCGGTGCGGTTCTGGCTCTCCAGTCTGCCCTCCGGGATGCCGCCGGCCACCCTGGTGCGGATGGCCAAGCTGCGCTGGCCCACCAGGAGCGCCATGGCCAACACGGCCCTTTGCTGCGCCGACCACATTGCGGCCCTTCTCGCCGACCGACCGGACGGCGCACCTGTGGCGGCCGTGTCGCGATCACCGTCAACGCGATGAGGCCCGCCGCCGCGGTGTCCGACGGCCAATTGCCTGTCTGCGTCCCCTGCGTGGGTCATCGAATGCGGCGGGACCGGCCCCACCCTGAGTCAGTGTGTGTAGGCCTCCCACGCTGCCGGCTTCAACTGATGCGTCGCGCGCGCTCACTGAGAGGCAACTGCGCGGACGCAGCAAGCACCGAACGGCAGTCGAGCCAGGCGTCAGCACTCAGCAAGTCCTGAAGTCGGGTGAACAAGGCGAGCAGCTCAGAGCTCCACTTGTCGCGAAAAGCAGCATCGGCATGGGCAAGATCGAGTTCGTTGGCTGCCGACAGTTCGGCGAAGTCCCGGCGCAACTGCGGTTCTGGAATGTAGGAGCAACCGGTGAACCGGTCATGGAAGTCCGCATCGCCTTGGCTGAGAGACGGGTAGGTGGTCTTCCGGTCGCATGAGGCGTACAGGTACACGATGGCCTCAGCCTCGACGCCGATCACCGCGGCAAGGTCCTCACGGCGGTCCAGCGGCAGCAGGACTGTGGGGAAGCCGTCCGTGCCGTAGAACGCGTGACAGAGTCCGGCGAGTTGGAGGGCCGGGCGGGCTTTCCATGTTGCGAGCTGGGCCTGTACGCGCTTGAGGTGGGCAAGGAGAGTGCCACCGGGGTGCGCGATACCTTCGGCGCCGAACTCACGCAGGAGAGCAACTGCCCGGTCGGTCGCGGCAGGGGGAGCAGGCACGGTGTCCGTCTCCTTTCGGCGAAAGGGTGGTCGGCACCCGCACAGCGCCTTCGCCCGGTCCGGATCCGCGTGAAAGCGCTGGGCGGGTTGCCGCCTGGGCCCTGCAACGATCCTCTGGCAGGCCAGCACCCCAGTCAATCCTGGGAATTGCTCGCTTGACCTTAGGGATAACTTGGGTGCCGTGACTCTGGACGATCTCCGCGTGTTCGTTGCCGTGTGCCGAGCGGGAAGCCTCAGCGCTGTGGCCCGGGACCTGTCCTGCACACAGTCAGCGGTGAGCCAGCACGTGAAGCGCCTGGAACGAGAGACCGGCGTGAGCCTGCTGGAGCGTCAGCCGCGCGGAGTCGTGCCGACAACGGCAGGGCGAATCCTGTGCGACGCCGCCGCCGAGGGGATCGGCGGGCTCGATCTTGCGCTACGCCGCCTCGGCGATCTTGTGAACGGAGAGAGCGGCTCCGTGCGGATCACCACGGGTGGAACGACAGTCCGGCATTTCATGGCCGAAGCGATCGTCTCCTTCCGTCGGCGCTACCCGAGGGTGAGCCTGGAGTTCCAGACGGAAACTTCCAGTCGCGGCTGCTTCGACGCCCTCCTGGCCAGCAACCTCGACCTGGCCTGGATCACGATCGGCGGTCCCGTGCGCGGCATCGAGCAGCGACCCGTCGTCGATCTGCCCTGGGTGCTGGCCGTGCGACCCGACGACCCACTCGCGGCTCGCACGCATATCGACGTCTCCGACCTCACGGGCATTCGCCTCGTCCGACTGCCGCCGAACTCCACCTCCGGCGCCCACCTGGACGCCGTGTTCGCTGAACTGGGCATCCGGGCCGGCTCGGACACGAGCGTCGCCGACTGGGATACGGCTCTGCTGCTGGCCGAACTCGGCTTGGGTCACGCCGTCGTACCCGCTGTACCGGGTCTAGCCACACCTGCCGATGGTGGCCTACGCCTCATCCCCATTCCCACTCTGCCGCCACTGTCCGTGGGCTGGGCGGTACGCCGCTGGGACGCGCTCTCCCCGCTCGCTCGGGCCTTTGCCGACACGGTCGCCGACCAATGTTCAGAGACATCCATCATTGCGTGAGCCGGAGCCAGGCAGACCGGCTCCACACTCAACACGCTTCTCTTGACAGAGAGGTCGTCACTGAACAGCAAGCGGAGGGGCGGCTGAGGAGTCCTGGTGATGTCGTCCCTCCCCCGACTGGGGGAGAGAGCTCCCTCGCGCGCGGGATCTCCCTGGTGCCGTCGCCCGGTGTACTGACGCAGTCGGCACCGGAAAGGACTTGCATGCGCACCCTCACCAGACGACGTCTGCTCACCTCTGCCGCCTCGGCGGCCTCCGCTGTGGGCCTGGCCGCCGTACCTGGGCGGGCCGCGGACCGGACCCACGTAGGGGCCGATGACGTGGTGGCCGCCCTGCGGGCGCTTCCAGGCCTGCGGGTCATCGAGGAACAGCCGGGCGCCGAGCCTGGATACCGCTTCTTCGTGCTCGGCCTGCGCCAACCGGTCGACCACAACGACCCCGGGGCCGGGACCTTCGAGCAGCGCCTTACCCTGCTCCATACTGCCGCCGACCGGCCCACCGTCCTGTTCAGCACCGGGTACGAAGTGCCGCTCATGCCGCGGCGGACCGAACCGGCCGTCCTCCTGGGCGGAAACCAACTCGGTGTCGAACACCGCTTCTTCGGCACCTCACGTCCGGCGACCCTCGACCTCACCCATCTGACGATCCGCCAGGCCGCCGACGACCACCACCGCGTGGTCCGCCTCTTCCGCCGGCTGTACCCCGGCGCATGGATCTCCACCGGCGGCAGCAAGGGCGGCATGGCCAGCGTGTACCACCGCCGTTTCCACCCCCACGACGTGGACGGCACCGTCGCCTACTCCGCCCCGAACAACGTGGACGACCGCGAGGACTCCGCGTACATACGGTTCCTGGAGCACGTGGGCACCGCCGCCGCCCGCGACGCCCTGAAGACAGCACAGCGACAGATGCTGCTGCGCCGCACATACCTGGTCGCCCGCTATGAGGCCTGGGCAACCGCCACCCATGACACCTTCCGCATCATCGGCAGCGCCGACAAGGCACTGGAGATCGCCGTCCTGCGAGTGCCGTTCATGTTCTGGCAGAACCGCACCGCTGCGGACGCCCCCGCCATCCCTGGCCCGGACGCCTCCACCGACGTGCTGTACGCGTGGCTGGAAGAGACGGCCGCCCTGCCCGTCTACGCCGACTCCACAGCCCGGAACTACATCCCCTACTGGTACCAACTCGGCACACAAATGGGCTACCTGAACGTTCCCACCGACCATTTGGACAGACTCCTGCAGTACCGGGACGGCATCGAACCCCGCGGTTTCGTGCCGCGCGACGTCCCGATGCACTTCGACGCCGAGGCCATGCCCGACATCGACCGCTGGGTGCGGCGGCGCGCCCGCCAGCTGCTCTTCGTCAACGGCACTCAGGACCCGTCCGTCGCGGAGCCCTTCCGGCCCGGTCCCCGCGACGCGCGCGTGCTGTGGGTGCCGGGCGGCAACCACCACGTCACGATCGCGGGCCTGTCCCCCACCGACCGCGCGGACGCTGTCACAGCGCTTCGCCGGTGGGCCACAGGCAGCGGCTGAAGTCCCCAACATCGTCAGGTCCCGCTCAGGCACATCGTCCATCGAAGTGCTGGAAGTCGCGGCTCCCACTGGGCGCGCCCGCGATCTGCCTCCTGCGGCCGGTCGGCCCGGCGCCGGTCCAGGGAGCCGCGGTAGGTCGTCCTCGCAGATGGCGAGGTACGCCTGAGTGGCGGTCAGCGTCTTGTGGCCGAGGATTCGCGACGCGATGTGGACGGACAGGCCGCCGGTGACGGCCTCGGTGGCGAACACCCGGCTTGTGTCCGCGCAGAGGCCGTGTGCGGGTGACCCCATGTGGGGATTGAGCAGGCGTGTAGTTGCGGACCATTTGGCAGCGCAGGCAGCTGGAAGTGTCGCATCCCGAGACCGCTGATGTGACGTGGGTCACTCTATGGGTCATTCGGGTCAGGCATGCACGATCATGATCGGAATGGACGCTCGTTTTCTTGGCATTGCTGAGCTGGTCGAGGCCCCGCCTGTGGCGGTCGTAGTCGACGTGATGCGTGCTTTCACGGTGGCTGCCTGGGCCTTTGCCCAGGGGGCGGAGAAGATCGTTCTCGCTGAGTCGCTGGACGAAGCCCTGGCGCTCAAGGCTCGCCACCCGGATTGGGCGGCGCTCAAGGACGGTCCGCCCGCGCCCGGGTTCGACATGGTCAACTCGCCAGGCCTGCTGCGGTCTGTTGACCTTGGCGGACGGACCGTTGTGCAGAAGACCACAGCAGGGACGGTCGGCGCCCTCGCGGTCAAGGAGGCGTCGCTGGTGCTGTGCGCCAGCTTCGTGGTGGCGGAGGCAACGGCCCGGCTCCTGCGGACGCGCGAGAGTGACAGTGTCACGTTCGTGGTCACTGGCGACGATGGGCAGGCCGATGAAGATCTGGCGTGTGCTCAATACATCGCTCGCAGTGTCACGGAGGCCGGAACGGATGCTGCTGAGTTCATCCGCCGCGCTGCCGAGTCGCGCGCCGCCGCCGAGTTGGCGGAGGGTGTGCGTCAAGGAGTCCATCCTGATGACGTTGCACTCTGTCTTGAGCTCGACCGGTTCCCCTTTGCCATGGTGGCGACCCTGGAAGGTGCGCTCATGGTCCTCCGTCCGTGCGCCACGCTTTCGCTGACCGACGATGCCCCGATCTGATCCCTGGTGAGGTCCCCAACTCGCGCCATGCGGGAGCCGGCACCCAGTCGGGTATGCGGCACCACTGCAGGTCCCGACGACGGTGGTTCTGGGTGGCGGCACGCGGCTGACCCAAGGGGTGCCGACGGCGGCTTCGCGGAGCCGGATGGCAGCGAGCCGGGCCAGGGCCCGACCGCGGAAGTCGGTGAGTTCTTCGACCGTCTGCCCGACTGGGCCAGCCGTTCCCGGAGCTTGGTGATCTCTGTTCTCGGGTCGGGCGATCTGGGCCTTGCGAGGGTCGGGAATCTCGTCGACGCTGGTCGGCGCGTTCGGGCGGAGCCAGTGACTGACGTCGACCGCGAGGACCAGGCGCCCGCCAGCGGCCCGCGATATGGACAGGCCGGCCAGTACCTGCCGCAGCCGCAGCACATCGACGTTCCCGCTGTTCAGGGCCTCGTCCATGGCACCGTGCCCGCGCCGGTGCTCGGCCACCAGCGTCAGATCCACCGGCGCCCTCACCGGCCCCTCCGCGCACAGCAACGCGTCCACCAGTTCGAACAGTTCCTCCCCGCGCGCTGTCAGGCAGTGATCGACTGGGCGAGGGCCCGCGCGTCGGCGGCCGGCGGACCTGGCTGTTCGGCGCAAGGCTGTCCTGGTCCCGCTTCCGGGTGGTGATCCCGGTCTGGGATTGCGCACGGCGAACTTCCCCACCGGCAAGACTCTGGCCTCCCGGCGGGCCGAGAAGCAACCATCCCCGAACTGCCCATAACTGCCTGATCACCCTGGGATGGATCGGCCGCGCCGAGAACCTGGTGATCGCGGGCCATCGGGCACCGACCAAAGCCAGTTCACCGCGGCCTGGCCCAGGCCGCGGTCGAGAAGGACCTGCGGGTGGCCTGGTTCACCCTGGAGACGGCCGCCAGTCTCAGAGCGCTCGGCTTCCCGAGCAAATCTCAAGACCTGTGGATGGGAGCCGCGCCAACCCAGCGGTGATAGGCGCCTACGTCGACGTTGCTGCCGCACACGATGGTGACGACGTGCCGGCCGGCGAAGCGGTCACGGTCTTCGAGGATGGCCGCGATGCCGAGCGCGGCCGACGGTTCGACGACGAGGCCGGCGTGGTCGAGGAGCATCCGCATACCGGCGATGATCGACGCCTCCTGGACCAGGACGGCGTCGTCGGCGACGAGGAGGAGGTCGTCCAGGACGGCCGGGATGGGACGCCGGCCGGCGACACCGTCAGCGATGGTGTTGGTCGAGTCGGTGGTGACGACACGCCGCCTGCGCCACGAGTGTGTCATCGCCGGTGCGCCCAGCGGCTGGACGCAGATCACCTCGACCTCGGGCGCCAAGGCCTTCACCACATGGCCCACACCGGTGGCCAGCGCCCCGCCGCCGAGAGCGATCAGGACGGCGTCGAACGACGGCACGGTGTCCACCAGTTCCAGGCCGATGGTCGCCGCGCCCTCGCAGGTCTCGATGTCCAGGCTGTCTTCGACCAGCCGGATGCCGTCGTGCCGCGCGATGGCCGCCGCCCGCTCGCGAGCCGACTCGTGGTCGCCGTCCACCAGCTCCAACCTGGCCCCCAACGCGCGGATGCGATCAAGCTTGGCCACGGTCGCGAAGCGGGATGCCACGACGGTCACGTCGAGCCCTCTGCCACGACCGGACCAGGCGAGGGCCTGGCCAAGGTTGCCCGCGCTGGCGCACACGACGGCTCGCGAGCCATGGTCGGCGAGCAGACTCGCCACCACCTCGGTGCCGCGGGCCTTGAAGCTGCGGACCGGGTTCGCCGTTTCGAGCTTGATACTCACCGTGCACCCGAGGCCGGGCTCCAGCGCCTCGCAGCGGTACAGCGGTGTGTCGAGAAACATCGGGTCGATGACCCGGCGAGCCGCCCGGATCCGGGCAGTGTCGAGGCGCGTCTCCTGCACGACACAGCAGCGTAGCGCCATCGGCGCTGTTCCATCTGGTTCAGGGTTCGAAGCGGGCCCCGCGCGGAGCAGGGCGACGAGATGGGATGCCGATGGCTGCTTCGGCGACCAGGCGGGCTTCGCGGGCGCCGTCGAGGCTGATCTGCTGGGCCACCTGGTCGGCGTCGAGCAGGTCGTCGCCCTTCAAGGCGAGCCCGGTCAGGCGGCCGCGCTGCAGGCCGACGGCATCCATCAACTGGTAGGCGAACCAGCGTCACCGGGCCATCTGGCGGCGCCGGCGCAGTGTTGCAGGCGGAACAGAGGCAAGGAGGCCACCGCAGTGGGTGCCGTAGTCGAGCAGCGCCGTCCCTCGAGTGGTCCGAAACCCGGCTGCTGTGCGAGGAGTTCGTGCTCCCGCCGATACGTCAGCACGGCGCGCGGCCGTCCAGCGGGCGCGGGCAGGGCATGTGAGGTGGGCCCCGCCGGACTCCTCCGGCCGGGCCCACCTGTGTGCGTGCGCATGGGGCGTACGGCCCGCCCGGACCGCCGGCGCGACGAAGTGCGGCCCGGGACGCTTGGGTGCGAGGCGTTGGGGGCGCCTCGGGGTCATGCCTTGGCGAGTGCCGGTTCGGCCTCGGTGTCGTGCGGTTGTGCCGGGGCGGGCTCGGGGGTTCCGGTGTGCAGGACGCGGTTGACGCGTGCGGTGTCGTGGACGTGTTCCCAGCGGGCGACGACGAGGGTGGCGACGCTGTTTCCGGCGAGGTTGGTCAGGGCGCGGCACTCGTACATGAACTTGTCGATGCCGAAGATCAGCATGATCCCGGCGGCGGGCACGGTGCCGACGGTGGAGAGGGTGGCGGCCAGGGCGATGAAGCCGGCGCCGGTGATGCCTCCGGAGCCCTTGGGGTGAGGATCATGACGGCGAGCAGGCCGAGTTGCTGGCCGATGGTGAGGGGTGTGTTGGTGGCCTGGGCGATGTAGACGACGGCCAGGGACAGGTAGATGGAGCTGCCGTCGAGGTTGAAGGAGTAGCCGGTCGGCACGGTCAGGCCGACGATGTCGCGGCGTACTCCGAGTCCTTCGAGTTTGGTCATCGATGGGGAGTTTGCAGGCCATCTGTGCAGGCCAGGTGGCTACGCCTGACATACCCGCCCTGCCCTGCCGCCCTGCCCTCAGACGGTTGGACCGCATCGGTCGCGGCAGGGGCGAAGCGGGCGCGGCAGCCCTGCGGACAGCAGGTTCCCTCTTCAGGAGGCCCCGCCTTCAAGGACCTGCCGGAGATACCGACCGCGTCCCCTTGGTGCCGGCGATGGCGCGACGTCGGGTGCGTTCGGTTCGCCGCTGCGAGTATCGCGGACGCATGGTCGCCAGACGCGCCCCGAGGTCTCCGCATCGGCGTCTCGATGGTCCCCGGTTCCCCGAGGACGAGCGCCGGACGCGTGCGTGAAACGGCACGTTCCTAAGGGACCATGAGCACGATCTTGCCCTGGACGTGTCCTCGGGCGGCGCGTTCGTGCGCTGCTCGGGCATCCGCGAGCGCGAACGTGCTGTCGATCGCGACGCGGACCGTGCCCGCGTCGAGCAAGCGTCCCAGTTCAGCGAGCTGTGCACCGTTCGAGCGGACCTGGGCGGTCGAGACCGTGACGCCCAGCTTCGCGGTCTCCT
Source organism: Streptomyces sp. a15 (assembly GCF_059026085.1). Taxonomy (NCBI): domain Bacteria; kingdom Bacillati; phylum Actinomycetota; class Actinomycetes; order Kitasatosporales; family Streptomycetaceae; genus Streptomyces; species Streptomyces sp. A15. The sequence continues at coordinate 17,524 of NZ_JBWLKM010000098.1, read as the reverse complement.
CTTCGTCGAAGTCCCCGGGGAGCACGGGGAACTGGGCGCCGCCGCGCTTGAGCGTGCGTAGGAAGCGGCTGCTGTCGGGGCCGCCGACGGTGTCGAGAACGAGGTCGACGTCGTGCACGAGTTCCTCGGGACGACTCTTGGTGTAGTCGATGAACTCGTCGGCGCCGAGCTCGTTCAGGAACCATTCATGCGCGCCCGATGCCACCGCGACGACACGTGCACCCCTCCATTTCGCCAGCTGTACTGCGAAGTGCCCCACGCCGCCCGCGGCGCCGTTGATGAGCACCGTCGTGTCGGCGTCGAGGGTCGTCGGGCGATGCCGTGCCTCCTGGAAGGGCGAGGGGTGATCGTGTCCGACGTCGATCAGGAACTGCCACGCCGTCAGCCCGGCCATGGGCGCCCCGGCGGCGTGCACGTGGTCGATGCCGGCCGGCTTGTGTGCGAGGTCCGATGCAGGCGCGGCCACGTACTCGGCGTATGCGCTGCCGTGGAAGCTGGGAAAACGCAGAAGACCGAAGACTTCATCACCGACCGAGAAGCCCTCCACATCCGCGGCGGCGGCCTCGACTACGCCCGACACGTCCGTCCCCGGAATCACCGGCAGGCCGACCGTCGATTCCGTTTCCCCGGGCATCCTGGTCATCCCGCCGCGCAGGTACCAGTCCGGAGGGTTGATGCCGACCGCGTGCACGCGAACGAGCACCTCACCCGGCCCCGGCTCGGGAGTCGGCGCCTCGCCGTAACGCAGAACCTCAGGGCCGCCGTGCTCATGCAGCCGGATGGCCCTCATCGTGTGTCTCGGCATCGTTTTCTCCTGCCCGCGGTGCGGGATAGTCTTATCCGGATCAGCGCTCCACATAAGTGGTTCGCTGATCCGAATATATGGACCACTGATCCGGATAGTCAAGAGGGACAGATGCGGGCCGACGCCAGGAAGAACCGCGACCACCTGCTCGTCGTCGCGGGCACCGCCATCACCGAGCAAGGCGTCGACGTAGCAATGCGCGACATCGCCCGCAGGGCCGACGTCGGGCTCGCGACGCTGCTGCGTCACTTCCCGACACGGGAGGCACTGCTCGAGGCCCTGCTCCACACGAGCTTCGACGAGCTGACGGCAAAGGCAGGCGAGCTCGAGGCATCGAGCTCGCCCGAAGACGCTCTCGTTTCGTGGCTACGCGACTGCGTCGCATGGACAACCGAGTACCGGGGCGTAACCGTGCTGATGACAGCCGCCATCGAGGACACCGAGTCCGCACTCCACACCTCGTGCGTCACCCTGCGCGCAGCCGGTGCGCGTCTCCTCACCCGCGCTCAGGCCGCGGGCACAGCGCGGACCGACATCGATGGCACCGACCTGTTCGCCCTGATAGCGGCGCTCGCGTGGCTCGGCGATCAGCCCTCGCTCGCCCCACGCGCCGATCACCTCTTCGATGTTGTGGCGAGCGCGATCCTGACCGGTGCAGCGAGCAGCGATGCCGAGGCGGAACGCCGCCCTCGCGCCCGTAGCTGAAATCGTCGCGCACGCTGACCGGCGAACGAGAACACCGGCGTCGGGCCACGCGCTCCAGGGAGCGGACCGCGACCGCCGGGAAGCGGCCGACGAAGGCGGCGGCACGCAAGCTGATCAGCGCCCTGGTCGGCTCCTGACGCTCGGGGCGTCACTCGCCTGGTCCGCGCCCTTCCTGCCGACCGCCCGTTCCCTCGGAAGGTCAATGCTCAACCGCTGTGGCAACAGGTCGCCGCTCGAAGGCAGGTACTCAGGCCGGCTCGCTCACAATGTCAGTCACACGAGACCCGACACCCTGGATGACGCCCGGCCGTCAGCGGGTGAGCAGCAACGCGTCGCCCACCGCCCGCTCGGTGCCGTCCGACGGCGAGTTGATCACCTTGCCGTTCACCACCGTGCTGACCGAACCACCGCCGTCAAGGGCCATGGCGCGCACCGCACCCAGCGCCTTCATCAGCTCCGCCCCTTCGCCCAGCCCGAATCCGTCGCTGTGGCCGGGCTGGCGGCCGTCCGCGGCGACCAGGAGCACACGGCCCCGCCGGTCGACGCCCAGGAGCATGCGCGGGTTGCGCTTGATGCCCCAGGTGTACGCGAAGGACGGGTCGCCGATCCGCTCGATGCCGTCGGCTCCGTAGTTCACGGCGACCTTTCCGTCGCGCACCAGCTCGGGGCCGCCGTTGACGATGTCGTCCTGCGGGCCGAGTTCGAGTTCGCGGCCGCGCTCGTCCACGATCCGCTGCCGCACCTTCAGTTGGCTGCCCGGCTTCGCGTGCGTACGCAGCCAGGAGGCTCCTTCGCCGACGCCCGCCAGGACGCTGCCGCCATCCGGCACGGCACCGCCGCGCGGACGCACCTCCCGCACTCGGCCCCTCTCGTCGAGCACGGCCTCGATGCCGTCACCGGCCGGGGTGCTCGCGCCCAACTCGTCGGTGAATTCGACGATCTCGTCGGGATCGGTGCAGGTCACATCATGCTGCGGCCGCTCGGTCGGGGAATCGCCACCGACACCACCGCAGTTGCGGACCAGGCCAGGCACGCGGTTGACGCCATCCACGATCGCGGACGCCCCACCCGCTCGGACGCTGAGTTCCGTGCGGAGCTTCTTGAACTCCGGGCGCAGACCATCACCGCGCAGCACCGCCGCGATCCGGCCGTTGGTCGCCGCGCTCTGCAACTCCCCGTCGTACGCGGCGATACCGGCCGAGGCGCCCGGTACGCCGTCCTTGCCCTCCATGACGAAGAAGCCCGCGTTGACGCCGAGCAGGGCGTCGTCGGCGACGGCCATGTCGCTCACCTTCTCCCGGCCGGCGACACCCGCGCCGTACGTGGCCTTCAGCTCACCGCTGTAACGCTTCGGGTCGATGATCGCCACCTTGACCTGGGCAAGGCCGGTGCCGGGCACACCGTCTGCGCCGGTCCACTCACTGACCGCGTCGAACCCCGCGGCCGCGAGGGCCCGACGCTGCGCGTCTGCCTCGCTCCGGATGGCGTACTCCCCCACCCGGACTCGCACGCCGACCAGCCCACCGCGGTCCGAACCCCGCGGCCATTCGACCCGCTCACTACGAGCGCTGAACCCGGCGCCCCGCAGCCGCTCTGCCAGCGCCTCCGCGCCCTGCTCGGTGGCGAGGTGAGCGCCGTTGGCACGCACAGTGACCGTCCAGTGGTCGGCACCAGGACGGCCCGAGATCCTCCCCTGGTACAGATCGACTCCCGGGGCGAGGCGATCATGCTGCCAGCCGGCGATCGGCCGAGGGACGGCGGTCGACGAAGCGGCGGCTGCGGTGGCCGCGGTGGCCGCGGTGTTGTCGTACTGGTCGACGACAGTACCGGGAGCGACAAGTCCCGCCGCGGCGACAGCAACCACTGACGCCTTCGCAGCAACTCTGAACGGACGGCGTGCGAGGGCCACGGGCACTCCTAGGTCGAGGACGAGCATCGCGTCAACAGCTGACTTGCACACGTGACACAGTTTCGGAACGCGCGTTCATGCGTGGCAAGCGCAACTCCTTGCGTAGGGAACGCGAGTTCCCGAGCGACGGTTGAACCCACGAGTGAATACCGGAAGTCCGACCAGTGAACTTAACCTCAGGTCGACCATGGGTAAGTTCGCGTTCACGGACGAAATGGCTCTTGATCCGCCTGGACCAGGCGGAAGAGGCACCGATGACGCGTGATGACAGTGTGATCCCGGACGATCGGCTGCGCCTGATCTTCACCGCCTGCCATCCCGCGCTCGGACTGCAGGCGCGGGTGGCGCTGACGCTGCGCGTCGTCGGAGGACCGACCACGGGCGAGATCGCGCGGGCGTTCCTCGTGGCGGAGCCGACGATGGGCAAACGGATCGTGCGGGCCAAACGCAAGATCGCGACGGCCCGCATCGAGTACCGGGTGCCCACTGAGGCCGAGCTCCCTGAACGGCTCGGCAGCGTTCTGCGGGTCACGTATCTGATCTTCAACGAGGGTTACGCCGCACGTGCCGGCGAGGTTCTGGTGCGCGGCACGCTCTGCGCGGAGGCGATCCGCCTCGGACGGCTGCTGTGCGAACTGCTGCCCGACGAACCCGAGGTGTGGGGGCTGCTGGCGTTGATGCTCCTGCACGACGCCCGGCACGCCTCTCGCGTGAGCGACGCGGGGCAATGGGTCGGTCTGGACGACCAGGAGCGCTCGGCCTGGGACCGTGACGAAATCGCTGAGGGACTCCTCGGCCTCAAGCATGCCCTACGACTGCGGCGACCGGGCCCGTACCAGCTCCAGGCTGCGATCACCGCTCTGCACGTCCAAGGGGCCGACACCGGCGTGACCGACTGGCCGCAGATCGCGCATCTGTACGGTGTGCTGGCCGGCATGGACCCCTCGCCCGTGGTCGCGCTCAACCACGCCGCCGCCATGGGCTTCGCCGCCGGCCCCGAACGGGGTCTGGAGATGCTCGCACCCCTGCTCGGCCACCCGGCACTGACCCAGTACCAGCCGCTGCACGCGACGCACGCCGACCTGCTCAGACGGACAGACGACGCGGCGGGTGCCGCCGAGGCCTACCGACGGACGATCGCCCTGACCACCAACGAGGTCGAACGCGCCGAACTCCGCCGCAGGCTGCACAGCCTCTGATTCGAGGCCTGTGCCCCTCTGCGGCCGTCATGGCACGAGAACACGTACGGCCAACAGCGATGCGCGGAAATCAGCGCTGTCCGCCCACTGATCCACCACCCCACCGATCAGCGGCCGGGAGCGCAGCTGCTCACCCTAGGAAACCGAGCTCCGTCTCCGGCCGGCAGCGCGCGCAGGCCGGAACCCCATGCCGCAACGCATCGAGCGCCTGTCCCCGCGTCAGCGGACGGCACCGGCCACTACGGCGCGGCGCCGCCATTCACCCGGCTGACGCACCCGAAGTGCGTACATGAATGCCAGACATGTCCAGTTTGTCCTCATGACTCACATGAAGCGCACCGTCACGGTGCTTTCCAGCCTCGCCCTCAGCGTCGCCGTCCTCGGCGGCTCCGCTGCCGCCGAGGAAGCAAACCAGCGCCCCCTCGCGGCCCACTCGGACTCCACATCGGACTCCAAAGAGTGCACCGGCCAAGACAGTCTGGGACTGACCCTGCTGGGCATCCCTCTGCTGGGATTCTTCTACCCGACTGGCTGCTGACCGACCGGCGTCGCGCGGAGCTGCGCGCCTCCGCGCGACGCCGACGCACCTGGGTCTCAGGGTGTCCACACATCTGAGTCACCGCCGCGCACTCCACAGCGGCCCCTCATCCGCCTCAGCGGTGAGGGGCCGACGAGCGCCATCGCCCAGCACACGCCGACCAGGCCGGACGCCGAAGCCAAATCGGCCCCGATGAGACCAACCGCGTACGGATAGGTAAGCTGCCCGCCCACCAGCCGGGGAGGGCACGTGTGCACCGATCAGAAGACACCCTGGTGGCACGGCATCCCGCCGTCGCCGTCACGCTGATCACCTGCACCACCGTCGCGATCACGCTCTACCTGTTCCTCCCCCGCCCCGACGGATCCGATGGCTTGGGGTGGTTCGAGCTCCTCCGCCCAGTCGACGCCAACCGAAGTCGCCCGACGCGTCCACCGCTCCAACACCGCCCGCTCCTCCACCGAGAGCAGCAACGGCTCCGGCTTCGGGCCGCGACGAGGAACTGACGCACCAGCAGCAGAAGTCACACACCAACTAATGATCGACTACTGACGATCAGCTACTGATGCAAAGCACTAGCCCGGGGCAACAGGGTCGGGCCGTGCCGCCTGTCGCAGGTGTTCGGCCAGCGCCGTGGCGGACGCGGGCCGGTCCTTGACGCCCCAGGCCAGCAGGAGGTGACGGCGGGCCCAGGGGTCCCGCAGCTCGCATACGTCGAAGGGCCGACCCGGGTCGAGGGCGCGGCGCGGTACGACGGCGAGGCCTACGCCGGCGGCGGCGAGGGCGATGAGGACGTCGAGGTCGGCGACGGTGGTGCGGTACCGTGCCGCCGGGGCGTGGGGACCGAGGTGTTCGTCGATCCAGCGGTGCAGCGCGGATTCGGCGTCGAGCCCGACAAGCGGGTGCTCGGCCACCTCGCTGTAGGACACCGCACTCCGTCCGGCCAGGATCCCGCCGGACTGGCCGATCACGACGAGGGAGTCGTCGCCGAGGGCTTCCAGGTCGAGGCCGCAGTCGCGGGTCTCGTCGTCGACCACGACTCCCATATCCGCCTCGCCGTCGGCAAGCATGCGCACGGTGTGCGGGGTGCGGCTTTCCCGGACCGTGACGTCGACGTCCGGGTGGGCCCGGAGGAACGACACCAGGGCCTGCGGCACGAGTCGGTGCATCGCCGAGCTACCGCTCAGCAGGGTCAGCCGGGCGGTCGGTGACCGGGTGTAGCTCGCGACGGCGCTGTCGAGCCGGGCCGTCCGGTCGAGGACCTCGTGGGCGTGCCGGGCCAGGGTCGTCCCCGCCGGAGTGGGCCGCACGCCCCGGCGGCCGCGCACCAGCAGCTCCACGCCGGCATGGTGTTCGAGCGCACGCACCCGCGCGCTGGCCGATGGCAGGCTCAGGTGCATCCGGCGCGCGCCCGCCGTGATCGTCCCCTCCGACACGATGGCGAGGAACAGCCGCAGATCGTCCAGGTCATAGCGCACATGCTTGAGCCTATGGTGCAGCCTTAGGCTGGGTGCGCGGATCGCGCATTGTGAGCCCGCCGAGAAGCGGGCGATGCTCGACAGGTGTCCGAGACCCTGCTCCTCCTGCTGGCCGGTGTCGCCGCCGGCGCGCTCAACGCCGTCGGCGGAGGCGGCACCTTCGTGGCGCTGCCCGCGCTGGTCGCGGTCGGCATGTCCCCGGTGACCGCTAACGCCTCGTCGACGATCGCTCTCGTCCCCGGCGCGGTGGCCGGCGCCTGGGTCTACCGACGCGAACTGGCCCCGGTCGGGGCCACTTCCGTGACAGCGCTGACCACGGCCAGTGTGATGGGGGGCGGCTTCGGTGCGGGTCTGTTGCTGGTGCTTCCGTCGGAGGCGTTCGACGCCGCGGTGCCGTGGCTGCTGGCGTTCGCCACGGTGCTGCTCGCCTTCGGGCGCCGCCTCTCCGGTGCGCTGAGTACGACGCTGGGCCGCCCGGTCGCGATGAGTTCCCGGGCCGTTGTGACCGGCCAGTTCCTCCTCGCTCTGTACGGCGGTTACTTCGGTGGTGCCGTAGGCATCATGATGCTCGCCCTGTGGAGCATCGGCCTCGGTGTCGACGCCGCGGCCGGCAATCCGATGCGGATCACCCAGCTCGCGGCCGTCTATCTCAGCGCGACCGCACTGTTTCTCATCGCCTCGGACGCGCGGAGCGCTCCACTGGTGCTCACGACCATGCTGGCCGGCGCGGTGGCCGGCGGCTTCGGTGGCGCCCATCTCGCCCGCCGTCTCCCTGCCTGGCTGCTGCGGAGCATCGTCCTGACCACCGCCGTCACGATGACCGTCCTCTATTTCGTGCGCAATTGACGCCGGGATTTCAGTGGTCTTCCAAGACCGCTTTGGCGCATGAACTCTCACCCTCGTAGCAGAGAAAGTCCTGGGCGAAGTTGGGGGTCGCGCCCACCCCACGCAACGCCTTTGCTGGCCGCCCAGGTCCCCATCGGTCCCAACGGCCTGCGCGCCAGGGAATGGCTCGGCGGGTTGTTCATGAGACGCGGGTTCTCGCCCCCTCACCACCCGCGCGTTCACCGCCATCAGCCACTACGGGATCGGCTTCGCCATCCAGCAGTACAGCGAGGAACTCGGAGCCGCAGCGGCACTGCGTAACCGCGCGCCGGCTGTGGGCGCTCACGTAATTCCCCCCGGGGTCGGCTCGTCTATTGGGACCAGCCGGGGGCTGTGCCGGCTGGGGCTGCTGGGCGGTCGATCGGTATATGGGTCGCGTGTTGTTGCGCGTGTCGGGATACTGCGTCGGTGACCGGTTCTGCACTGCCTCAACTGCTTCGACCTCGTGCCCTGGCGCCCGGAGATCTCGTCGTCATCGCATCGCTGTCCGGGCCGCTCCATGCGGCTTACGAGCCCGACCTCGAGCAGGCGGTGGTCGTGCTCGAGCGGATGGGATTCCGCGTGCGTCGGGCGCCGCTCCTCGAAGCAGGGCGGCACCGTTGGTGGAGCGCGGCTCGGCCGGCGGAGATCGCCGAGGAGTTCAATGGACTACTGCGTGATCCCGAGGTGCGCGCGATCATCGCGCATGACGGCGGTCAGACGGCGCTCGGTTACCTCGATCTGATCGACTTCGAGGCGATCACTGCCGACCCCAAGCCGATCCTCGGCTACAGCGACATCTCGCTGCTGCATCTGGTGCTCTATGCGCGCACGGGCCTGGTCGGCTTCCATACCGACTTGGCCACCCCTGGACTCGGCGGACACTGGCAGACTGCGCCCGCAGCGCGCCAAGCGGTCCTTGAGAAGCTCTACTCGACGCTGCTGACCAGCGACGAGGCGATCGGTGCGCTGCCGGCCACCCCGTCGTGGGAGTGCTGGCGTGCCGGCCGCACCGAAGGCCGGCTGATCGGAGGGGTGATCAACCGCATCGTGCTGGTGCAGGCGACGCCTTTCGCACTGCCGCTCGAACGGTTCGACGGCGCGGTGCTGTTCTGGGAGGAGATGGGCGGCCAAGCGTCGTACCTGTGGAACTATCTACAGGTGCTGCGGCACTGCGGCATCCTCGATCGGATCTCCGGCATGGTCGTGGGCGTCCCGCACGCGATCGAGGGGATCGAGGAGCCTGACTCGTCCCCGACCCTCCCCGAGATCGTCCTCGACGTCCTCGGCGACCGTGACATCCCGGTCCTGGGCAACGTCGAGTTCGGACACGCCGGCCCGAATCTGCCGATGCCGGTCGGCATCCGCGTCGCCCTCGACGCGCAGCAACGGACACTGTCGCTGCTCGAACCGGCGGTACGGCCGCACGCGATGACGGGACCGGTCGGCTGAGCAACGCGGATCAGTGAGCCGACGGCCTCGGCAGCGGCAGCGTCACTTCCACCGCCGAGTGCACCGCGCGGGATGAGCGTGTATGCCGTGGTCTTCCTGATCCTGGTCGCGGTGTGGTGCTTCGCGGGCAGGTTCTTCGTCACCCGTCCGGTCATCGCCGAGGCGTTGAGCCGCTGGGGCCACATCCTGCTGCCGCTCGTGCTGATCGCCATCGGCCTGCAGTGGGCCAGAGCCCTGTTCCACGGTCCCACCGTCGGTGACCAGGTGCGGTTGGCCTGGGGTGTCCGTCAACGGTCACAGGACGGTGCCGTGCCGGGCGCGGCGGTACCCCGCCAGGAGAGAGCCTTCGCGATCCGGAGTCGTTACGGGCCGGGCTGGGGCGGAACCGTGGCCTCCATGGTGCAGTGGAGGAGTGGCCTGGTGGCGAAGAATCCGGAACAGCATCCGCAAGCGTCGGCGATTGAACAGGAGACACCGCACCGGCGAGGAAACTGGAACCGCGGGACGTCGGCCCTCCCGGCTGACAGACGCCGCGGTCGCGTTGCTACTGGCGGTGGCCGATGCCTTTGCCCTTGCGGGTGTCGCACTGTTGATGTTCCTGGTGGGGATGTCGCACTCGGAGCCATCGGTGGGTCGGCCAACGAGCGGCCGGCACGTGTCGTTCCTTCAGCTGGCCCTGGTCTGGGTCATCCCCGGTGCACTCGCCCTGTCGGCCTACACCCACGCGCGGTTACGCATGCCGATCACCAGCGTCGTACAAGGACTGTTCTTCATCGTCGGCACAACGCTGGCCATTGGAGAGATGAACATGCTGCTGTCCCTCGGCTGAAGCGAGAGATGCCGCCTTGGCTACCGGTACTCCAGTCCGAGCGCAATCTCCTGGCAGACCCGGCTGGGACCTGTACGTCCGGCTTTCCCGTCCCTCGAGTGACGTGGGGCGAGGGACGGGGCGGCTCCCTTGATCTGCGGGCTGTCGGGAGCCGGGCGGCCGTGCCGGGCGACCTCGGCCGGCCCGTCCTCCGCAGCGGCGGGGACGATCAGTTCCCCGCCGTTGAACCGGGCCCGGACCCGGGTGTCGACCAGCTGGTGCGGGACCGAATACCGCACCCCGTGGGCGGAGATGGTGGCGTCCCAGTCCCTGCGTCTCGTGGTGCTGAACGCGACCGCGAAGGGCTTCTTCGGCAACGGATGCAGGCGCCCGCGTTCCACCGCCAGGGCCTCGGCGGGCTTGCGCCGACTGGCCCGGTGGAACCCGGTTGTCGACCTGGTCGTAGAGTCGCGGCAGGCCGCTTCCAGGTGTCCGAACGGCCCGTACAGCTCAAGCAGTTGGCGTCCGTGGGCACCGGATCCGCCTTCGCGATGCGGACGGTCGCCTCGATCCGGCCTGGGTTTCCGGGTCGGCCTGCAGGCAAGTACGGAACGGGCTGCCGGACCGTCCTCGTCCAATGTCCGATCGCGGCCTTCGGATATCGGGACGCAGGCGGCACCAGCAGGACGACCTTCATCGGCGGTACGCCGGGGTTCGCACGCGTCCACTCGCCCACGCGGATCTCGTTCTCCCTGCCCGAGTCCGGCGACCCGCACGGTCCGGTCTCGTTCTTCTTCCTCCAGCCGGCCTCGGGGAGATCCTGCGCGTCAACGGTTCGGTGGTCGCGCGCAAGGGCGCGGAGACGACCGTCGACATCAAGGAGGCGTACGTGCACTGCGCACAGCCCGTCCTCCGGTCCCGCCTGTGGCAGCCCCTCGCCCCGGCTGAGCCTGCCGCCGCGATCGTGGGTGACGGGCCCCTGTGCCGACCCGGCGTCGCCGAGTTCCTGGCCGCGGCACCGTTCCTCGCACTGTCCACGTGGGACTCGTCCGGCGGGAACGACACGAGTCCGCGCGGGGACCGGCACGCGGTGGCACGGATCCTGGACAGCCACACGCTCGTCATCCCGGATCGCAAGGACAACAAACGCGCCGACACGCTCCACATCCTGCTGCAGGACGACCGGCTCTCCTTCGCCGCGCTCGTTCCGGGACGCAGCGGTGTGCTGCATGTCCGCGGCCACGGCGCGATCACCGACGATCCCGCGCTGCTGGCGCGGGATGCCCCCACACCTGGCGCTGCTCATCGACGTCGAGCACGCCGAGGTGACCGGCAACGACGCCGTGGCGCGCTCACGGCTGTGGACCCCCGGCGCGCACTCGGCCGCGGCATGGTGCCGGACCTGATAGCGCTGGCGGGAGAACACCTCGCCGCCAATTCGTCCAACTCCGAAGGGGTCCACCCGCGTTCCTGCTGAAGGTCGTCGGGGCGGTCCCGGGGCTGACCCGGTTGTTGCGGCTGGCAGCCAACCGTATCTACCGTTCCGGGCTGCGGAAGGAGGGCTACGAGAACATCGAGCCCGGCGCGGGCAGGCGACGCGGTGGCTTCCGGCGCCGTCGGCCTGCCTACGACGGACGTCCCGCCGGCGACGGAGGAGCGGAGAACCCTCTGCGGGAGGTGCGCACCGCCGAGGTGCGCACGGAGACACCAAGCGCGGTCACCCTCGTCATGAAGGACGTCGGCGAGAACCCGGGATCGTTCGACTTCCGGCCCGGCCAGTTCTTCACGCTCGTCGCCGACATCGACGGACGTCCGGTGCGACGGGCTTACTCGGCCTCGTCCGCGCCTGGGGCGTCCCGGCTGGAGGTCACCGTCAAGCACATCGAGGGCGGCCGGTTCTCCACCCACGTGCACCGGAGTCTCCGCGCTGGGGACCGCATCGCGGTGCGCGGCCCGTCGGGGTCCTTCCACGCCGAGCGGCAGCCCCCGGACGAGATCGTGCTCGTCGCAGCGGGCAGCGGCCTGACGCCGATGATGAACATGATCCGTACACGGCTCGCCGTCCGGCCTGGGCGCGACCGGATCGCGCTGCTCTACAGCAGCCGCAGCACGGATGAGGTCATCTTCGCCGCCGAGCTGACCCAGCTGGAGAGGGACAACCCCGGCCGACTGTCGGTCACCCACGTCCTGACGTCCCGGGACGGGCGGCTCGACGCGGACGGTGTGCGTCGTTGGATCACCGGTCTGTCCCCGGCCCCGGACGCCCACTACTACACCTTCGGTCCCGGACCACTGATAGACGCCGTCCAAGGCGTCCTGATCGGGCTTGGAGTCCCGGACGAACTGGCGCACCAAGAGCGTTACACCAGCGCACCGAACACCGGGACGGCGACGACGGTGCCGCAGGCGATGACCGTCGAGCAGGACGGGCACCCCGTCGGCACGGTGGTGGTCGAGCCCGGCCAGACGCTGCTCGACGCGGGACTCGCCGCGGGGCTCCCGATGCCGTACTCCTGCACCGTCGGGAACCGCGGCGATTGCATGGTGTATCTCCGCAGCGGGCAGGTCATGCAGAACGAGCCGAACTGCCTCACCCCACGGCAGAAAGCCGACGGCTACCTGCTGACGTGCGTGGGCTGCCCCCTGTCCAAGGTCACCCTCGACATCACGGACGAGTGATCACCGGCCGACCGCGCGCGACTCGGGCGGCACGCGACGGCCAGCATCGTGCGGCTCCACGCGTCGACCGACGGGTGTACCCGTGCCCGTCACCACCTAAGTGTGCATACCGTCCTTGGCCCTTGCCGCCCTTCACCGCCCAGCATGCCCGAGGAGAGCGTGAGGATCGTCGAGTTGTGCCGGGAGCGTCAGCGTCCGCTCATCGAGCCGACCGGGACAACTCGGTCTGCACGTCGCCGCGGTGACGGTCCTCGTCTCGGATCTGCCCAAGACCGCGCCGTCGTCATCCACGCCATCACTCCGGTCATCGAGGCGTTGGAGCCCCCTGCCCACCCCGTGCCGTTTCTCTTTCATGCATGGGGCAGCGGCATTTCGATGTCCAGCTCGATGCGGACGGAGCGAAGCCGACTCCGCGAGACGACGCGCCACCGTTTCCTTACGCCGTGACCCCGCTGGAACCGGAGGAGTTCTCATCCGCCAGTTGCGTGAGATGGTCCGCGAAGCCTGCCGGCCCTGCGTGGAGGACGGAGGCCGCCACATCCTCATCGTGCGCCACGACGTAAGGATCACAGGTGGGTGCGACGTGCGTTACACGCCGGGTCATCAGTCGGAGCCACGCGCCGTCCCCGACGCGCAGCCACGCGGTCAGTTCGCCGCCAGGACCCGTTCGAGCGTGGCGTAGCCTGCCGGTTCCCAGGTCGGTTTGCCTCCGGGCAGACCGAGCCTGCCGTTTCGTCCGATCCCGATCAGGCCCAGGGCGCGCAGGACAGCCCAGCCGCGGGCCCGGGTGATGGTGGCGTCATCGGCGTGCTCATAGGCGTCGAAGAACCGACTCGCCGCGCCGGCAGGCAACAGGATCCACGCGGCTGATAGATCGGTCGAGGGATCGCCTGCGCACATCTCGCCGAAGTCGATCACCCCGGCGAGCGTTCCGTCCCGGACGACCACGTTTGCCGGATGCAAGTCACCATGCAGCCAGAGCGGCGCACCCTGCCAGGGAGGTGCTGCGACGGCCTTCTCCCAGACTTCCCGTGCAGCATCAGCGGTCGCGTAGTCGGAGATGACCTCGAACCAGCCATCGGGCTCCACCTGCAATCCGGCCAGAGGGATACCGCGCGTAGGGTTGGCCGGGGTGTCGGCGGGCGCCTTGTGATGCAGTACGCCAAGGAACTCCGCGAGGATTTCGGCCGCGTCGATGCGGGTGATCGGCGCGTGATCAGCCGGCTCACCCTCGACCCAGCGCGCGATCGTCCAGGTGTGCTCGAACAGGCTCGAAGGCTTGCCGATACGCACCGGAGTGGGCGTCGGCAGCGGCAGGAGCTTCGCCAACACCGGCAGCCACGTCTGCTCAGTGTGCAGCAGGGCCGGCGCGCGCTCGGTACGCGGCAGGCGCACGGCCAGCTCCTCGCCGAGACGCCATTGCTGGTTGTCCCAGCCTCCGTTGACGTCTCGGAGCTCGAGGCCCGCGAGATCCGGATGCTGATCCCGTAGCAACGCCCGCACCAGGTCCTGCTCGAACTTGACCTCGTCCATCAATGAGCCTTCCGATCGCTGGCATGCGGCGGCACGCTAGCACCGGCCGAACGCGGCAGACCGAAGTAGCGTACGGCCCTGGTCCGGCTGATGACATCGGCCCCGCGAATCGCCCGGTGGCAGGCAACTGGCCCCAGACACGCATCAACCAATCCGTGAACAGAGGCCCTCGGGCGCCCCGGGTGCTGACACTGGACCGCCGCTCCGGGCCCGGCTTGCGGCACCGGGGGCGGAATCCGTAGGAACGGGGCTGGGTGCGGGACGGCGGGCTCGGGCGGGTGGTATGGATCACGGACTTCGTGACACGCACGAGTAGAGACGATACGAATCGTCTTGTATGATGAGGGCATGGCTTTCTTCTACTTCCTCTGAGTCCGGGCACGGCCGACGCCGCCGTTTCTGCTGCCCGTAGACACTTCACATTCCCAGGGAAAGTCATATGCGCGAACGCGCCCATACTGCTGTGCCCGCTGCCGTGGCGCAGCTGTCCGTCAAGGACGTGACCAAGTCCTATGGCACCCGAACCGTCCTCGACCAGGTTTGCTTCACCGTCCGCCCCGGCGAGAAGGCCGCCGTCATCGGCGAGAACGGCTCCGGCAAGTCCACCTTGCTGCGGCTGCTGGCCGCAGCCGAAGTGCCGGACGCCGGGGAGATCACCATCAGCTTCCCCGGCGGCACCGGCTACCTCGCCCAGACCCTCGACCTCGACCCGCGCTGCACCGTGCAGGACGCTGTCGACTTCGCTCTGGCCGAACTGCGCGGTATGGAGCGCCGGTTGCGGATGGCGGAGGAGCGTCTCGGCGAGGCCTCGGAAGAGGGACTCGCCGCGTACGGCGAGCTGCTGATCGCGTATGAGGAACGCGGCGGATACGAGGTGGACACCCGCGTGGAAGCCGCCATGTACGGGCTCGGGCTCGGGCTCGGCGGGATCACCCGCGACCGCATGCTCGGATCGCTCTCCGGCGGCGAGCAGTCACGGCTCGCGCTCGCCTGCGTGCTGGCCGCCTCACCCGAGCTGCTGCTCCTCGACGAGCCGACGAACCATCTCGACGCGGCGGCCGTGCGCTGGCTCGAGGAGCATCTGCGTGCGCACCGCGGCACCGTCGTCGCGGTCACCCACGACCGCGGCTTCCTGGAGCGCATCGCCACCGCGATCATCGAGGTCGACCGGGATGCGCGCATCGTGCACCGGTACGGCGATGGCTGGGCCGGCTACCGCGCCGCGAAGGCCGCCGCTCGACGCCGCGCGGAGCAGGAACACGCGGGCTGGCTTGAGGAGGTGGCCCGTGCCGAGGAGCTGCTTGAGGCCGCCGGGAAGAGGCTGGCCACTACCGGCAAGGACCCGCGGCAGGGCTTCGGCAAACACCGCCGATCGCATGAGGCAAAGCTCGGCGGGCAAGTGCGATCGGTCCGGGAGCGGTTGGCCCACCTGCGGCGCAACCCGGTGGCGGCGCCACCCGAACCCCTCCGGTTCACGGCGGCGCTGTCGGCGGCGAGCGGTACGCATTCCGTCGAGCGTCCGCTTGCCGAGCTCGACGGCGTGAACGTCGGTGAGCACCTGCGTCTGGACGGACTGCTGGCGATCACGCCCGGGCAGCGGCTGCTGGTCACGGGCGAGAACGGGGCGGGCAAGACGACGCTGCTGCGTGTCCTGGCGGGCGACCTGGAGCCGGACGCGGGCACGGTACGCCGTCCGGCTCGGATCGGGTACTTGGCGCAGGAGCTGCCCGCGCGCTCCACGCGCCTCCCGCTGCTCGCCGCCTTCGCGGCCGGGCAGCCCGGGCTGCCGGAGGAGTACGCCGAACAGCTGCTGGCGCTGGGGCTGTTCCGTGAAGAGGACCTACACGTCCCGGTCACGGCGCTGTCCGCGGGGCAGCAACGGCGGTTGCAGATCGCGAGACTGGTGACCAGGCCCGTGGACCTTCTCGTACTCGACGAGCCGACGAACCACATCGCGCTCTACCTGGTCGAGGACCTGGAGGTGGCGCTCGCGGCCTACCCGGGGGCGGTGGTCGCGGTTTCGCACGATCGTGGCTTCCGCGAGCACTTTCCGGGGGAGCGGCTGGAACTGCGCGGCGGCCGCAGGTGCTGACCCCCACAAGCGCCAGGCGGGCTCGAATCAGGTCGGTTCGGGTTCGCGGGGTCACTGTCCCCGAGACGCCGAACCGCACCGGCTCCGGCCGGGACAGCTCCTCCACGAACTGCCTGCACGCCTCACCTCGACCTGCCCAACAGCCGGCAATCCACCTGGAGTGA
The DNA here is from genome assembly GCF_059026085.1 of Streptomyces sp. a15. Taxonomy (NCBI): domain Bacteria; kingdom Bacillati; phylum Actinomycetota; class Actinomycetes; order Kitasatosporales; family Streptomycetaceae; genus Streptomyces; species Streptomyces sp. A15. Next base: position 1,298 of record NZ_JBWLKM010000098.1, on the reverse strand, counting down.
TTGAGTCATGACCGATTTCCTGACGCCACAACGCCGGGCTCACCGCACCTCCGCCGCAGTCGACGCGGCTGTCGGAGCAGGGCGCGATCTCGGACTCGCCGTGGCTGATGCCACGGTGCTCCATGACGTCTTCTCTGTCGTAGTCCACCTTGCGCCCTCACCGGTCGTGGCCCGGATTCCCACTGTCCTGCCGCACTCTGAAGGCCTCGATACCCTTGCGCGCCGTCAGCGGGCGGAACTGGACGTGGCACGATGGCTCGCCGACCAGGGAACCCCCGTGATCCCTCCCAGCCCGCTCGTGCCCCTGGACCCCGTTCAGCGTGACGGGTTCTCCATGACGTTCTGGCAGTTCGTCGAGGAGGACCGGGGCAAAGAACCCGACTACGTGGCGAACTCCGAAAGCGTTGCTGACCTGCACGCTGCGATGCGCGCATACCCGGGCCGTCTGTCGTTTCTGTCCGCGGCCGATCCGCAGTTCATCGCAGAGAGCCTCGCTCTGCTCGAGAAGTTCCCCAGCCTCATCGGCGCGTCCGAGCTGGGCCGAGCACGACGCGAGTGGCAGATCCTGGAACCTCTTGTGCGCTCACGCACGGCGTTCGAGGAAGCTTTCCCAGGGATCGACCTCCAGCCCATCCACGGCGACTCTCCCACCGCGAACGTCTTCTCCGGGGTGGACGGGGACCTCTACTCCGACTTCGAGCTGGTCACGTTGGGCCCCGTCGAGTGGGACCTGGCGGCTCTCGGGCCAGTCCACGAATCCGCCTACAACCGCGGCGCGCAGCACAACGGCACGAGACTGTTGAACGAGGATGTCCTGAGCTTCGTGAACGCCGTGGGGATGCTGCGGGTCATCGCCTCCCTCACGCTCGTGCCGCAACTGCCCGAGTTGGTGGAGTATCTCAAGCCGTCCGTCGACCAATGGCAGACGATGCCGTTCGCCGGGGGCATGGCCGACTGACACCGCCCTGAAACGGCCCGTGCCGCAACACGGGCCGTGTGCCCTGCTCCTCGCCGAAGTGCTCTTCGTGCCTCTGCACGTTCGATCACGAGGAGTACCTGGTGCCAATGATCCACTGGACCGAGACGAACACGCCCCGTTCCGCCCGCCGGCATTCAGCTTCCAAAACGCACGTCAACTACTGCAAGCGATGAGCCAGAGTCCTTCCACCCGCACCGCCGGGCCCGGAGCCACCGGGCCCGCGTGCTGGGCAGGCTCCTCGTTACTGACCTTTCCGTTCAGTTGTCGGGGCTGACATTGCTAGATCCCTGCGGTACGCCGTGGCCATGAGATATGCGCA
>NZ_JBWLKM010000097.1:0-29466 GCF_059026085.1 Streptomyces sp. a15 | reverse complement strand
CGGCGCAGCCGACGCGGAGCCGGAGGCGGAGCGCCCTTTACTCGGGTCGTGGAAGCACGACACTGCCAAGAAGCGAGCGGCCCAACGGTGACCCAACAAGTCGGCGCTCAGATCAACTTCCCCCTCCACCCCCGTAGCGACGCCCCGCCCGCAGCTCCCCCTTCACCACCTTCCCCCCGGCATTCCGAGGCAGCTCCGCCAGGAACTCCACCAACCTCGGCACCTTGTAGTTCGCCATCTCTCTCCGGGCCCAGGCGATCAGGTCGTCCCCCGTCAGCACGGCCCCCGCCCGACGGACCACGTACGCCCTGCCGACCTCCCCCAACCGGGGATCCGGGACGCCGATGACCGCCACGTCCGCCACGTCCGGGTGGAGGCCAAGGAGCTGTTCGATCTCGGCCGGGTAGGCGTTGAAGCCGCCGACGATGAACATGTCCTTCAGGCGGTCGGTGATGCGGAGGTTGCCGGCGGCGTCCAGGACGCCCACGTCGCCCGTACGCAGCCACCCGCCCGCACCGACCGCCTCCGCCGTGGCCGCCTCGTCCTCGTAGTAGCCCAGCATGACGTTGAAGCCGCGGACCAGCACCTCGCCGGGGACGCCGGCCGCCACCTCCCGACCGCCCGCGTCCACCACCCGCACCTGCGCCCCCGGTATCGCCCGCCCTGAGGTCGATGCAATCACCGACGGGTCGTCGCCGCGGCGGCACATGGTGACGATGCCGGTCGCTTCGGAGAGGCCGTAGGCGGTCAGGACCGTGTCCACGCCCAGTTCGCCCCGCAACCGCTCCACCAGCCGCAGCGGCACCACCGCCGCGCCCGTGACCACCAACCGCAAGGCCGACAGATCGTGGGCGTCCCGCGCCGGGTGGTCGAGCAGCGACTGGTGGAGCGTGGGCGGGCCCGGCAGCACCGACACCCGCTCCGCCGCTATGTTCGCCAGCACCGTGTCGATGGTGAAGACCGGCTGCGGGATCATCGTCGCGCCCCGCATCAGGCAGGCGATCACGCCCGCCTTGTAGCCGAAGGTGTGGAAGAAGGGGTTCACGATCAGGTAGCGGTCGCCCTGCCGCAGGCCCGCGAGGTCGCTCCACACCTCGTACGCCCGCAGTGTCTGCGCGTGGGTGATCACCGCGCCCTTGGGGCGGCCCGTCGTACCGGACGTGTAGACGATGTCCGAGGGTGCCGAGCCGGGGACGGCCGAGGACCGCGCCCGTACCTCAGCGTCCCCCACCGCGTCCCCGCTCGCCAGGAAGTCCTTCCAGGTACGGAAGTCGGCCGGTGCGTCGTCGGAGAGGACCACCACCTGCTCCAGGGCCGGCAGCCCCGGCAGCGGGCCGGGACCCGCCCCCTCGCCCGCCGCGCGCCGCAGCGACGCCACGTACGAGGTTCCCAGGAACGTTCCCGTCACGAACAGCAGGCGGGCGCCGCTGCGGTGCAGTACGTCCGCGGCCTCCGTCCCCTTGAAGCGGGTGTTCAACGGCACCAGCACCGCGCCCGCCGACACCGCGCCCAGTGCGGAGACGATCCAGTCGAGGGTGTTCGGCGCCCAGATCGCGACCCGGTCGCCCGCCGCCACCCCGTTCGCGACGCACGCCGCCGCCGCGCGTTCCACGCGGGCGCCCAACTCGCCGTAGGAGATCCGCGTACGGCCCTCCACCACCGCCTCGACGTCCGCGTACCGCTCGGCCGCCGACCTGACCAGCCCCGGGATGCTCTCCCACTCCAAGTCACCGCGCACAGCAGGCCTCCAGTCTCCAGCCCCACTAGCTGACTACCCGTCAGATTAGCTGTAGCCTGACGGACTGTCAGCCGCCCAGTGAGCTGCGGAGGTAACCCCCAGCATGGCCGGAGCAGCAGGAACAACAGGAACAACAGGAACAGGCCTCAAGGACGCCACCGCCATCGTCGGCATAGGCCAGACCGCCTTCGCCAAGCGGCTCGACGAGGACGAGCGGACCCTCGCCTGCCGGGCCGTCCTCGCCGCCCTCGACGACGCCGGCATCGCGCCCGGCGAGGTCGACGCCCTCGCCTCCTACACGATGGAGGAGACGGACGAGGTCGAACTGGCCAAGGCCGTCGGCTTCGGAGACCTCACCTTCTTCAGCCGGATCCCCTACGGCGGCGGGGGATCCTGCGCCACCGTCGCGCACCTCGCCGCCGCCATCGCCACCGGGCAGGCCACGGTCGGAGTCGCCTGGCGCTCACGGAAGCGGGGGTCGGGGCCCCGGCCGTGGAAGAACACCGTCACCCAACTCCCCACCCCCGCCCAGTGGACCCGCCCCTTCGGCCTCCTGCGCCCCGCCGACGAGATCGCCATGCTCGCCCGCCGCTACATGCATGAGTACGGCGCCACCCGCGACCACCTCTTCAACGTCGCCCTCGCCTGCCGGAACAGGGCCAACCAGAACCCCGCCGCGATCATGTACGACCGTCCCCTCACCCGCGAGATGTACATGACGTCCCGCTGGATCAGCGAGCCCCTCTGCCTCTTCGACAACTGCCTGGAGACGGACGGGGCGTTGGCCTGCGTGATCGTCAGCCGGGAGCGGGCCCGGGACTGCCGCCGCAGACCCGTCTACGTCCACTCCACGGCTCAAGGCCTCCCCGCCCAGCACCACGGCATGGTCAACTACTGGAACGACGACCCCCTCACCGGCCCCGCCTGGACCGCCGCCCGGCACCTGTGGAAGCACGCCGACGTCACGCCCCAGGAGGTCGACGTCGCCCAGATCTACGACGCGTTCACGCCCCTCGTCCCCCTCTCCCTGGAGGGCTACGGCTTCTGCGGACGGGGGGAAGGGGGTGCCTTCACCGAGGGGGGCGCGCTGGAGATCGGCGGGCTGCTGCCCCTCAACACCGGGGGCGGCGGGCTCTCCGAGGCGTACGTCCATGGCTTCAACCTCATCAACGAAGGCGTGAAGCAGCTCCGGGGGACCAGTACGGCACAAGTCCCGGGCGCCGCCACCTGTCTCGTCACCGCGGGTGAGGGCGTCCCCACCTCCGCCCTGCTGCTGAGGAACTGACAGCTGAGGAACTGACAGCTTATGAACTGACAGCTTAGGAACTGACACAGGAGCCGACACATGGAGCCGTCATGCTGACCCCCGTCACCGACCCCGACAGCGCCCCCTTCTGGCACTACGCCGCCCAGGGCGAGCTGCGCGTCCAGGCCTGCGCCGACTGCGGCGAGCTTCGCTTCCCGCCCCGCCCGTGCTGTCCGCGCTGCCAGTCCTTCGGGAGTGAATGGCGGGCGATGTCCGGGCAGGGGCGCGTCTGGTCGTACGTCGTTCCGCATCCGCCGCTGCTGCCGGAGTACGCGGCGCTGGCGCCGTACAACGTCGTCGTCGTCGAGCTCGTCGAGGCGCCGCACATACGGCTCGTCGGCAACCTGGTCAGCGAGCCCGGGGACTCTCTCAACTCCCTTGATCCGCATGCCATTCGCATCGGCGCCAAGGCCCACTTCGCCTACGACGGGACGACCGGGCTGCCCCAATGGGTCCTGGAGCGGCCGTGAGGCCCGCGGGAGTGCGCGTCGAGATCGACAAGGACACCGCCGTCGCCGTCGTCACCCTCGACCGGCCGGGCAGACTCAACGCCATCGATCTCGCCATGGCCGGACAACTCCGAGAGGTCTGGCGGGGTTTGAGGTTCGACGACTCCGTGCGGGCCGTCGTCCTCACCGGCGCCGGCGGGCGGGCCTTCTGTACCGGGATCGACCGGGACGCCGTGGTGCCGCAACCGAACTCGCCGTACATGCAGGACGATCCGCTGCTCACGATCGGGCCGAAGGCGAACGATCTCTGGAAGCCCGTGGTGGCCGCCGTGCAGGGGATGGCGTGCGGCGGGGCCTTCTATCTGCTCGGCGAGAGCGACTTCCTGGTGGCGGACGCGACGGCCGCCTTCTTCGATCCGCACACCACGTACGGCATGGTCAGCGCGTACGAGTCGGTGCTGATGGCGCAGCGGATGCCGTTCGGGGAGGTCGCGCGGATGATGCTGATGGGCGCGGCGGAGCGGATCTCCGCGCAACGGGCCTACGACATCGGGCTGGTCTCCGAACTCACCGAGGCGGGCGGGGCGTTGGCGGCCGCGACCGCCGCCGCGGCGGTCATCGCCGGGTATCCGGCCGAGGCCACGCAGGGGACGGTCCGTGCGCTGTGGGCGGCGAAGGAGGCGGCGCGTGCGCAGGGGTTCGCGCAGGCGCCGCATCTCGTCTCGCTGGGGAACCTGCCCGCCGACCGCCAGGCCGAGCTGTTCGCCGGACGGAAGAGCGGGAGGTTCCGGTCGCGTTGAGGGTCCGTCAGCCCGTCCGTCAGCCCGTCCGTCAGTCGGCCGACGCGAACAAGTCCGGGTCGCACTTGTCGACTTCAGCTGCCAGACCCGGATTGTCCAGGGGCACCTGCACCTTCGCCTTGTCGTTCGCGGCGACGAACTCGTCCACGCTCTGCACGTCGACCTGCTGGGAATCGGCGTCGAGGAACCTGACGGTGACGGTGAAGTAGTAGCCCACGGAGTTCGGGTTGGTGACCTCGACCGTGGCGTACGCGTCGGCCTCCGTCACGCAGCTCACCAGCTCGACCTCGGCGTCCGCCGGGGCCGTGGAGGTGCTCCCCCCGGAAGAGCTGCCGCTGCTTCCGTAGTCGTCGTCGTCATCGTCGTAGTCGCGGTACGTGCCGCCGCCCGACGTCGACGACGACGAACTGTCGTGGTCCTGGCCGGAGCTGCTGCAGCCCCCGCCGCCGCTGCCACCGTCGCTGCCGCCGCTGCTACTGCTGCCGTGGCCGCGTCCCGAAGAGAACCCGGTGAGCGAGAGCACCACCAGTACCGCCACCGCTGTGAACTTGAGCCTGCTTCCCCGTAGTTGCATGCCGTCACTCTATGCAACGTCTGTCACGGCCATGTCACCGCTCCGGCTCAGCTGGCCCTCGCCGTCCCCGTCCCCTTCTCCGCGTCCAGCGCGTACACGCACCGGTCCTTGCTGCACGCGTACACGACCCCGTCCTTGACGACCGGGGAGCCGGTGATCTCGCCGCCCGTCGCGAGCTTCCAGCGGAGGCGGCCGTCGTCGGCCTTGAGGGTGTACAGCAGGTGGTCGGTGGAGCCGAAGTGGATACGGCCCTCCGCCACCGCCGGGGCGCCGACGATGTCACCGCCCGCCTGGAAGCGCCACTTGGGCGTGCCGGTGACCGCGTCGAGGGTGTAGAGGCCCTTGCCGCTGCCCACGTGGACGTGTCCGCCGGCCACCAGGACCGAGTCGACGGAGGAGCGGGCCTCGGTGGCGATGCGCCAGCGGTCGCGGCCGTCGGTGGCGTCGAGGGCGTAGACCGTGCCGAGGTAGTCGGCGAGGTACACGCCGCCGCCCGCGACCGCGGGGCCGGGCACGAAGGTGGGCGCGCAGAGGAAGACGGCCGGGGCCTCGAAGTGCCAGCGGACGTGGCCGCTCGCCGCGTCGAGCGCGAGGACCCGGGTGCCGGCGGAGAGGTAGACGTTGCCGTCGTGCGCCTGGGCCACCCGGACCGGTACGCCGCCGCAGGAGGCCGTGTCGCCGATGGGGTACGACCAGCGCTCGTCGCCCGTGCGGGCGTCCAGGGCGCGCAGGCGGGCGTCGTGCCAGAGGTACACCGTGCCCTCGTGCAGGGTGGGTCCGGCCTCGGGGGACTCGAAGTCGGTCTGGCAGCCGGTGAGCTCCCACAGCTTCTGGCCGCCGGAGGCCTCCCAGGCCTGGACGCCGCCGCCGCGCGTCCCGGTGATCACGGTGCCGCGGTCGGCCTTGAGGGAGTACACCCAGGCGTCCGTGGACAGCCGCCACAGGTCGCCGCCCTCGCGGGCGTCGAGGGCGAACAGGGTGGGTCCGTCGGAGGCGTGGATACGGCCGTCCGCGACCGCCATCGACCAGGCCACGTCCCGCGTCTTGAAGCGCCGGCGGCCGGTGGCCACGTCCAGGGCGTGGACCTCGAAGGAGGTGACGTAGACGAGGTCGCCGGCGACGGAGGGGGTGCCCCAGACGTCGTTCGACATGCGGAAGCGCCAGGGGCGCCAGCCGGCCGCGGTCTCCGCGGGCGCGGGAGGCGCGGCGGTCACGGCAGGGCCTACGGCAGGGTCTGTGCCGTTGACGCCGGGGCGGGGCCTGGACCAGGAGGCGACCAGGCCGGCCTCCGGAGGGGGCGCCTTGACGGCGGCGGCGCGGGCGTCGGCGACGCGCGGGCCGGGCCCGATGGGGACCTGGGCGCCGGCCAGGCGCACGGGGCCGGTGTCGGGGGCGGCGGCGACGGACACGGGGCCCGGTACCGGCCCCGGGACCACGGGGTCACGGGACGGCGGGGGCGGGATGGGCGCGACCCGTCCGCCTCCGCTTCGTCCGCCGCTCTGGGTCTGCTTCACCGGCGGCCGTCCGCCGCGGCGCGCCTCGATCAGGGCCACCGCCCGCTCGGGCAGCCAGGCCGACGCCGTACCGCTGTCGTCGGAGCCGGAGCCGAAGAGGTGGGGGGCCAGCTGGGCCTGGAGGTCGGCGGGGTTGGGGCGGGCCGTGGCCTCCATCTGCATACAGGACTCGATGAGGGGGCGCAGCTCGTCCGGGAGGCCTTCGAGGTCCGGGCCCTCGCGGAGCAGCATGAAGACGGTTTCGACGGGGTTGGCGCCGTGGAAGGGCGGGTGGCCCGTGGCGGCGAAGACCAGCATGGAGCCGAGCGAGAAGACGTCACTCGCGCCGGTCACGCTGCGGGAGTCCTTGGCCTGCTCCGGGGACATGTAGGCGGGGGTGCCCACGGCGACGTTCGTCATCGTCAAACGCGTGTTCGAGACGCCGGACGCGATACCGAAGTCGATGACCCGGGGGCCGTCCTCGACCACCAGGACGTTCGACGGCTTCAGGTCACGGTGGACCAGCCCGGCGCCGTGGATCGACTGCAGCGCCTCGGCGACACCCGCCGCCAGCCAGCGCACCGCCTGGGCCGGCATCGGCCCGCACTCGTTCACTATCTCCTCGAGCGAGGGCGCGGGCACGTAGGCGGTGGCCAGCCACGGCACCGCCGCACGCGGGTCGGCATCGACCACGGCCGCCGTGTAGAAGCCCGAGACCGCCCGGGCCGCCTCCACCTCGCGGGTGAAGCGGACCCGGAAGAGCTGGTCCTCGGCGAGCTCCGTACGGACCGTCTTGATCGCCACGCGCCGGCCGGAAGCCGAGCGCGCGAGATAGACCAGCCCCATGCCGCCGGCACCCAGCCGTCCCAGCACCTCGAACGGCCCGATGCGCCGCGGATCGTGCTGCGTCAGCTGATCCACCACTTGCCTGCCACCTCCCCGTACGGGCCGCGTCATGCCACATGTGTACGCGACCCCGTGCAGCGTCTCACCACCGCACCGCCATGGCGGCACGCACCCCGATTCTTCCTGGCCCGGGCGCTGGTTGCGAACCCGGAAACAAATGGGGTGTCTCACATCAAAGTACTGTTTTCCATCGCTCCAGCAGCGCGAACGACGCCCCCTGATTGTCGGTGACCACGGCTACCCGCCCGTACGAAGTCTCGAAGGGCGGTGCCTGGACGCGCCCGCCCAGCCGGTTCACCGTCCCGAGGGCGGCCGCGCAGTCCTCGACGCGGAAGTGGACCAGGAAGTGGGACGGCATCTCCGCCGGGAAGACGTCGGAGACGGGGGCGCGGCCGAAGTCGGGGTGGGCGCCCGGCCCGAAGAGGGCGTCGTGGAAGAGGCCGCCGTAGAAGGTGTTGGCGGTCTCGGTGTCCCGGGTGTACAGCTCGGCCCAGACGAAGGTACCCGGCTCGTGCCGCCGGCCGAAGCCGCGGTGCGTGCCCGGCTCCCAGAGGCCGAAGACGGCGCCCTCGGGATCGGTGACCAGCGCGGCCGTGCCCAGCTCGCCGACCGGCAGGGGCGCGGTGACGACCTGCCCGCCGGCCGCCCAGACCCGGTCGGCGAGCCCCTCGACGTCCGGGGTGGCGAAGTACACCGTCCAGACGGTGGGCATCCGGCCGTCCGCTTTGCGGGCGAGCGCGGCGACGGGTTCACCGTCCGCCAGGGCCCACGTGGACCCCCCGTACGACTCCTCGAAGGTCCACCCGAAGAGCTCACCGTAGAACCGCTTCCCCGCCTCGACGTCGGGGAGCTGTGCGTCCACCCAGCAGGGGACGCCCTCTCCGTAGACGTCCTCTCCGTACCCGGATGCCCTGTTTTCGGCCATGCCGCCAAAGTAACGGCGTCGCCCGCACCCCGCAGACCAGGCACACCCGCCCCACCCCGCCCGGGCACCCCATTTGCAGTCGGCCGAATCGCGCTCCGATCACCCCTCGGTAAGCTGACGGCATGACAGGACAAGTGCGTACCGTCGACGGCCGCGTGGCCGGCCGGCGTGGGCAGGCGACCCGGCAGAAGCTGCTCGACTGCCTCAGCGAGATGCTCAGCTCCTCCCCTTACCGGGACGTCAAAGTCATCGATGTCGCCCGGAAGGCGGGGACTTCACCCGCGACCTTCTACCAGTACTTCCCGGACGTCGAAGGCGCCGTTCTGGAGATCGCCGAGCAAATGGCCGCCGAGGGCGCCGAGTTGACCGAGCTGGTCGCCGGCCGCTCCTGGGTCGGCAAGGCCGGCTGGCAGACCGCTCAGGAACTCGTCGACGGCTTCCTGGAGTTCTGGCGCCGCAACGACGCGATCCTCAGAGTCGTCGATCTCGGGGCCGCCGAGGGCGACAAGCGGTTCTACAAACTCCGTATGAAGATCCTGAACTCCGTGAACAACTCCCTCTCGGACGCGGTCGCCGAACTCCAGTCCAAGGGCAGGGTCGACAAGGATGTGAATCCGGCCGCCGTGGCGGGTTCCATCGTCGCGATGCTCGCGGCCGTCGCCTCGCACCAGAAGGGCTTCCAGACCTGGGGCGTGAAGCCGGCCGAACTCAAGCCGAACCTCGCGCTGTTGGTGCACCTGGGCGTGACCGGCAAGAAGCCGACGAGGTAAGCCACATACCCATGCCATACCCCACGCCACAGCCCACGTCATAACCCACGTCTTTTTGCGCGGTCCAAGTCCTGTCTGGCAGGCGGTAGTTCACTCGGGTGGACTACCGCCTGCGGCGTTATGCGGGCAACGGCCGGTCCTTCACCACGTGCTTCATCACCAGCGTGGACGTCAGCCGCTGCACGCCCGGCAGCGTGGCGAGACGTTCGTCGTAGAGCCGCTGGAAGGCGGCGAGGTCGGCGGTCGCCACCCGCAGCAGACAGTCGGGCTCCCCGAAGAGCCGCTGCGCCTCCAGCACATGCTCGATCTCCCCGATCGCCCGCTCGAACCCGGCGACCGTGTCCCGGTCCTCCTGCCGCATCGAGACGAAGACCAGCGCCTCGAAGGTCAGCCCGACGGCCGTCGGATCCACCACCGCCCGGTAGCCGCTGATGGCCCCCGACCGCTCCAGCTCGCGCAGCCGCCGGTGACACGGCGAGACACTCAGCCGCACCCGCGCGGCCAGCTCGGTCACGGTCAGCCGCCCGTCCTGTTGCAGCTCGGCAAGAATCTTCCGGTCCACGTCGTCCATGGGGGAGATTCTTCCCCCACATCGCGGATCATGGGCAAACTTCGGGAACACTTTCGCGCCAATCGCGCCTAATGTCCCCGCCATGGACTCGGGAACCCTCATCTCCTTCCTCGCCGTCGACCTGCTGCTGGTGTGCGTGCCGGGCGCCGACTGGGCGTACGCGATCTCGGCGGGGCTCCGGGACCGCTCGCCGGTGGCGGCGGTGGCCGGACTCGTCGCCGGGTACGCGCTGCACACGGTGCTGGCGGTGGCCGGGCTGGCGGTGCTGGTGGCGCGCTCGCCGGGGCTGCTGACCGCGCTGACGGCCGGCGGCGCGGTGTACCTGGTGTGGCTGGGGTGGGGTGTGCTGCGGCGGCCGGGCACTCCGGGAGCGGCGGCTCCCGTCGGCGAGACGGCCTCCGCCCGCGTCTTCCTGCGCGGTGCCACGATCAGCGGCCTGAACCCCAAGGGACTGCTGCTGTACCTGTCCGTCCTGCCGCAGTTCCTGGTCACCGGGGGCGCGCACCTGCCCGTGGCCGCACAGACCGCCGTACTCGGCCTGCTCCACATGGTGTGCTGCGCCGCCGTCTACCTGACGGTCGGCCTCACGGCCCGCGCGGTCCTCGGCGCCCGCCCGGCGGCGGCCCGCGCGGTCACGCGGACGTCGGGGGCGGCGATGCTGGGGATCGGGGCGTTTCTGCTGGTGCAGCGGTTGGCGACGCTCTGAGACCTACCTTTGGGACTCACCTTCGTACGATCCTGGACTCACCTTCGTACGATCCTGAAGAGCCGTATCTCCCGTTCCACCCGTGCCTGGTACGTGGCGTACGGCGGCCAGAAGGCCAGCACCGCCTTCCAAGCGGCCGTCCGCTCCTCCCCCTCCAGCAGCCGGGCCGTGACGGGGAGGTCGTGCCCCTTCCAGCTGACGGTCGCCTCCGCGTGGGCGAGGAGGTTGGCGGTCCAGGCGGGGTGGCCGGTCCGGCCGAAGTTGGAGCCGATCAGGATCCAGCTCTCGCCGCCCGGCTCCGTGCCCGGCTCCGCGCCCGACTCCGGCATGCAGGCCAGCGGCGTACGCCGGGGCAGGCCGCTTCTCGCCCCGGTCGAGGTGAGGATCACGCCCGGCAGGAGCTGGGCGCTGAGCAGGAACCGGCCGCGGGTCAGCCGGTGTACGGCACGGTCGAGCGCGGGGATCACATGGGGCGCCACCTTGGCGAAGCCCCGCGTCGACGACACCTTCTGGACCACTCGCACACCGATCACACCGTCACCTCCGCGCTCTCGAAAAGGTGCGCCGCGCCGGCGGCGTGCGCCCGCAGCCGGTGCACCGGCCCGAACAGCAGCTCGTCGCCGCAGGCGCGCTTGAAGTACAGGTGAGCCTCGTGTTCCCAGGTGAAACCGATGCCGCCGTGCAACTGGATGCCCTCGGCGGACGCGGAGCGCAGGGCCTCCAGCGCCTGCGCGAGGGCGAGAGCGCCGACCTGCTCTCCGTGCGCGGCGGCCCAGGCCGCGTAGTACGCCGCCGAGCGCGCCGCCTGCACCTGTACGTACACGTCGGCCAGCCGATGCTTCACCGCCTGGAAGGACCCGACCGGCCGCCCGAACTGCTCGCGCCGCCGCACGTACTCGACGGTCAGGCCCAGCACCTGGTCGGCGGCCCCGACGGCCTCGCCCGCGAGCACGGCGGCGGCGCTGTCGCCGAGGCGGGCGAGCGCGGTGAGTACGTCCGCCTCCTCGCCGCCCAGCAACTCGGCTTCCGTATCCCGTAGTTGGACGCGCGCCTGCGGCCGGGTCGCGTCGAGGGCGGTCTGCCGGGCCCGCACGAGCCCGTCCGCGTCCCCGCGCACGAGGAAGAGCAGCGTCCGCGAGCGAGCGAACCCGCCCGTGTGCGCGGCGACCAGCAGCAAACCCGCGCTGTGCCCGTCGAGCACCTGGTCGGCCTGCCCGTACAGCCGCCAGCCGTCCCCCACCCGCCTGGCCTGCACTCCCCCTGCCCGGCCGCCGCCCGCCCAGTCGCCGTCGTTGTCGCCGGTGAGGGCGAGGGCGGTGGCGAGGTGGGTGCCGGGGACGGCGAGGGCCGCGGTGAGGGTGCCGTCGGCGATCCGCGGGAGCAGTTCGGCGCGCTGGGTGCCGGTCCCCAGGGCGAGGACGAGCGGGGCGGCGAGGGCGGCGGTGGCGAGCAGCGGCGAGGGGGCGAGGAAGCGGCCCGTCTCCTCGCAGGCGAGGGCGAGTTCGGTCACCGAGCAGCCGACACCGCCGTACGCCTCGGGGAGGGCGAGGCCGGGCAGCCCGAGCTGCTCGGCGAGGGCGGTCCACAGGGCGGGGTCGTGTCCGGCGGCGGTGTCGACGGCGGCCCGCAGTTCGGCCGGCCCGCAGCGCTTGCGCAACAGCTCGCGGAGGGTACGGCGGATCTCGTCCTGCTCGGCGGTGAAACCGGCGTCCATGAGGCGCCCCCGTTCATCCAGACCTGACGGGCCGTCATATTAGGACCGGGAGGACGGGATGCCCAGCCCCGTGACACCTGCCGCGCATCGCCGTATCTGATGTACCGTCAGATCCACGAGGAGGTCGGATCCACGAGGAGGTCGGATCCACGAGGAGGTCGGATCCACGAGGAGGTCGGATCCACGAGGAGGTCGGATTCATGAGGACGGGTTCCCGGAACGTCGCGATCGTCGGGGTCTCCCTCTCCGACTGCGGCCGCGTGGACGACGCGACCCCGTACACCCTGCACGCCCAGGCCGCCCGCCGGGCCCTCGCCGACGCGGGACTCGGCAGAGAGGTGGTCGACGGCTTCGCGTCGGCCGGCACCGGCACCCTCGCGCCCGTCGAGGTCGCCGAATACCTGGGCCTGCGTCCCACCTGGGTCGACTCGACGTCGGTGGGCGGCTCGACCTGGGAGGTCATGGCGGCGCACGCGGCGGACGCGATCGCCGCCGGCCACGCGAACGCGGTGTTGCTGGTCTACGGCTCGACGGCCCGCGCGGACATCAAGGCGGGACGACGGACCGGGAACCTCTCCTTCGGCTCCCGGGGCCCGCTCCAGTTCGAGGTCCCGTACGGCCACACACTGATCGCCAAGTACGCCATGGCTGCCCGCCGTCACATGATCGAACACGGCACGACCATCGAGCAGTTGGCGGAGGTGGCGGTGCAGGCACGCGCCAACGCCGCGCTCAACCCCGAGGCGATGTTCCGCGCCCCGATCACGGTCGACGACGTGCTGTCCGGCCCGGTGATCGCGGACCCGTTCACCAAACTCCACTGCTGCCTGCGCTCCGACGGCGGGGCGGCGGTGCTGCTCGCGGCCGAGGAGTACGTACGGGACTGCCGCACCGCACCGGTGTGGATCCTCGGCACCGGCGAGCACATCTCGCATGCGGCCATGTCCGAGTGGGCCGACTTCACGGTGTCCCCGGCGGCGGTGAGCGGACGGATCGCCTTTGAACGGGCAGGAGTTCGGCCCGACGAGATCGACTTCGCGGAGATCTACGACGCCTTCACCTACATGACGCTGGTGACGCTGGAGGACCTCGGGTTCTGCGGGAAGGGCGAGGGCGGGGCGTTCGTGGAGAAGGGGCGGCTGAGGGTCGAGGGCGGGGAGCTGCCGGTGAACACCGACGGGGGTGGGCTGTCGGCCCAGCATCCGGGAATGCGGGGGTTGTTCCTGCTGGTGGAGGCGGTACGGCAGTTGCGGGGGGAGGCGGAGGGCCGCCAAGTACGCAAGGACGGGGGGCGCCTGCCGGAGCTTGCGGTGGCCTCGGGGACGGGCGGGTGGTTCTGCTCGTCGGGGACGGTGGTGTTGGGGCGGACGCGTCCGTAGAGAGGTTCCTGTTGCTCGGCCGTGTCGGGCGGGAACACAGGCCTCGCCGTTCGGCGTTGCTCTGGCAGAGGACGATGACGCCCGAGCCGCTGGAGGAGTCCGCATGGCCCTGACCCGCGAAGAACGTGAACAGTTCCTGGCCGAACCGCACGTCGCCGCGCTGGCGGTCGACGCGGGAGCGGGACGCGCTCCGCTGACCGTGCCGATCTGGTACCAGCGCGAGTCCGACGGCACGGTGTGGATCATGACGGGACTGGACACCCGTAAGAACGAACTGATCAGTGCGGCAGGCCGGTTCACGTTGATGGTCGACCGGTTGGAGCCCACCATCCGGTACGTGTCGGTCGAGGGACCGGTCATCGACACGACCCCCGCCACCATCGAGCAGCTCCGGGAGATCTCCGCGCGCTACCTCCCGGCCGACAAGGTGGACGGGTACGTCGACACCGCCTGGAAGGAGCACGGCGAGCAGGTCGTGATCCGGATGCGGCCCGAGCGGTGGGTGTCGTCGGACCTCGGGACGGTCTGAGGCGCGGGGCGGGGGGCGCCGGCGGAGGGCGCGGGTGACAATCAGGGGATGGGAACGGATCTTCATGAGCTGCTGAGGTCACTGCGGGTGTGGGACCCGGAGGTCACCTCGCTGCCGGCCTTCGACCCGACCGCCGCCCCCGACGCCCCCCTCCCCCTCTTCACCACGTGGTTCGCCGAGGCGGTGGCGGCCGGGCAGACCGAGCCGCACACCATGTCCCTCGCAACGTCGGACGCGGAGGGCCGGCCGGACGTACGGATCGTGATGCTGCACGGCGCCGACCCGGACGGCTGGTCCTTCGCGACCCACGTGAGCAGCAGGAAGGGGACCCAGCTGGCCGACCGCCCGTATGCGGCCCTCGGGTTCTACTGGCCGGTCCTGGGCCGTCAGGTGCGGGTGCGGGGACCGGTCACGGCCGCCCCGTCCGAGGAGGGGCAGGCGGATCTGCACGCCCGCTCGACGGGGGCACTCGCGGCGGCCCTCACCGGGCGGCAGAGCGAGCCCCTCGACTCCCTCGGCGAACTGGCCCGCGTCTCGGCGGCCGCCTGGGACCGCGCCCAGCAGGACCCCGGTGCCCCGGTCCCTACCTGGACGCTCTACCGCCTCCGCCCGGACGAGGTGGAGTTCTTCCAGGGGGATGGACGACGGCAGCACGTCCGGCTGGTGTACCGGCGCGGGGAGGCCGGCTGGGGGAAGGAACTGCTCTGGCCCTGACAGCCGTACCCCCGCGAGGCCCTGCCCGGAGAAGGTGGCCCTACCCGGAGAACCCGTACACCGCGAAGTCGGCCACCGGCCGGTACCCGATCCGCTGGTACAGCGCGTTGCTCGTCGGGTTGGCCAGGTCCGTGAAGAGCAGCACCTCTTCGGCGCCGGCGTCCCGTGCCGCCCGGCTGACCTCGGCGGTGACGGCACCGGCATAGCCGCGTCCGCGCAGGTGGGCGGGGGTGTAGACGGGAGCGACCCGGACCTGTCCGGCGACCTGCGGGGTGACTCCGGCCCTGGAGACGGGGGTGCCGTCCGGGATCTCCCAGAAGGTGATGCCGCCGTACGCGATGCGGGCGTCGGCCCAGGAGTCGGCGTTCGTGGCGGCGTGCTCACCGATCGACGCCACGAACTCGCCGTACCAGTGCATGAGTTGTGCCCGGTCGGCTTCTCCGGCGACCCGCGCCCGACCCTCCGGGGCCGGCTCCGGCACGGTCAACGTGCCGAGCCTGTAAAGCCGTTGGCGCTGCCGGAGCGTGGCGGTGGCGCCCGTGCGGGCCTGCCAGGCCGCGGCAAAGGCGGCGGCGGTCTCGCGGTCCGCGCCGATGCCGGGGAGCGGTCGGCCGAGTCCGTCCAGGTGGGCGGCGAGGGAGTCGGCGTCTTCGGTGGTGAGGGCGGTGAGGTTCAGCCCGTAGGGGGGAGTCTGGAAGTAGGTGGCCCGTACGGCCCCGTCCCGCTCCAGCAGTCCGAAGACGGGCCGCTCGTCGCCGTATACGTGCGGGCCGCGGGTGCGGAGTCCCTCGGTCACCGTCAGGGTGACGGTGTGCAGGGCGGGGCAGGAGTGCAGGAAGGCTCCGGCGCGGGCGAGGAAGGCGTCGAGGTCTTCGGTGCGGTGCCAGGTGCCTGCGGCGCTGGGGCGGTCGGTTTCGGTGCGGTGCCAGGTGCCTGCGGCGCTGGGGCGGTCGGTTTCGGTGCGGTGCCGGTCGTCGGGGGGCATGCCTTCATGATCTCGCCGTCCGACGGCCAACTCCCGTGATTTTCCCGCAAGCTGACCCCGGCTATACCTCCGGCTCCAGGTCCGTCGCCAGGCGTGCGTGCAGGTGTACGTCCCGGAAGGCATCCTTTCGGCCCGCCTCGAACATCGCGCCCCGCAGTGTCCCCTCGTACCGGAACCCGCACTGCTCGGCGACCCGGCAGGAGGCGTCGTGGCCGAGGGCGTGGCCGAGTTCGATGCGGTGGAGGCCGAGGTTCGTGAAGGCCCAGCGGGTGGTGAGGGCGAGGGCACGGGTGGCGACGTGGCGGCCGCGTGCCTCGGGGAGGATCCAGTAGCCGACGCGGGCGAGGCGCAGGTCCTGCTCGATCGCGTTGATGCCGATGTGACCCAGCGGCGTACCGGTGCCGGCGTCCGTCACGCAGTACGACACCGAGGTCCCCTCCACCGCCTGCACCGCCCTGGAGCGCAGCGACTCGCGGGCGCCTTCGAGGTCGGTGACCGGCCTGAGCGGTGTGTTCCAGCGCCGGAACTCCGGGTCGGTCGTACCACGCAGCCAGGCCGCGACATCGGCTTCGGACCGGGGGTCCCAGGGGCGCAGACGTATGCCGGGGGCGAGCAGATCGGGGAAGGGGTGGGTGCGGGTGGGGGCGGGGGTGGGGCTGCCGTGCTGGGCGTCGACGTGGGGCATCCGGCCATTGAAGCGGGTCGGCCTCGCCCGCTGAAGCCGGTTTCCCCTTTCCTGACCTCGCGGCCGGAGCCCGCGAAGCCGGGTTCGCCGCCCTCACCGCCGGCCGGAACCCGCAAATCCGCCCCGCCCTACCCACCCCGCCGGAACCCACCAACCCCCCGCACCGCCCGGCCGGAGCCCGCGAAACCGCCGCCCGCCGCCGGACGGAACCCGCGAATCCTCCCCGCCCTGCCCACCCCGCCGGAACCCACCAACCCCCCGCACCGCCCGGCCAGAGCCCGCGAAGCCGCCCCCCTCACTCACCCACCCGAAACACCGGCACCCCCTCCCGAAAGGCGACCTCCAACCCCATCCCGGCCCGCAGCCGGTCAGGCAACGCGCAGTCCACGATCTCCGTCATCATCCGCGGTCCCTCGGCGAGGTCGACGACCGCGGCGACGTACGGCGTGCGGCCGGCGAAGGGTGGCAGGTCGTTGCGGTGGACGACGGACCAGGTGTAGAGCGTGGCCCGGCCGCTCGCCCGTTCCCAGCTCACGTCCTCGCTCCAGCAGTGCGGGCAGAACTCGCGCGGGTAGTGGTGGGCCCGCCCGCACGCCCCGCAGCGCCGGATCAGCAACTGCCCCTGCGCCGCCGCGTCCCAGTAGGTCCGGGTGAAGGCGTCCGCCTCGGGGAGGTCGAAACGCGCGCTCACGGGAACAACCCCAGCGCGCTGTCCACCGACCACGTCTGCCACGACATCCCGAACAGGGCCACCACCGAGATCAGCGCCATCATCGAGTTCTGCCCCTGCTCGGCCCAGTCGTGGATCATCAGCACGAGGTAGAGCAGGTTGAGCAGCAGTCCGCCGACCAGGGCGACCGGGGTCAGGAACCCGAGGATCAGCCCGAGGCCGAGGGCGAGTTCCGCGTACACGACGACGTACGCCATGGTCCTCGGGTACGGCGTGACGACGACGTCGAAGCCGCTGCGCACCGCGTTCCAGCGGTGCTTGGCCGCCACGTCCGCGGCCCAGGCGATGCCGGCGCCCTCGAACCAGGTCTTCTTGTCCTTGTGCCGCCAGCTCTCGAGCCACCACAGCCCGAGCCCTATGCGCAGCACGGCCAGCCACTGCGCACCAGTGAGCCAGATCGAGTCCATGGATCTGACGGTACGTCAGATACCGGCCTCCGGAAACCCCTCGTTGCCTGAGAGGGGCCTGTGCACTCCCCCTCAGCCTGTGCATCCTCGAGTGGAACGGCTGCGGGTGCGTGGGGGCTGGTCGCGCAGTTCCCCGCGCCCCACCGCGCGCCGCACAGCACGAGCCCCCCTCCTCCCCCTCCTCCCCTCGAACCCCCCGAACGCGGTGCCGGTTTCCCGTCATGTCTCCGGCCACCGCCCGCGACGCCGAGCCCACCGCACGATCCCGGGCTCGGCGTCGCGCCACCGCCACCGCCACCAGCCACCCCGAGTCCCGCACAACCAGGCGCCCTACGTCACAGGCCCCACCCACCCCTCCTACAGCCGTGATCAATCCGCAACCAATTCCGGTCTTGACCGAGACCCATCAACCCGGTGCGTGATTACGCTCGCGCACATGGCCGACTCCACAGCGTCCTCACCCGCCTCCGCGACCCCGGCGGAGCCGAAGCACGCAGAACCCGCAGAACCCGCAGAACCCGCAGAACCCGCAGACCGCCCCGTGTACGTCATCGGCGGCGGCCCGGGCGGGCTCGCGGCCGCGTACGCACTGCGCGCCCAGGGACTGCGCGCCGTCGTGCTGGAGAGGTCCGACGGCGTCGGGGCGTCCTGGCGGCGCCACTACGACCGGCTGCACCTGCACACCACGCGGCGGCTTTCGAGCCTGCCCGGTCTTGCGATGCCGCGCCGGTTCGGGCGCTGGGTCTCCCGGGACAACGTGGTGCGGTACCTGGAGAAGTACGCCGAGTACCACGAGCTGGAGATCGTCACCGGCGTCGAGGTCTCCCGGATCGAGCGCTCCCCCGACGGCACCGGCTGGCTGCTGCACGCCACCGGCGGCCGGGAGCTGACCGGCGCCGCGGTGGTCGTCGCCACCGGCTACAACCACACGCCCCACGTGCCCGACTGGCCGGGACGCGACACCTACAAGGGCGAGCTCCTGCACGCCGGCGACTACCGCAACCCCGAGCCCTTCGCCGGCCGTGACGTCCTCGTCGTCGGCATCGGCAACACCGGCGCCGAGATCGCCGTCGACCTGGTGGAGGGCGGCGCCTCGCGGGTACGCCTCTCCGTCCGCACCGCCCCGCACATCCTGCGCCGCTCGACCGCCGGCTGGGCCGCCCAGTACACGGGCGTGCTCGTACGGCGTCTGCCGGTGTCCCTGGTCGACCGGCTCGCGGGACCGGTCGGCAAGCTCAGCGTGCCCGACCTCTCCGCGCACGGTCTGCCGCGCCCCGACTCCGGCCTCTACTCCCGTGTCCATGAGGGCTCGATCCCGGTGCAGGACGTCGGCCTGATCGACGCCGTCCGCAAGGGCACGGTCGAGGTCGTGGCCGCGGTCGAGGGCTTCGAGGACGGCAAGGTCGTCCTCGCCGACGGCACCCGCGTCGAGCCGGACGCGATGATCGCGGCCACCGGTTACGCCCGCGCCCTGGAGGGCCTGGTCGGCCACCTCGACGTGCTGGACGCCCGCGGCAAGCCGGTCGTGCACGGCGCCCGCACCCCGGACAACGCCCCCGGCCTCTTCTTCACCGGCTTCACCAACCCCATCAGCGGCATGCTCCGCGAACTGGCCATCGACGCGCAGAAGATCGCGAAGGCCGCCGCCAAGGACGGGGCGGGACGGGTGTCCCGGCTCCCGGTGAACTAGAAGGTGACATAGCAGGTGACGCAGAAGGTGACGTAGAAGGTGACGTAGATGGTGGCGTAGAAGACGTCAACTCGCTTACGTACACCGCCAGTTGCGTATGGGTCAGATGTGCCGCGAGTACGCGCCGGGACAGCCGTTTCTCGCCACGCGTGTGCCGCACGTCACCAGAATGTGAGCCCTGCTCACTTTCCGGCTCCACCCGCCTCTCGCTACGACGGAGGATGCACGTGGCACGCGAAAGACAGCTCTCCCGCCGCACCCTGCTCGGCGGCGCCGCCGCGACCGCCGGTGCCGTCACCCTGACCACCACCGCCGCCGGTGCGGCGTCCGCGGCCGGCCCTGACGTGGACGTCGCCGTTGTCGGCGCCGGCCTCGCCGGACTCACCGCGGCCCGTGACCTGGTCGCGGCCGGAAGGACGGTGACCGTCCTGGAGGCCCGTGACCGCGTCGGCGGCCGGGTGGTGAACCTTCCGCTGGGCAACGGCGGCGTCACCGAGGGCGGCGGCGAGTTCATCGGCCCCACCCAGGACCGCATCAAGGCGCTCGCCGACTCCCTGGGCGTGGCGACCTTCCCGACCTACAACACCGGCAAGAACCTCCTCTACAAGGACGGCAAGAAGACGGCCTACGCCACCGACGGACTGCTCGGCGCCGTCCCGCCCGTGGACGTGGCCGGTCTCGCCAACGCGGCGATCGTGCAGGCCTCGCTGAACGACATGGCGAAGCAGATACCGGTCGACGCCCCCTGGACCGCCGCGAAGGCAGCGGAGTGGGACCGGCAGACCTTCGAGACCTGGCTGCGCGCCAACGCCGTCGTGCCGTCCGCCAAGTTCCTCCTCGACGTGGCCTGCACCTCGATCTTCTCGGCCGAACCCCGTGAGCTCTCCCTCCTGTTCGTCGTCTCCTATATCGCCACCGCCGGCAACGCGTCGAACCCCGGCACCCTGGAACGCCTCACCGAGACCGCGAACGGCGCCCAGGAACTGCGCTTCGTCGGCGGCTCCCAGCTGGTGCCGGCCAGACTCGCCGCCACACTGGGCGACCGGCTGGTGCTGAGCGCCCCGGTCCGCTCCATCGCACGGTCCGGCGGCCGGTACGTGGTGACCGCGGACGGTACGACGGTCACCGCCGACCGCGTCGTCGTCGCCGTACCCCCGCCCCTCGCCGCCCGCATCGCGTACGACCCCCTGCTGCCCGCCGGCCGCGACCAGCTCACCCAGCGCCTGCCGATGGCCTCGGTCGGCAAGGCGATCGCCGTCTACGACACCCCCTTCTGGCGTGCCGACGGCCTCAACGGCCAGGTCGTCAGCGACACCGGCGTGGTCAGCTCGACCTTCGACAACTCCCCGCCCGACGCCTCCTACGGTGCGCTGATGGGGTTCATCGAGGCCGATGAGATGCGGGCGCTGGACTCGGCGAGCGAGGCGGCGGTCAGGGCGGCCGTGCTGAAGGACTACGTGACGTACTTCGGCGAGAAAGCCGCCTCCCCTTCCTCCTTCGTCCTGCAACGCTGGAACAACGAGGCCTACACCCGTGGCGGCCCCGTCTCCATCGCCGCGCCCGGCGTCCTGACCCAGTACGGCCCGGCCCTGCGGGAGCCCGTCGGCGGCATCCACTGGGCAGGGACGGAGACCTCCACCTACTGGATGGGTTTCATGGACGGAGCCGTGCGGTCGGGCGAGCGGGTGGCGAGGGAGGTACTGGCCGCGCTGTAGGCATCGCGCCATCTTTGCGTGTCATGCCCGTTCCTGACATCCCGTCAGTTCTGTAATCTGACACTGCGTCAGTTATTTGTGCTGTCACACAGGAGCGGGCGGACCGATGCTTGGATCAACCCACGGCACCCTCACCACCGACTCCCGCGGGGCCCGGGTCATCGCCTGTGGCGAGCAACCCGGGCCCGCCGTCCACGGCCGGCCCGCCGAGGTCGACGATCTCGACGTCAGCGGACGGCCGCTGTACTGCGACGTCCCCGATCTGGACCGCTTCTTCCACCCCGAGTCCGTCGCCGTGATCGGCGCCTCGGACACGGAGGGGCGGCCCAACACCGGCGTCACCCGCCAACTCCTCGCCTGGTCCGAGCGCGTCGGCGCCCGACTGCACCCCGTGCACCCGACCCGCCCGGCCGTCTTCGGCATCCCCTGCTCCCCTTCCGTCGCCGCTCTGCCCGAGCAGATCGATCTCGCCGTCCTGCTGGTCGCCGACCCCCTTCCCGTGATCGAGGAACTCGCCGAGGCCAAGGTGAAGTTCGCGGTCGCCTTCGCCTCCGGGTTCGCGGAGACCGGCGAGGAGGGCGCGGCGGCCCAGGCCCGTCTCGCCGCGGCCGTGGCCCGGTCCGGGATACGACTCCTCGGCCCCAACACCAACCTCAACGCCTTCGAGCACTTCCGGGACGACCTCGACGGGCCCGCGATCGCGTTGATCACCCAGTCCGGCCACCAGGGCCGCCCCGTCTTCGCCCTCCAGGAGCTCGGCATCCGCCTCTCCCACTGGGCGCCCACCGGGAACGAGGCCGATCTGGAGACCGCCGACTTCCTGTCCTACTTCGCCGAGCGGCCCGAGGTCGGCGCCATCGCCTGCTACGTCGAGGGCTTGAAGGACGGCCGTTCCTTCCTGCTCGCCGCCGACCGGGCCGCCCGGCGCGGGGTGCCGGTCGTCGCGGTCAAGGTGGGCCGCACCGAGACCGGCGCCCGCACGGCCGCCTCACACACCGGCAAGCTGACCGGCGCCGACACGGTGGTGGACGCGGCGATGCGGCAGTACGGAGTGATCCGGGTGGACGGTCTCGACGAACTCCAGGACACCGCCGCCCTGTTGGCCCGCGCCCGGCCGCCCCGGGCCGACGGAGTCGTCGTCTATTCGATCTCGGGCGGCACGGGCGCGCACGTCGCCGATCTGGCCACCGAGGCCGGGCTGCGGCTGCCGGAGCTGTCGGACGCCAAGCAGGCCGAGCTGCACCAGTGGATACCCGAGTACCTGAACGTGGCCAACCCCGTCGACAACGGCGGGCACCCGGTCGGCGACGCGCGCGGCCGGAAGATCATCGACGCGCTGCTCGACGACCCTGAGGTCGGCGTCCTGATCTGCCCGATCACCGGGCCCTTCCCGCCACTGAGCGACAAGCTCGTCCAGGACCTGGTGGACGCCGCCGAGCGGACGGACAAGCTGGTGTGCGTGGTGTGGGGGTCGCCGGTCGGCACCGAGCCGGCGTACCGCGAGGTGCTGCTCGGCTCGTCCCGGGTGGCCACCTTCCGCACGGTCGCGAACTGCCTCACCGCCGTCCGCGCCCACCTCGACCACCACCGCTTCGTGACCGGCTACCGCTCCCCCTTCGACTCGGCGCCGCGCACCCCCTCGCCGTCCTTCCGCAAGGCGCGCGAGCTGATGCGCCCGGGGCAGCAGCTGAGCGAGCACGCGGCGAAGCAGCTGCTGCGGGCGTACGGCATCCGCGTACCGCGCGAGCAGTTGGTGACCAGCGCGGCGGCGGCCGTGCGCGCGGCCGGGCTGGTGGGCTACCCGGTGGTGATGAAGGCGTCCGGCGCGCGGATCGCCCACAAGACCGAGCTCGGCCTGGTGAAGATCGGCCTGACCTCGGCCAGCCAGGTCCGGGACGCCTACCGGGAGTTGACCGACATCGCCCGCTACGAGGACGTCTCCCTGGACGGCGTCCTCGTCTGCCAGATGGTCGAGCGGGGCGTCGAGATGGTCGTCGGCGTCACGCACGACCAGCTCTTCGGGCCGACGGTGACGGTCGGGCTCGGCGGCGTGCTCGTGGAGGTGCTGCGGGACGTGGCCGTACGCGTGCCGCCCTTCGGCGAGAGGCAGGCGCGGGACATGTGCGACGAGCTCCGGGGGCGGGCCCTCCTCGACGGGGTCCGGGGGCGCCCCCCGGCGGACCTGGACGCGCTCGTCGAAGTCGTCCTGCGTGTGCAGCGCATGGCGTTGGAACTCGGGGACCAGCTCGCGGAGCTCGACATCAACCCGCTGATGGTGCTGCCGCGCGGGCAGGGAGCGGTGGCGCTGGACGCGCTGGTGGTGTGCAGCTGAGATGAACATGCCTGATTCCCCCCGTACCTACGCGAATGCCCCTGAGACGGAAAAATCCGCTGAGTCATTGGTACAGCACGCCACTGACAATCAGGTCTGCCGCATCACCCTCAACCGCCCCGAAGCCCTCAACGCCATCACCCCTGACCAGCGCGAACGCATCATCCAGCTGCTGTCGGAGGCCTCCGCGGACCCGGCCGTACGGTCCGTGGTGATCACCGGAACCGGCCGTGGCTTCTGTGCCGGCGCGGATCTGCGCGGCGGCCCGCCGACGGAGGACCGCGTCGCCGGGGACGTGGCCCGCATGATCCGCCTCGGCGCCCAGCGCCTCGTCGCCGCCGTCCTCGACTGCGAGAAACCGGTGATCGCCGCCGTGAACGGCACGGCCGCCGGCCTCGGCGCGCATCTCGCGTTCGCCTGCGACCTCGTACTCGCCGCGGAGTCCGCCAGGTTCATCGAGGTGTTCGTACGGCGCGGGCTGGTCCCGGACGGCGGCGGCGCCTACCTCCTCCCCCGCCTCCTCGGCCCGCAGCGCGCGAAGGAGCTGATGTTCTTCGGCGACGCGCTGACCGCGCCGGAAGCGGAACGGCTCGGCCTGGTCAACCGGGTCGTGGCGGACGGGGAGTTGGACAAGACGGCCCGCGAGTGGGCCGAACGCCTGGCCGCCGGTCCCACTCGCGCCCTGGCCCTCACCAAGCAGCTGGTCAACGCCTCCCTGGACACCGACCGCACGACCGCCTTCGCCGCGGAGGCCGCCGCGCAGGAGATCAACATGACGACCCAGGACGCGCGGGAGGGAGTTCGGAGCTTCGTGGAACGACGGAACCCCGAGTACAAGGGCCGCTGACCCTTCTCTTCCTATCTGACGGACCGTCAGCTTCAATGGTGGACATGATGGGACACGCAGGAATGGCCGCCGCAGCCGTCCGCTACCTCAGGTCCGGGCCCCGCCCCGAACCCGTGGAACCGCTGCCGCGCCCGGACTTGCGCTGCGTCGGCGAGGACGAGCGGCCACCGGTCGGCCAGGCCGAGTTCCGGCGCGTCCTGGGGAACTTCGCGACCGGCGTGACCGTGGTCACCGCCCCCGCCGCCGACGGCGAATCCACTCCCGCCGGCTTCGCCTGCCAGTCCTTCTCCGCCCTCTCCCTCGACCCGCCGCTCGTCGCCTTCATGGTCGGCCGTACGTCCACGACGTGGCCGCGCATCGCCCGCGCCGGCGTCTTCTGCGTCAACGTCCTGGGCGCCCACCAGGGCGAGCTCTGCCGCGGCTTCGCGGTCAGCGGCGCGGACAAGTTCGCGGGCGTCGCCCACGACACGGCCCCCGCCTCCGGCTCCCCGCGCCTAGCGGGCGCGCTCGCGTGGATCGACTGCACGATCCACGCGGTGCACACGGGCGGCGATCACCTGATCGTCGTAGGCCGGGTGAACGCCTTGGGGACGACCGACAGCGACGAACCGCCGCTGCTGTTCCACAAGGGACGGTTCCTCTGATCGCCCGCTCCATGAACGGCGGACGTGGGTACGCCGGTACCCGGCGCTCCCCTCCAACACTGAGGAATTGGAAGGCACGGCATGCTCAACCCCCGCTGACCGCCGCCGACTCGTAGCCCGTGATGTCGTCGGGCGTCACCAAGCCGTCCTCGATCGCCCGGGCCAGCATGTCCGCCTTTGTCGGTGCGGTCCTGCCGACCTGCGCGTACTTGACTCTCGCTCGACGGATGTACACGTCCACAGTGTGAACAGACACACCCATGCGCCGGGCGACCGAAGCCTTCGACATGGACTGGAACCACCACAGCAGCGCGGTACGTTCCTGCGAGGACAGCTTGGGCCTGCTCGCGCCGCGATCACCTACAAGGACTCCCGCGGCCGTCGGCGTGACGTACGGCCTGTCGCCCGCCGCCGCCAACACCGTGTTCACCAGGTGCGCCCGTCCTTCGTTCTTCGCGACGAACTCGCATGCTCCGGCCTCCAGCGATTCGAGCACCACCCGCTGCTCGGTGAACTGCGAGAAGGCGATGACCCGTTGACCCGCCGCAGCCAGCGTGGCGATGTCGCCGATGACGAGTCTGCCGTGCAGATTCAGATCAAGAATGAGGACATCCGCGACGCCGGGCTCCACATCTACGGTTTCGCCGGTGTGTCCCACCGAGATTCGCGGCTCCTCGGACAGCCAGGTCTGGATGCCTTCGATGACGACAGGGTGGTCGTCGATGATGGCAACGGTCAGGGAGCCGGTCGTATGGGCCATCGGGTTTCCCACCACAACTGGTCCTCCTCCTGGTCATATACGGCGGATACGGTGAGCGGGCCCGGCACTTCCACAAGCGTCTCCGGCGGGGCGTCGGCCACCACGCTCACCACGACTTCCTCGGGCGTCGTCACCATGGTCACCCGCGCCCAGGTGATGGCGGTGGCCAGGACCAGCAGGGTCCCCTCCGCCAGTTCTCGGCGGACGGATGACGGCAGTTCGGGCAGGTCGCCGTAGCTCAGCAGGGTCACGCGTACGCCGCGCCGCTCGGCGACATCGGCACAGGCCCGCAGTTCGTGCAGGAGCGGGTGCGGGGTGTCGTCCGTCTCCACGAACAGCCTCCGCAGGCGCGCCGCCTCCGCGGCGGCACGCTGGCGTACGACGGTGTCCTCCGGGTCCAGTTGACGTTCCGCCAGACCGCGCAGCAACGGTTCCACTCTGATGCGCAGGTACTCGTAGCGGCGTCGGCGCTCGGCGTGCACGGTCTCGTCGGCGGTGGCACGGGCGAGGCGCTCCGCCTGTCCCGCAGCGATCTCGGTGGTTTCCCTCGCACCGTCGTTGAGCTGCCGTGCCAGGTAGGCGAAGGTGAACTGGACACCGGCGGTGGTGCAAACCGTGGCCAGCAGACGGGAGACGGTGACATGGTCGAGCGCGCCGTCGCCGGCCAGGAAGCCCACCGTGACAGCCGCGTTGGCGCCGAGCAGGGTGACCAGCTCCCACAGCGGACGCTGCATCAGAAGCAGCACGCCGAACCAGCCCACGGTGCTCCACGCCCAGCTCCCGTCGCCGATCGCCCCGCCCGGCGGGCACGCGGCGGTGGCGACGACGCCGGTGACCAGCGCCGCCCCCGCAAGCCACCGCGCGGAGTGCCCGCTGAGCGCGGAACGCAGCAGCAGGATGGAACCGACCGTCTGGATGACCGTGAGGGCCAGCCACGCACCCGCGACCGCGGCCCGCGGCTCGTACAGCGGCCAGCCCTTGAGCACATGCAGGGTGTCCGGACCCAGGTGCCAGACGCCGACGATCGCCACCGCCCCGATATTGGCAGCCTTGGCAAAGCGGGTGGCGACCACGCCCTCGGCGACGCCGACGGTCATGGTTCCCACCTCAGCACGACCCGGGTGCCGGCGCCGGGGGACGATGCCGCCCGGGCGCTGCCGCCCACGGCACTCATCCGGCCGCAGACCGATTCCCGCAGGCCGCGCCGGTGGGAGGGAACGGCCGCAGGGTCGAACCCGCGTCCGCTGTCGCAGACTTCGACGGCGACGCCCTCCCCGACGCGTCTGGCCGTGACCCGGGCAGCGCGGGTGTTCGCGTGCCGGGCCACGTTGGTCAGGGCCTCGGCGATCCCTTGCGAGAGGGCTTCCACTACCTCGTGGGGCAGGTCCAGCGGCGGCACGTCGAACTCGATGTCCAGTGCTGGGAGGCCGACGCGGTGCGTCAGTACGACGGTGCGCAGCGCGACATCCAGCGGTGCGAGGTCGTCCGCCACAGCGCGTGCCACACCAGGGTGCGCCCGCAGGTCTTTGATGACGGCCAGGTCGGCCGCGGCCCGTTCCGGCAGCGCGGCGGAGTCACGGGTGATGCTGCCGGTGCCCACCATGGTGAGCGTGGCGAGCACGGTGTCGTGCAACAGCCGCTGCTGGTCCAGTTCGTCGGAGCGGGCGGCGGACCGGGCCCGCGTCGACGCTCGCGCCGACGCCTCTTCGGACAGCGCGAGGTCCGCCCTACGCGCTCCATGTCGCAGCAGGACCATGACAGCGGCGGCGAGCAGCCCCTGGAGCACCAGGATGACGGCGGCCTCTCGTACGCCGGCGCCCACCGCGTGAGCCGCCGCGATGGCGATCGTCGCGGCCATCGCCAGGGGCTGCCGCAGCATGAGCTGTGCGACGAAGACGCCGATGCCGGAGACCATGTCGATCCACCCGGAGCCCGCACTCGCTCCCAGGACCTCGGCCGGGACAAGGTTGCCCTGTGCCAGGCAGAGCACGAGAACGACGGCGATATCACCGGCGCAAAGCCAGGGACGAGGTTCCGGTCTGAGCGTCAGAACGGTGAACAGGCCGCTCCACAGAAGCAGTCCGACGACCGCGACGGCCACCCAGACCGAGCGGGCGGGCGGTGCGAAGCCGACCACGGCGACCACGGCTGCTCCGACGGCGCTGACTGCTCTCAGGACAGCGGTCAGGCGTGCGGACCTGCGCCGAAGCTGGAGTTGGGCGGGCCCCTGCGTCAGCACACCGTCTCCACTAAAGGAATTCCCGCCTCCGCCAACAGAAGTGAGGTAATCGACCGCATTCCTCACAGTGTTTCCCCCGCACGCCGATGAGACCCGCTTCCCAACTTAGGTGAACGCGAGCACGACTGACAGGGGGTGTGTGCGACATCTCGCCGCTACTGTCACGCGGCCAATGAACCTGATCCGGGCAAAATACGCACATGAGCACAGGAGCGGCGGCGCTGTCACGTGTTCGCGTGACATGCCTTTCTCCAGTCCGCCGCGTAATCTTCGGCACTGGGCCACCCGAGGGGGAATCTCGGGGCTCGGGCAATCCGCCCGAAAATTGGAAATTGGAAGGTGGAGCAGAATTGATCAAAATCCGAAGCGGGCGCGCGAAGTCGGCTGCGGCCGCGGGGACCCTTCTGGCCGGCCTCCTCGGCGGCGCTCTCGTCAGCGCGCCGTCCGCGACCGCGGCTGACTACCAGCCTTGCAGCTACGGGCAGACTATTTACAACAAGGTCACAAACCCCACCTCTTACAAGTACATTCCCTACGCCGCCAACGTTACGCCCGATTGCTGGCTGGACCGAGGGATGAGCAACACGGCAGTCCGCGCCCTTCAGAAGAACCTGAATTCCTGCTACGGATACAAGCTGGAAACGGACGGGGTCTTCGGGGCCCTCACCGAGTCGGCGCTCATCTCCGTTCAGAGGAAGGTGGGCGTCAAGGCAGACGGCGATTACGGCCCCAATACGCGGACGGCGATGGCGTGGGCGAACTACAGCATGGAAACCGGGGCGCGGATCAGCTGTAACTGACGACCGCACTCGCCTCCAGTACCTGCCCAAGGGAACAGATCTTTCTCGGTACACTCAGAAAGAACTCGACGAGATCGCGTCGCGGCTTGACGGACGCCCCAGGAAAACCCTCGGATACCGAACTCCGGCAGAGAAGCCCGACGAAACGCCAAGCGCCGCTTGATGCTCTCACCGCTTGAACTCGCCACGCCCTTGATCTCTACTGTCGAGGCCGTAGGACCAACTCGGCTTCATCCGTCCGAGCATGCCCTTTGGCCTGCTCTTTTGTGATTGGGAGACCCATGCCCTCCTCCAGCAAGATCCGCAGCGCCGTACGCAAGGCCGCGACTCCCCTGACCGCCGCACTCCTCGCCCTTGGCATCAGCACCTCCATAGCTACTCCCGCCTCGGCCTCCAACTCCTACAACGGCAACGCCTTCATGAAGGGCGCTGGAGACTTCAGGGACGACTGGACCGACGAGGGCATCGTCGCCGAGTTCGGGGGCTACAACCGGAATTCCAATGTCACGTGCCTGTGGCAGAAGATCGTCTTCTGGGCGGATTCTTCCTCCGGCGGCCACAGGGATCAGATCGACGGCTACTTCGGCCACAACACCACGCTTGCCACATATTCGTGGCAGAGCCAGTATGTGGGCCCCGCTGCCGCCGATGGCGTGGTGGGGAAGGACACCTGGGCCGCCGCGGGCACCCGGCTCAGGGACACGGACGGCGACGGGACGGTCGACAAGTACGACGGCCGGTACAGGGACATCGCGATCTCCCGCATAAACGGGTACTACCACTTCGCCGACGCCGCCGGAAACGACCGAATGGCCAGCTACAACGACCGAACCTGCACCATCGTCTAGTGACGCCTGAAACCGAACCGAAGGGCTCGCATCGAGCATTCGCCCCCGGTGCGAGCCCCGACCCTACTGAGACTGAGTAGGGTCGGGGACTGCGCCGCGGTGGCTGACGCTGTTTCCAGTCCCCGCCACTTCAAGTGAAGTAGGCTGCCGACGAGGTGCCTGTGGTTCGGGTCCTTTTCCGACAGCCCCTTCCCGAACGGTACGGGCCAG